>JBIIUM010000160.1:0-7491 GCA_044339985.1 Burkholderiales bacterium | reverse complement strand
CGCCCAGCTGCCCGGGAACGGCTCCCCGGCGCGATCGGGGCGGCGCACCAGCAGCACCTGTAGTGCGTTGTCGACGATGGCGAAGATCGCCACATCGACAGTGGCGAGCGGGCGCTCCATGGTCTGGGGCATCTTCATGTCCGGGCCTTGGCTGGCAGCGTGTCCAAAACAGGCTTGACAGTAGCGAAATTAGTTGTACTATGCAACCTTAATAGTTGTTGTACACAACTATATGCCGCCAATCCCGGTGGCATCCATCCGGAGGTGTCTATGTTCGGCATTCGCTACTTCAAGTCCAGGCCCACCTCGTACGTGCTGCTTGTGAAGAACGGCCGGGTGCGGCTGGAAGGCACGGGGCGCTCCTTCTTCTACTACGCGCCGTCCTCGTCATTGATGGCTCTTCCCGTATCCAGCCGCGTCGACGACTTCATCCAGACCCTGATGACGGCGGACTTTCAGACCGTCACCGTGCAGGGGTCGGTGACGTGGCGCATCGCCGAGCCGCGCAAGACCGCCACGCTGGCTGATTTCACGCTACGCGCCGATGGCAAGGGCTACGAGTCGGAGGACCCCATCAAGCTGCCGCAGCGGGTCCTGGCGCAGGTCGAAACCATGGCGCAGAAGGCCATCCAGCAGCGGCCGCTCAGGGATGCGCTGCAGGCCGCCAACGCGCTGGGCGCGGAAGGTTTCCGCACGCTATCGCAGCATCCCGAGCTGCAGGCGCTCGGCCTGGAAATCCTGGGCTTTGTTGTCACTGCAGTGCGCCCCACGCCGGAGACCGCGCGCGCGCTCGAGGCGGAAGCGCGCGAGGCCATCCTGAAGCGGGCTGACGACGCCATCTTCCTGCGCCGTAACGCGGCCGTGAACAACGAGCGTGCCATCCGGGAAAGCGAGCTGGACACGGAGGTCGCTGTCGAGCAGAAGCAGCGCCAGATCCGCGAAACCCAGATGGAGGCGGAAGCCTCGCTGCGCGAAAAGAGGGCCCAGCTGCGGCTGGCCGACATGGAAACCGACATCTCGGTGGAAACCCGTCGAACGGATTTCGTGGCCCGCAACGCGCAGAACACCCGCGCGCTGGCGGAGGCTGAGGCCCACCGGGTGGCAGCAGTGATGGACGCGCTCCAGAAGACCGACGTACGCGTGATCCAGGCGCTCGCCGCTGCAGGCATGGCGCCGGGCCAGCTGATCGCGCAGGCTTTCGGCGGGCTCGCCGAGCGCGCCGAGAAGATCGGGCAGCTCAACGTCTCGCCCGACCTGCTCGAGACGTTGCTCGTTGCACAAGCGCCGCAGGCGAAGCAACGCCCCGCCGAGGGGGAACGGCGGTCCGCATGAGCGCGTCCGACCGAAAGGTGGTGCTGGTGACCCGGCGCACCCGGCTGCAGGAACTGATCGGCCGGTTCCATACGGTCGACCAGGCGCGCTTCTACGTCCAGCATCTGGGCGCCGACTTCGGTGACTATGAGCGCGAGCACAGCGCCTACCTGACCGCGCGCGCCGTTGTCACCGAGGTGCTGGAGGCCCACGGCCGCTGGCAGGAGCTGGAGCGGCAGTACCTGCCGAACTTCCTGTTCGGTCCGGCCGATGTCGTGCTGGCCCTGGGGCAGGATGGTCTGGTGGCCAACACGATGAAGTACCTCGATGGCCAGCCGCTGGTCGGGCTGAACCCAGACCCGGCACGGCACGACGGCATCCTGCTGCCCTTCCAGGCGGCTGACCTGCCCGCGCTGCTGCCCTCGGTGTTGGCGGACACCCGCCCTGACAAGCGCGTCACCATGGCGCAGGCATCGCTGGCCGACGGCCAGACCATGCTGGCAGTCAACGATCTATTCATCGGACCGCGAGGCCACACCTCGGCGCGCTACCGGATCGACTGGAGTGGCCAGGCAGAAGTGCAGAACTCCAGCGGAGTGATCGTCTCGACCGGGCTGGGCTCGACTGGCTGGATGACAAGCGTGATCATGGGTTCGCTACGGATCGGCGCAGCCTGGGAAGGCGCGTCGCGCAGCGCCGACTATCGTCCGCTGGCCTGGGACGCGCAGGCGCTGCGATTCGCAGTGCGCGAACCCTTCCCAAGCCGTGCCACCGGCGCCTCGTTGGTCTATGGCGAAATCGATACGCAGCACCCGTTGGTGCTGACATCGAACATGCCGGAGGGCGGCGTGATTTTCAGCGACGGCATGGAAGCCGACGCGCTTGCGTTCGGCGCCGGGATGACAGTGAACATCGCCCCGGCAAGTCGGGCAGGGCGGTTGACTGTATGAGTGCCGGGCGCAGCACAGCCTGCCGCGACACCGCCTGCGCGCCAAAAGGTGCCCCGGCGCCCGCGCGCGAGCCGCAACGCCGACGGCGAGGTGATGCTGAAGCTGAGAAGCCCATATCGCACGGGCCCCTGCTATTGCCGACCCTCCAGACAGTTGCTTCCGCCGTGATGTCTAAGATGGCGACCCCTTCCGCTGTTACTGGAAGGCCTGCTGTCTCGAATGTGGGACAGCGGGTTATCGTCGCAGAAGCTGTGGCGGTTGTAGTCAGCGGACACTACCCAAACCGGCGTCGGGTCATACACCCGCCCGTTCTCATGGATGAGCCCTGTCTCATCGAGGCGCGCATGCCCGGTGATGCTCCGGTCGAGTAACGCGCAAGCGTCGTTGCTCGGATCGTCGCTGCCGGTGCAAACGGGGCGCATGCCCCACGGGTCGTAGCCCAGGCGCTCGACGACGGCACCGGACTTACCGCCCCTCCGTCAGCTTGCGCGCCAGCCGCGCCAGCCTGGGGTCAGCGATGCCGTGGTGCGCCAGGCTCGCTGCGGTTTCCAGCAGGTAGTCGCTGCAAGGGCCGAAGTGTCCGCGGGCGCGGCGCACGGTGGCGAGGATGGTGTCCTCGTCCAGCCGTCCGGCGTAGGAGGGGTGCGCGCGTTCCACCACGAAGGCCAGCGCCCGCACGGTGCCGGTGGCCGTACGGGCACGCACCCACCGTGGCTGGTAGGCGCCGGTGATCATTTCCCGGCGCCACAGCAGCATCAGGTCCTCGGCCTGGGTGGCTCGCCGCAGCTGCATGGCCATGCCGCCGCAGGCGCCGCCGCGGTCCAGGGCCAGCACCAGGCCGGGCTGCTCGGGCGTGCCGCGGTTGATCATGGAGCGCAGGTAGAAGCCGCGGTGCCAGCCGTGCACGCGGGCCGGCAGCCGCTGCGCCGGGTGCAGCAGCGGGCTCCATACCAGCGACCCGTATCCGAACAGCCACACGGCCGCGCGCCGGTCGCGGCCTTCCAGCGCGGCCTGGAGGGATGCCTCCAGCGCCGCATCGGAGAGCAGAAGGTGGCCATGGCCGGCGGCGCGCACCGCCTGCCGCACGGCGTCGCGGGCCAGTAGCGCGCGGTCGATGGGGGGCTGCTTCACGGTGCCCCGGTGCGGCGCAGCACCAGCGACAGGTTGTTGGCCGGCATCTCCGTCACCTGCTCGGTGGTCAGCCCGTGGGCCAGCGCCTGCGCCTGCACCGCCTCCAGATCGCGCACGCCCCAGGCGGCGTCGCGGGCGCGCAGGCTCTCGTGGAAGGCGGCGTTGCTGGGGGCGGTGTGGTTGCCGCCGCGCCGGAACGGGCCGTACAGATACAGCACGCCGCCCGGCGGCAGCACCGCCGCGGCGTTGCGCATCAGCCCTTGCGTGGCCTGCCAGGGGGCGATGTGGATCATGTTGATGCAGAGGACGGCGCGCAGGCGAGCCAGCTCCGCTGCCGGCAACGTCCACGCGGTGGCGGTGGCATCCAGGTCGAGGGGCGGCGCCACGTTGGTGACACCCAGGGCTTGCGTCCATTGCGCGATGCTGGCGCGATGGGCAGGGTCGGGGTCGGAGGGCAGAAAGCGCAGCGCCAGCATCTGCGTGGCGAACCACGTGATGTGCTCGCCCGTGCCGCTGGCCACTTCCAGCACACTGCCTTCGTGGAGCAGCGGTTCAAGCACCGCCAGGATGGGTGCCCGGTTGCGCTCGGTGGCCGGGGCGTACAGCCGGCTGTCGCCGGCGCTCACGGCCGTTGCGGATCCTGAAAGCCGCCCCGGCGATAGGTGAGCACCAGCGTGTCGCGGTGCCCGCCGGGGGCGTCGGGCTGGATGGGGGTGGTTTCGTGGATCACGCGGGCGTCGTCCAGCAACACGGCGGTCCACGGCTCGGAAAGCACGAAGCGGATGCCGTGGGGGCCGTTGGCGTCGAAGATGCGCGTCTCGCCGCCGCGCACGTGGCATCGATCCACCAGCACCACGGCCACGAAATCCACGCCGTCGCGGTGCGCGCCTTCAGGGGTGGGGCGCCCCACGCCCGAGGCCGTGTCGATACGGAACTGGTGCGCCTCGATGTACCAGCGCGGCGCGGGCCCTGCCTCGTTGAACAGGCGCCCCAGGCCGGCGAGCAGCTCAATCCACGCCGGTTGCTGCGTGAGTGCCGCCTTCATGGGCTCGAACCAGCGCTCGAGGCCGCCGTGCAGGGCGTTGTACGAGGTGGGTTGCCAGTGGGCGCGGTGGGGCACCTGGGCCACGGCGTCGGTGTGCGTGTCATGCACAAAGCTCGAGTGGCGGCGGAAACGGTAGGCGCCGCCGTCGCGCAGGAAGGTGTCCGGGGGCAGGGCGTGCCAGTGATCCGGCCACGAGTGCAGCGTGGGTAGTTCCACGTTGGTTACATGGGCGAACTGGGCGGGTGGCAGGACGACGAAGCCCTGCTCGCGCAGAGCCTGGGCGGGCGAGGCAGAGTGCATGGCCCAGCGAAGAGCGGCGGACATGGTTCGGGGCGCGAAACAGGAAGCGTGCATGATGCCATTGCGCCACGCAGGCGGCGCAATCCCTGCGTTAGCATGGGCGGCATTCATGCAGAGATGAATTCCATGAAAACCACCCGATCGAAACTCCTCGGCCTCGCCGCGCTGTTGCTGTCGATGCCCGCCGCCGCCCTCGAGCCCGGGCAGCGCGTGGACGATTTCCGGCTGCTCGACCATCGCGGCGATTCGCGCGCCCTCTACTACCACGCCGACGCGCCTGCCGTGGTGATCCTGGTGCAGGGCAACGGCTGCCCGGTGGTGCGCCAGGCGCTGCCGGCGCTGGGCGAATTGCGCAACCGCTTCGGTCCGCGCGGCGTGGAGTTCCTGCTTCTCAACCCCAACGTCCAGGATGACCGCGAATCGGTAGTCCGGGAGGCGGCCGAGTTCGGCATCAACCTGCCCGTGCTGCTCGACCCCGTTCAACTGGTGGCCTCGTCCCTGGGCGTCACCCGCACCGCCGAGGTGTTCGTGGTGGATCCGCGCACCCGCACCCTGGCCTATCGCGGCCCCGTGGACGACCGGCTGGCCTACGGTGCCCAGAAGCCCGTCGCCGCGCGCCACTATCTGGCCGACGCGCTCGAGGCGCTGCTCGCCGGCCGCCAGCCCGCGCTCACCCAGGTGGAGCCGGTGGGCTGCCTGGTGGACCTTGCGAAGCCCGTGCCGGCGTCGTATGCCCGCGAGGTGGCGCCGCTGCTGGCCGAGAAGTGCTCCGGATGCCACCGTCCGGGCGGCATCGGCCCCTGGGCCATGACCAGCTACGACAAGGTGCGCGGTTTCGCGCCCATGATCCGCGAAGTGCTGCGCACGGGCCGCATGCCACCCTGGCACGCCGACCCCCACTTTGGGTCCTTCGAGGGCGACCGCTCCCTCACCGACGCCCAGCGTGCGCTGCTGGTGCGCTGGGTGGAGGCGGGCGCGCCGCGTGGCGACGGGCCCGATCCGCTGTTAGCCGTCACGCCCGTGACGCAGGACTGGAACCTAGGTAAGCCCGATCTGGTGGTGGAAGTGCCGCCCTTCGATGTGCCGGCCACCGGGGTGGTGGACTACCGCTACCCTCGCGCCGCCAACCCGCTCGATCGCGATGTGTGGGTGCGCGCCATCGAAATCCACCCGGGCGATCGCAGTGTGGTGCACCACGTGCTGGCGGGCATCGACGACCCCCAGGCCCGAGGCCGCGACTTCGTGGAGCAACTGGCCGCCCTCGGCGGCTACTCGCCCGGCCGCAACCCGCTGCCCTATCCCGACGGCGCGGGCGTGCTGTTGCGCAAGGGGGCGGGCCTGCGGTTCCAGATGCACTACACCCCCACTGGAAAGGCGGTGCGCGATGTGACGCGCATCGGGCTTTTTTTTCACGACAGCCCGCCGGGCCACGAACTGCGCCTGAAGTTCCTGCGCACCCATGACCTGCGCATCCCGCCCCACGCCGCGGATCACGCCGTCACCGTGAGCCACGTGTTCGAGCGCGACATCGTGCTCTACAGCCTCATGCCCCACGCCCACCTGCGCGGCAAGGCGGCGCGCTTCACCGCCATCTTCCCCGACGGCCGCGAGGAGGTGCTGCTGTCGGTGCCCAACTACGACTTCGCCTGGCAGAGCGTGTACCAGTTGCGCGAGCCGCGCGTGCTGCCGGCCGGCACGCGGGTGGACTTCCTCATGCGCTGGGACAACTCGGCGCGCAACCACGCCAATCCCGATCCCGCCCGCGCCGTGCCCTGGGGCGACCAGACCTGGGACGAGATGAACGCGGGCTGGATCCGCTACCGCGAGCTGGCACCGGGCGAGTCGGCCCGCGCCGCCAACTGAGCGGCAGGCCAGAAATGCTCGCCGCGATCCGCGATTTCTTCGAGAAGAACCTGGCCGGCGCCACGGCTCCGGTTGACTCGGAACACGCCATTGCCCTGGCCACCGCGGCGCTGTTGCTCGAGGTGGTGCGCATGGACGGCGACCTGGAGCCCCGTGAGCGTGACACGGTGCTGCGGGCCGTGCGCGACAAGTTCGGTCTCGCGCCCGGCGAAGCCGATCAGCTGGTGGCCCTGGCCGAGGCCGAGGCGAAGCAGGCCACCGACTACTTCCAGTTCACTTCACTGTTGAACCGCCACTTCAGCGCCCAGCAGAGGGTGCGCGTGATCGAGCACATGTGGGCCGTGGCCTACGCCGACGCCGAGCTCTCGGCCTGGGAGCAGCATCTGATCCGCAAGGTGGCGGATCTGCTGTACGTGTCCCACGGCGACTACGTGGCCGCGAAGATGCGGGCCAAGGCGGCCGCGGCACCCTAGCGCCCCGCGGGAGCGGCGGGCGCTGCCCAAGGGCCCGGATTAGAGCGCGCGCCGGGCCGGAACAAAAGCATGCGCCGCCCCGGCGCGGGCCGGCCCTGGTCTGGCTCAGGCCGTTCCGGCCGTTCCCGCGTTGCTGGCTGTTTTGCGCCGGGTCTTGGCGGCGGGCGCGCACGCCGGGGTGTGCCCCAGCCGCGTGAGCACTTCCGCCTCGGCGCTCAGCCAGTCGTCCATTTCCGCGCCGGGCAAAAATCCGCGACGTTCGGCGCGGAAGTAGGCCGCCTCGGCCACCATGGCGCGCAGCGCTTCGGGCGCGGGGGCCGCCGCGGCCCGTGGGCTACCGCCACGGCGGGCAACGGGTTTGGCCGCGACGCCCGAGGCGGATTGCGCCGCCAGCGAGGGGCCCTTGCGGGTGCGGCGT
>JBIIUM010000159.1:0-7535 GCA_044339985.1 Burkholderiales bacterium | reverse complement strand
GGCCAGCCGCGCTTGAGGGCGAGTTCGCCCTGCGTGTCGGCTTCTTCGATGAGCGCCACACCGCCATCGCCAGTGTGCCGCACCAGCGCCGCGTGGATGCCCGGCAGCGGCTTGCCCATGGAGCCGGGGCGGATGTCCATGGCGGCGAAGTTGGCGATCATGATGCCGCCGGTCTCGGTCTGCCACCAGTTGTCGTGGATGGGCAGGCCGAAGGCCTCCAGCCCCCAGGTGACCGCCTGGGGGTTGAGGGGCTCGCCCACGCTGGCAATGAAGCGCAGCTTGGGAAATTTTCGCGAGCGTGCGCCCGCCGCGCCGCCCTTCATCATCATGCGCACCGCCGTGGGCGCGGTGTACCAGACGCTCACGGCTTCGCGGGCGAGGGTGTCGTACCAGCGCGCGGCATCGAAATCGGCCTCGTCCACGATCAGCGTCAGGCCGTGGACCAGCGGCGCCACGATGCCGTAGGAGGTGCCCGTCACCCAGCCCGGGTCGGCGGTGCACCAGAACACGTCCTCCGGGTGGAAGTCCAGCGCCAGGGCGGCAGTGGCGTGGTGGGCCACCACCGCCTCGTGCACGTGGATGGCGCCCTTGGGCTTGCCGGTGGTGCCGCTGGTGAAGTGCAGCAGGGCGGGATCCTCCGGGCGGGTGGGGCCGATCTCGTAGCGCGGCGACGCGGCCTCCAGCAGGGCGGCGAGGTCGAGCGTGCCCTCGGGCAGGGGCTCGCCGGGTTCCTCGCGCACCACCAGCACGTGGCGCAGTTGCGGCAGCCGCTCGCGCAGGGCCGCGACCTTGCGCCGGTACAGGCCCGTGGTGGTCACCAGCACGCTGGCGCCACCGATGCTCAGGCGGGTGAAGATGGGCTCCGGGCCGAAGGCGGCGAACAGCGGCGAGACTACGCAGCGGTGCTTGAGCGCGCCGAGCACCGCCATGTAGAGCTCGGGGATGCGGCCCGCCAGCAGGAACACCCGATCGCCGCGCCGCACCCCGAGTTCCTCGAGCACGTGGGCGAAGCGTGCGCTCCAGGCGGCCAGCTCGACGTAGCTGAAATCCCGCCGGCTGCCGTCCTTGCCGAGCCAGCGCAGCGCCACGTGCGTTGCGCGGGTCCCGTGGGCATGCCGGTCCACCGCTTCGTGGGCGATGTTCAAGCCGCCCCCGCCCGGCAGACCGGACAGCGCCTGAGCCGCCGTCCGCCAGTGGAAGCTCGCGCAGGCCTGCTCGTAGTCGGCGAGGTTGGGCGGCACCGGCAAGGCCGTCGCATCCTTGCGGATCAGGCTGTCTTCATCGGGCGGTGTCATGGGTCTCGTGCTGCAGCGCCGGGGCCGTGGGAGTTTCACCATAGGCGGGCACGGCACTGCCCGGATTGACACACGTCAACCGCGCGGGCGCGGTGTCGGCTTCAGTCCGCCAGCACCAACGCGCATGGCGATCACCTGCCGGCCGCCTAGAGCTGCGCCGCCGGGGGCTGCGGCGTTTCGGCCGGTTCGTCCCCGTCGCCGCCGCTGGCGGCTTCGACGACGGGTGCGGCGTACTCCCGCCGCAGGGCGAAGAAGCGGCCGATGCGCTCCATCACCCGGGCCGCGAAACACGCCTCGGGCAGATTGCCCTCCTCATCGGGCTCGCCCGCCGGCATGCCGGTGAGCAGCTCCATCACATCGTCGGCGTGCTCCACCGCGTAGACCCGGAAGCGGCCTTCGGCGCAGGCCGCCACCACGTCCTCGCGCAACATGAGGTGGGCCACGTTGGCGGCCGGGATGATCACGCCCTGCTCGCCGCTCAGTCCGCGGGCGTTGCACAGGTCGAAGAAGCCCTCGATCTTCTCGTTCACCCCGCCGATGGCCTGGATGCGGCCGAGCTGGTCGATGGAGCCGGTCACCGCGAGGCACTGGCGCAGGGGCAGTTCGCCCAGGGCGGACAGTAGCGCGCACAGCTCGGCCGCGGATGCCGAGTCGCCCTCCACGCCACCGTAGGTCTGCTCGAAGGCCACGCGGGCCTGCAGGGCGAGCGGAATCTCCTCGGCGTAGCGCGCCGACAGGTAGGCGGTGAGGATCATCACCGCCTTGCTGTGGATGTTGCCGCCGAGCTTGGATTCGCGCTCGATGTCCACGATCTCGCCCTCGCCCAGGCGCACGGTGGCGGTGATGCGGGTGGGCTGGGCAAAGGCGAACTCGCCCAGGGGATACACCGCCAGGCCGTTGACCTGGCCGATCTCGGTGCCGGCGGTGTCGATGGCCACCGTGCCGCGCAGGATGGTTTCGCGAGTGCGGTTGGCCAGACGGTCGGCGCGGCGTTGGCGCTCTTGCGCGGCGCGCTGTACGTCGACGGCGCCGATGCGCCCGGCGCCACGCTGGCGGGCCCAGTGATCGGCCTCGCGCATCAGGTCGGCCACGGGTTCCACCCGCGCGGTGATGCGGCTGGCATCCTCGGCCAGCCGGGCGGCGCGCTCGATCACCGCGCACACCGCCTCGCGCTCGAGCGCCAGCAACCCGAAGCGCCGCGCCAGCGTGGCCACCAGCCGGGCGTACAGCGCCTCGCCCTCGGCGCTGCGGTCCACCACGTCCTCGAAGTCCGCGGCCACCTTGAACAGTTCGCGGAACTCGGGATCGTATTCGTACAGCAGAAAGTACATCAGTCGCTCGCCGATGAGCACCACCTTCACGTCCAGCGGCACGGCCTCGGGCTCGAGCGACTTGGTGCTGGTCAGGCTGAGCATGCGCGCCAGGGATTCGGGGCGCAGTTCGCGGGCGCGCAGGGCGCGCTTCAGGCCCTCCCAGGCGAAGGGCTGCACAAGCAGTTTCTGCGCATCCAGCACCAGATAGCCGCCGTTGGCGCGGTGCAGGGCGCCGGCGCGGATCAGGGTGAAGTCGGTCACCAGCGCGCCGAAGCGCTCCATGTGCTCGATGCGGCCCAGCAGGTTGGGGTGGGTGGGCAGATCCTCGAACACCACCGGCGCGCCGGCGGTCTCGGCGTTGTCCACCACCAGGTTCACCTGGTAGCGGCGGAAGTCCGGCGCCGCCTGGAAGGGCGGGGCGGGCGCCTCGGCCGGCGCCTCCTGCACCTGGCGGAAGGCGGCGGCATTCTCCATCACGTCCTGGCGCAGGGCCTCGATATGCGCCACTACCGCGGGCTGGTCGCGCCAGCGCTCCAGGATCTCGTCCAGCGCCTGGCCCACGGCGGTCATCACGTAGTGGCGTTCGAGCGATTTGAGCCGCTCGCGCCGCTCGCGCATCCACTGCGGGACTTGATGCAGGATGTGGGCGAGTTTGTCCTGGAACGCATTGATGGATTTGCCCAGGCGTTCGCGCTCGGCTTCGGGGAGCTTGGCGAAGTCATCGGGGTTCATGGCCTCGCCGTCCTTCACGGGCGCGAGCACGAAGCCGTTGGGGGTGCGCAACAGCGCCACTTCCGCGGCGGCGGCCTCCTCGGCCAGCGCGGCCAGGGCGGACTGCTCGCGTCCGGCGAATTCGGTGTTGATCTCCTCCACCCGGGCGCGGAAATCCTCGCGTTCGAAGACGCCGGGAATGGCGCTGCGCAACTCCTCCACCAGCGCCGCCATGTCGTCGCGCAGCGCACGCCCGCGGCCCGCCGGCACCCGCAGTGCCCGCGGGCGCGAGGGATCGCTGAACTGATTCACGTAGCAGCAGTCGGGCGGCACTGGCCGCGTGCGCGCCTGCTCGGCAAGCAGTTGGCGCACCAGGGTTTCGCGGCCGCTGCCGGCGGGCCCCAGGGCAAACAGGTTGTACCCCTCGTGGGGCACGGCCACGCCGAAGCGCAGCGCCTCCAGGGCGCGCTGCTGGCCGGGCAGCTCGGACAGATCCGGCAGCTCCTCGGTGCTGGAAAAGGGCAGGGCCTCGAGGGTGGCGCGCCGGCGCAAGCGCTCGGGCGGTAGCGGGGTGGCTGTCATCGTGGGGTCCTGGCGCCGGGGCGAACCGGGACAAGGTTGCAGCCGGCAGGCTGAGGCAGGCATTGACCGCGATCAAGCCGCCGTGCCGCGGCTATAGTCGCGGGGTTTCTCTTTCTGGCCCGACCATGTCAGTCCTCGACCGCCTTGAACTGTGGTTTGTCACCGTGCCGCTGCCCGCGCCCTTTTCGCCGGCATGGATCCCGGGCAACACGCGCTCACGGTACGCCTTCAACCTGATTCGCCTGGTTACCGACGACGGCGTGGAGGGCTGGAGCGCCTTTCCCACCTCGGGGCGCGAACGCGCCGGACTGGGAGATCCGCTGGCCGATCTGTTCCTGGGGCGCGATCCCACCGACATGGAGCTCGTCCACGAGCGGCTGAAGATTCTCGCCATCGGCGGCAACCGCAACTGGTGGATCGAACCCGCCTTCTGGGACATCAAGGCGAAGCTCGCGGGCCTGCCCCTCTACCGCCTGCTGGGTGGCAGCGACGACCGGCTGCGCCTGTACGCCTCCTCCGGCGAAGTCATGCCCCCCGAAGCGCGCATCGAGGAGGCGCAGGCGCGTCTCGCCGAGGGATTCGATACGCTGAAGATTCGCGTGCACGACTGGGATGAGCGGGTGGATATCGCCGCCATCGAACACATCGCCCAGGCCATGGATGGCCGCATGCGCATTGCCGTGGACTGCAATCAGGCCTTCCGCCTCACCCAGTTCGCCGATGCGCCGCGCTGGGATCTGGCGCGCGCCACGCGCTTCGCCGACGCCGCCGCCGACGCGGGCCTCGCGTGGGTGGAGGAGCCGCTGTTCATGGAGTGGTTCGACGAGATGGCCGCGCTCACCGCCGCTTCGCGCGTGCCCATCGCCGGGGGCGAGCTGCACACCGCCGGCTGGCCCGAACTGCGCACCATGGTGGAAAAGGGCTGCTACCACGTCTTCCAGGCCGACGCCATGTGGGCGGGCGGGGTGAAGGAGTGTCTGCAGGTGGCCCGGCTGTGCCGGGCGCGGGGCCTGGGCTTCACGGCGCACAGTTGGAGCACGGGCATCGGCTTCATCGTCAACGCCCACGTGATGGCGGCGTCGGGATTCGCAGCCGAACTGCCCTTCGAATACCCGCTGAGTCCGCCGGGATGGACGCCCCAGGCGCGCGATGCCGTGCTCACCGAGCCGTGGCGGCACAAGGAGGGCTGGTTCGAGATGCCGCAGCGGCCCGGCCTGGGCTTCGAGATCGACGCCGACGCCCTGCAGCGCCAGGGAGTGTGTTTCTTCCGTGCCGATCGCGCGGCGCGGGTCTGGATGCCGGAAGTCTTGTCGCAGGTGCGCTGGTCTTCTAACAAGGGGGAGGGACGGTGATGTTGCGTGCATGGGGTGTGGTGGGGCTGGTGCGCGGGGCGGCAGGGCTCGCGGCGGTGGCGGGCGTGTTGCTCGCAGCGGTGGCGGCAGCGCCTTTGGCCGGGGCCGAGGACTACCCGGCCCGCACGGTGCGTGTCATCGTGCCCTTCCCGCCCGGCTCCAGCTCGGACGTGAATGCGCGGCAACTGGGCAAGGTGCTCTCGGAGCGGTTGCGCCAGTCGGTGGTGATCGAAAACCGCCCCGGCGCCAACGGCATCGTGGGCACCGAAGCGCTGGCGCGCGCGAAGCCCGACGGCTACACCATCGGCTTTGTCACGGGGCATGTGGTGGCCGTGAACCCGCACCTGGTGAAGAACCTCTCCTTCGATCCGCTCGCCGACTTCGTGCCGGTGCTGGTGACGGGCCGCTCGCCGGCCATCCTGGTGGTGTCGGCGGCCTCGCCGTACCGCAGCCTGAAGGACCTGCTGGAGGCCGGGCGCCGCAGCCCCGGCAAGCTCACCTACGGCAGCTCGGGCGAGGGCAGTCCGCAGTTCATCATGGCCAAGAAGCTCGAGCGCATGGCCGGCATGGAGGCGGTGCACGTGCCCTACAAGGGCGAAACCCCGGCCCTGCAGGACCTGATGGGCGGCAGCATCGATTTCTGTTTCGGCTTTCCGGCGGGCACCCTGCCGCACCTGCAAGGCGGGCGGTTGCGCGCCCTGGCGGTGACCACGCCGCGCCGGCTGGCGGCCTTCCCCGACATCCCCACCGTGGCGGAGTCAGGGCTGGCGGGCTACGAAGAATCCACCCTGGGCGCCTACCTGGTGCCCCGTGGCACGCCGCCCGCCATCGTGCAGCGCCTGAACACCGAGTTTCGCGCCGCGCTGGAGGTGATGCGCGCCGAGTTCACCGGTCGCGGTTCGGAAGTGACCGGCACCTCGTCCGAGGAGGCTGCGGCCCAGATCCGTGCCGAGCACGCCCGGTATGGCAAGCTGGTGGTTGAACTGGGGCTGCGGCCCCAGTGACCGGGCCGTGAGCCGGTGCACCGGCATGTTTGTCAAAGGAGCGTTTCCCATGAAGATACAACGCCTCTTTCCCGCGCTGGTGCTCGCGATCGGCACCCTGCTACCCGGCGCTGCAGCCAGCGGACAGTGCAGCCCCCTCCGGCGGCGCCGCGGCGCCGGCGATGGTGGCCGGTGGACCCGGCGCTTCGGCCACGCCGCAGAAGCCCGTTTCCCTGGAACCGTCGCGGGTGCGTGGGCGCGATTGGCGCTGCGCGGCCTGGCGGCCCTGGGGCTGTGTGCGGCCACCAGTGCCGCAGCGGGGCCGTGGCCGGAGCGGCCCATCCGCCTCGTGGTGGGCTATCCGGCGGGCGGCTCCGCCGACGCGGGCGCCCGCCACCTGGCAAGCATCGTCTCCAAGGCCCTGGGCCAGCAGGTGGTGGTGGAGAACCGCCCGGGGGCGGCCGGGTCGGTGGCCGCGGCCTCCGTGGCGCGGGCCGCGCCCGACGGTTACACGGTCTTCTACGGCACCAGCGATCTGGTGATCCATGCGGCGCTCAATCCAAAGGCCGCTTACGACCCCCAGCGTGATTTCTTGCCGGTGACGGGTATCGGTCGCCGCTCGGTGCTGTTGGTGGCGCACCCCGGGGTGAAGGCGCGCACGGTGAAGGAGCTGGTGGCGCTGGCCCGGGCGCAGCCCGCGGCGCTGGCGGTGGAGTCCTCCGGTGTGGGCAGCATCGAGCATCTGAGCGCCGAAGTGTTCCAGCGCGCCACCGGGGTGAAGTTGACCCACGTGCCCTACAAGGGGAGCGCGCCGGCGATCCTCGATCTGATGGCGGGCCAGGTGCAGCTGGGCTTCGAGGTGCCCCTGGCGGTGGTGGAACACGTGCGCGCCGGCAAGCTGGTGGCCATCGTCAGCTCCGGGCGCGAGCGTCTCACCTCGCTGCCGGAGGTGCCCACGGCTCACGAGGCCGGCGTGCCGGAACTGGACCTGCAGGCGCCCTGGGCGGGCATCTTCGTGCCCGCGGGCACACCCGCTGCCGTGGTGGCGCGCCTCAATACCGAATTCGTGCGCGCCCGCGATCTGGAACTGACGCGCGCGAGCGCCGTGTTTCAGGACTCGGTGTCCATCACCGGGACGCCGGAGGCCTTCACGGCCTTCATCCGCGCCGAGGTGGCGCGCTGGGCGCGCATCGCCAAGGACACCGGGGTCACCGTGGGGCAGTGAGGGCGTCCGAGCGCCGAGCCCCTTTGCGCGGATTGTTTCTTGCATCAAGGGCCCCGGGGAATCAGACGCTCCAC
>JBIIUM010000036.1:0-23903 GCA_044339985.1 Burkholderiales bacterium | reverse complement strand
CGTTTCTACGATGCCGCGCAGGTGGCCATCCTGCCCATGGGCATGTGCTACCCGGGCACGGTGAACGGGGCCGACTTGCCGCCGCGGCGCGAATGCGCGCCCCTGTGGCACCCGCGGTTGCTGCCGCTCATGCCGCAGGTGCGATTGACGCTGCTGGTGGGCAGCTATGCCCAGGCATTTCATCTCGGCACGCGTTGCCGGACAACCCTCGGGGCTACCGTGCGCGCCTTTCGCGACTATCTGCCGCGCTGCCTGCCGCTGCCTCATCCGAGCTGGCGCAACAGCGGGTGGCTGGCGCGCAATCCTTGGTTCGAAACCGACTTGCTGCCGGTGCTGCGCGCGCAAGTGTGTGCAGTGCTCGGCGGGCACGGCGGCGCGGGCAGCAGCGGCTGATATACTCGAATTCGTTTTCAACCTTGCTGTGCGCGTGATGAAACTCATCGGTTCCACCTCCAGTCCCTACACGCGCAAGTGCCGCGTGGTGTTGTCGGAAAAACGCATCGATTACGACTTTGTCATTGACCCGCCTTCCGATCCAGCGACCCGCGTTCCCGAGTTCAATCCGCTGGGCAAGGTGCCCGTGCTGGTGCTCGACGACGATTCGACGGTATTCGATTCCCGCGTGATCGTGGAGTATCTGGACACCATCTCGCCCGTCAGCCGGCTGTTGCCCGAGCTTGGGCGGCAGCGCATCGCCGTGCGCCGGTGGGAGGCGCTGGCCGATGGCATCCTGGACGCTGCCGTGTCCTCCATGCAGGAACTCAGGCGCCCGGAGGGCGAGCGCAGCGCGGCGTGGCTCGAACGCCAGCGCGGCAAGATCGATCGTGCGCTGGCCTTTTGCGCCGCCGATCTGGAAGACCGCCCCTGGTGTCATGACGATGGCTTCGGACTGGCCGACATCGCCCTGGGTTGTGCACTGGGCTATCTGGATTTCCGCTTTCCCGAGATCGCCTGGCGCAGCCATTGGCCGGGCCTGCTGCGGCACTTCGAAAAGCTCGCCCGGCGGCCCAGTTTCGAGGCCACGGTACCCCGCTGACGGCGGATCTCAGGCCGCGTCCACGCCCGCGGGAGCCCCGGCATCGAGGGCCGTGGTGATCACGGCGCCGCCGAGGCACACCTCGCCCTCGTAGAGCACCACCGACTGACCGGGCGTGATGGCCCACTGCGGCGCCTGGAAGCGCACCTTCAGGTGCCCGGACTGCGCCTGTGCGTCACAGGGGGCATCGGCCTGCCGGTAGCGCGTTTTGGCGCTGAAGGCGCCCGGCGGTGGCGGGGTGCCTGCCACCCAGCTTGCCTGTTCCGCTTCGAGAGCACCCGCCAGCAACGCCGCGTGGTCGTGCCCCTGCACCACCACCAGCCGGTTGCGTTCCATGTCCTTGGCGGCCACATACCAGGGCAACCCTGGGCCGCCGATGCCAAGCCCCTGGCGCTGGCCGATGGTGTAGTAGGCGAGGCCCTGATGGCGGCCCACCACGCGGCCCTGGGGCGTGACCATGTCTCCGGGCTGTCGTGGCAGATAGCGCTGCAGGAACTCGCGGAAGGGCCGCTCGCCGATGAAGCAGATGCCGGTGGAGTCTTTCTTGTCGTGGTTTGGCAGACCTAGTTCGCGTGCGATCTCGCGTACCCGGCGCTTGTGCAAGCGCGCCAGGGGAAACAGGGTGCGCGACAGTTGTGCCTGATCGAGTCGGTGCAGGAAGTAGCTCTGGTCCTTGGCGCTGTCGGCGGCGCGCAGCAGCTCGAAGCGTCCGCCGCGCTCGCGCACACCCGCGTAGTGGCCGGTGGCGATGCGGCTCGCACCCAGCGTCATGGCGTGGTCCAGGAAGGCGGCGAACTTGATTTCGCTGTTGCACAACACGTCGGGGTTGGGCGTGCGCCCGGCGCGGTGCTCGGTGAGGAAGTGGGCGAACACGCGCTCCTTGTACTCGGCGCTGAAGTTCACCGCTTCCACGTCGATGCCGAGCACGTCGGCCACGGAAACGGCATCCACCAGATCCTGGCGCGAGGGGCAATAGTCTTCCTCGTCGTCGTCTTCCCAATTCTTCATGAACAGGCCCAGCACCTCGTGGCCTTGCTGCTTGAGCAGCCACGCCGCCACGGCCGAGTCAACGCCCCCCGAAAGGCCCACCACCACCCGTTCAGCCACGGCGGTGCGTGCCCTTGGGGGCCCATGGGCAGGCGTGGCTTGGCTCGGTCATGGTGAGTGGCGGCAGGGTAAGGGTCATGGCGCGTCGCGCAGCAGATCGAGCGGAAAGCGGCGACCGCTCAGCCAGTCGTCCACGCAGCGCTGCACCAGCGGACTGCGGTGACGCGGCGCTGCCGCGCGCAGCTGTGCCGGGCTGAGCCAGAGCGTGCGCAGGATGCCCGAATCAAGGGCGCGGGCAGCATCGTGGTGGCGTACCGTTCCCGTGAAGGCGAAGCGCAGATAGGTGCGCTGTTGCCCAGGCAACTGCCAGCGGTAGATGCCCACCAGGGCCTCGGGCTCGAAGTGCCAGGCGGTTTCTTCCAGCGTTTCGCGAATGACGGCGGCGAGCAGCGATTCGCCAGGGTCAAGATGACCGGCGGGCTGGTTGATGCGCACGCCTTCGTCTGTGTGCTCTTCCACCAGCAGGAAATGCCCGTCCCGCTCCACCACCGCGGCGACGGTGACATGGGGTTTCCAGACGGCATCGGTCATGGGCGAGAGCGGGAAGAAAAAAGGCAGGGCTTGTTTGACCCTGCCTCTGTGACGTTCGCGGCGGCGGCGGCCCGCCCGGCGGACTCAGTCTGCCTTCTTTTCCTTGGGGGCCGGTTCCTTCTCGGCGCTTTCTTGCTTGTCGTCTTTTTTCGGAGCGGCGATCTTGGCGCCGGACTGGCTCATCTGGCTGCCCGGGGCGCCCGGGTTGACGCCGGCCACGGCCAGGTTGGCGGCCAGAAAGAGGGCGGCCGTCAGGCCGGTGGCGATCAGCTTCATGGAACGATTCTCCTGGGTGGGCGGGACCCCTCGGCCCCGTTCAATGATCAAGCATACCGGCGGCGGATGCGTCCCGCCAGCATCCAGGGGCGAGGTCACCGAGTTCCCATGGACCTACCCGGATGCGGATCAACCGCAGGGTGGGCAGGCCCACGGCGGCGGTCATACGGCGCACCTGGCGGTTACGGCCCTCGCGCAGCGTTATCTCGATCCAGGCCGTGGGGATGGCACGCCGGAAGCGCACGGGCGGGTCGCGTGCCCACAGCCAGGCGGGTTCACGGAGAGTGCGGACGCGGGCGGGCAGGGTGGGGCCGTCCTTGAGCAGCACCCCAGCGCGCAGCCGATCGAGGGCGTTGTCCTCCACGAACCCCTCCACCTGCGCCACGTAGGTTTTGTCCTGCTTGTGGCGCGGGTGGGACAGACGCGCCTGGAGTGCGCCATCGTCGGTGAGCACCAGCAGGCCCTCGCTGTCGGCGTCCAGGCGCCCTGCCGGGTACACGCCCGGGACCGACACCAGCGGCTTGAGGGTGTGCTGTCCCGGCTCTCCCGTGAACTGGGACAGCACACCGAAGGGCTTGTTGAGCAGGATCACCCGCGCCATGGCGGGCGGTGGCTTCAGCGGTGCTCGTGGGCCGTCACCCAGTCATAGGCGGACAGGGTGAGGAAGTCGGCAAACGCATCGGCCAGGGTGAGCTGTTCGAACAGCCGGGCGCCTTCCGGGTAGTTGCCCGCGGCGTAGGCCTTTTCGCCCAGGAGTTCCTTGACGCGCGCCAGCTCTTCCGGGACCAACTGGCTGAACAGCGCCTTGGTCACTTTGCGGCCGTCGTCGAGGGTGCCGAGAGGGCTGCGGATCCACTGCCAGATCTGGGCGCGTGAGATCTCGGCCGTGGCGGCATCTTCCATGAGGTTGAAGATCGGCACGCAGCCCGTGCCCGCCAGCCAGGCGCCCATGTACTGGATGCCGATGTTGATGTTGGTGCGCAAACCCTGCTCGGTGATGGGGCCCTTGGGCTGGAAGTCGAGCAGATCCTGAGCGGACACGTGCACGTCGTCGCGTTGGCGATGGATCTGGTTGGGGGTGGTCATGACCTTGTCGAAGGCCTCCTTGGCCACGGCCACCAAGCCGGGATGGGCCACCCACGTGCCGTCGTGTCCGTCGTTGACCTCGCGCTCCTTGTCGGCGCGCACCTTGGCGATGGCGGCGTCGTTGGCGGCCGCATCGTTCTTGATGGGAATCTGGGCCGCCATGCCGCCCATGGCGAAGGCGCCCCGGCGGTGGCAGGTCTTGATGAGCAGCAGCGAGTAGGCGCGCATGAAGGGGCTGGTCATGGTGACCAGGTGCCGGTCGGCCAGGATGAAGCCCGGCTGGGCACGCAGCTTCTTGATGCAGGAAAAGATGTAGTCCCAGCGGCCGCAGTTGAGACCCGCGGAGTGCTCGCGCAGCTCGTACAGGATCTCGTCCATCTCGAAGGCCGCCAGGATGGTCTCGATGAGCACGGTGGCTTTGATGGTGCCCCGGGGCACACCGATCAGTTCCTGGGCGGTGACGAACACGTCGTTCCACAGCCGCGCTTCCAGATGGCTTTCCATCTTCGGCAGGTAGAAGTAGGTGCCGCTGCCCTTGGCGAGGCGCGCCTTTGCGTTATGGAAAAAGTACAGCCCGAAGTCGAACAGACTTCCGGACATGAACTCGCCGTCCACCTTGACGTGCTTTTCCTCCAGGTGCCAGCCGCGGGGACGCACCAGCAGGGTGGCCGGTCGGTCGCCGAGACGGTAGTGCTTGCCCTCGGGGCTGGTGAAGGAGATGGTTCCCGCCACCGCGTCGCGCATGTTGATCTGGCCCTGCAGCTGGTTGTCCCAGGTGGGCGTGCTCGAGTCCTCGAAGTCCGCCATGAACATGTTGGCGCCGGAGTTGAGGGCGTTGATGACCATCTTGCGGTCGGTGGGGCCGGTGATTTCCACGCGCCGGTCCTGCAGGTCCGCCGGTACTGGGGCCACTTGCCATTGCGCCTCCCGCACCTCCCGGGTCTCTGGCAGGAAGTCGGGCAGCTTGCCGGCGTCCAGTTCGGACTGCCGGGCGCCGCGGCGTTCCAGCAACTGCACGCGGCGCGCGTTGAAACGCCGTTGCAGCGTGGCAAGGAACTCCACGGCCTCGGGCGTGAGGATGGTGGCGTGTTCGGGGCTGACGGGGGCGAGAATCTGGATGCCGTCGCCATAGGCTGGGGCGGTCATGGGCAAGTCTCCGTGCTGGGATGTGTATGCGGGGCGGGCGCGGGGGCCGCGCGGCGCTCTTCCCGACCGGCAAGGGATGGGCGGGGAAGGGCGTCTGCCGTTGCGCATTATGGCATTGGCTTTCGTTCCTTGGCACGCGGCGAAAAAAAACCGCCCGGGCGCATTGCACGCGGGCGGCTTGTGCCGAGAGCTGGGATGGCTCAGGCGAACTGCGCCTCTTCGGTGGAGCCGGTGAGCGCCGTGGTGGAGGACTGGCCCGCCTGAATCACCTGAGTGACCTCATCGAAGTACCCCGTGCCCACCTCGCGCTGGTGCTTCACGGCGGTGAAGCCGCGCTCCGCGGCCGCGAACTCCTTCTGCTGCAAGTCCACGAAGGCCGTCATGTTCTGGCGGGCGTAGCCGTAGGCCAGGTCGAACATGCCGTAGTTGAGGCTGTGGAAGCCCGCCAGGGTTATGAACTGGAACTTGTAGCCCATGGCACCCAGTTCGCGCTGGAAGCGCCCGATGGTGGCGTCGTCCAGATTCTTTTTCCAGTTGAAGGACGGCGAGCAGTTGTAGGCCAACATCTTGCCGGGGAAGGCGGCGTGGATGGCCTCGGCGAATCTGCGCGCGAACACCAGGTCGGGCGTGCCGGTTTCGCACCAGATGAGATCGGCATAGGGCGCATAGGCCAGGCCGCGGGCAATGGCCTGGGCGATGCCGTTGTTCACACGGTAGAAGCCCTCGGCTGTGCGTTCACCCGTGAGGAAGGCCTTGTCGTTATCGTCGATGTCGGAGGTGATGAGGTTGGCCGCCTCCGCATCGGTGCGGGCGAACACCAGGGTGGGAACCCCCATGATGTCGGCGGCCAGGCGCGCCGCCACCAGCTTCTGCACCGCTTCCTGGGTAGGCACCAGCACCTTGCCGCCCATGTGACCGCATTTCTTCGCCGAGGCAAGCTGGTCTTCGAAGTGCACCCCGGCGGCGCCAGCATCGATCATGGCCTTCATGAGTTCGAAGGCATTGAGCACCCCGCCGAAGCCGGCCTCCGCGTCGGCCACGATGGGAGCAAAGAAGTCCGTATCACCCTTGCCTTCGGTGTGCTGGATCTGGTCGGCGCGCAGGAAGGTGCCATTGATCCGGCGCACGATGGCGGGCACGCTGTTCACGGGGTAGAGCGACTGGTCGGGGTACATCTCGCCGGCGAGATTGGCATCGGCCGCCACTTGCCAGCCCGACAGATAGATGGCTTTGAGACCGGCCTTGACCTGCTGCAGGGCCTGATTGCCGGTGAGTGCGCCCAGCGCATTGATGAAGGGCTCGGCGTGAAGCGATTTCCACAGCTTGTCGGCGCCGCGCCGCGCCAGGGTGTGCTCAATGTGAATCGAGCCGCGCAGCCGGTAAACATCCTCGGGACCGTAGGGCCGGCTTACCCCTTTCCAGCGTGGGTTGTCTGCCCAGTCCTTGCGAATCTGCGCAATCTGCTGTTCCTTGTCCTTGTGCATGGCGTTGGCCTCCATAGGGATCATGCGAAGCGCTTTCTGGTCGGGCGGCTGGGAGAAGAGTTCATGGCCGCCGGTGATGCGCAGGCACAGCGCAGGGCCCGCGCACGCCGGTGCTGCCGCGATGGGCGGGCGCCGGACCGGTTCCACGAAGGCAGCCAGAGATCGGATCTGGCGGACCAGCGACGCGGACTGGTTGGGATCAGCGTCCAGAAGCCCTTGGCCGCTGATCGCTGCGCCGAGGGTCGTGTGAGATCGAGTATACGCACCGATTGTGGCGCCGCAACAATCAGTATCCCCGCAAGAATTCCCTTTAATAAACAGCTGCAAGAAAAAATCTTTTACCTATGCATTTCGTATTGTGGAAGGTGCTTTTGCGCAATAGCGCATGCCGGCATCCTCTGGGCCTCTGATAACATTCACCCATCTATCCGCCCTTCAATCCATCCAAACTCAACAGGTGCTCGATGTACAAGCATATTCAGGTTCCTTCCTCCGGCGAGAAGATCAGCGTGCGTACCGATGGCACGCTTGATGTGCCCGATCACCCCATCGTGCCCTTCATCGAGGGCGACGGCACGGGCGTGGACATCACGCCTGTGATGAAGGACGTGGTGGACGCAGCCGTCGCCATCGCCTACGGCGGACGCAAGCAGATTTCCTGGATGGAGATCTACGCCGGCGAAAAATCCACCAAGGTGTACGGCGAGAACGTCTGGTTGCCCGAAGAAACGCTGCAAGCCTCGCGCGAGTACGTTGTGTCCATCAAGGGCCCCCTTACCACGCCCGTGGGAGGCGGTATTCGCTCCATCAACGTGGCGCTACGCCAGGAGCTGGACCTGTATGTTTGCCTGCGTCCGGTGCGCTACTTCGCAGGCGTGCCTAGTCCGCTGAAGAACCCCGAGAAGACCGACATGGTCATCTTCCGTGAGAATTCCGAGGACATCTATGCCGGCATCGAGTGGCAGGCCGAGACCGAGGCGTGTCGGAAGGTGATCGACTTCCTGGTGCGCGACATGGGCGTGAGGAAGATCCGCTTCCCGGGCACTTCCGGCATCGGCGTCAAGCCGGTGTCGCGCGAGGGCACCGAGCGGCTGGTGCGCAAGGCCATTCAGTACGCCATCGCCAACGGTCGCAAGTCCGTCACCCTGGTTCACAAGGGCAACATCATGAAGTTCACGGAAGGCGCCTTTCGCGACTGGGGCTATGCCCTGGCGAAGAACGAATTCGGTGCGGAATTGCTGGACGGTGGCCCGTGGATGAAGCTGCCCGGGGGCGTGGTCATCAAGGATGTGATCGCCGACGCATTCCTGCAACAAATCCTGCTGCGGCCCGACGAGTACGACGTGATCGCCACCCTAAACCTCAATGGCGACTACATCTCCGATGCGCTGGCGGCCCAGGTGGGTGGTATCGGCATCGCGCCCGGAGCCAACCTGAGTGACACCGTGGCCATGTTTGAAGCCACCCATGGCACGGCGCCCAAATACGCCGGCAAGGACTACGTGAATCCGGGTTCGCTGGTGCTGTCGGCGGAAATGATGCTACGGCACATGGGGTGGATTGAGGCGGCGGATCTCATCATCCGCGCCACGGAGGCGGCCATCACGGCGCGCACGGTCACCTACGATTTCGCCCGGCTGATGACTGGTGCGACTCAGGTGTCCTGCTCCGGGTTCGGAAAGGCCATGATCGGCCATATGCGGGCCGGGTGACGCGTTCTTCGGGAACGTTCATGGCGGGCGCTTCAGCGGTAGCTCCGATCGCCCCTTGCAAAAGCCGGTGCAACGCGCAAAATCCGCAATGACCCACGGGAACCACGGGTGAGCAGTCGAAACATGCCAACAGGGCCGCGCGAAGGCGGGCTCCTCGAGTTGGAACGGCAGAAAGTCAAGCCGCCGCCCCTGTACAAGGTGCTGCTGCTCAATGACGACTACACACCCATGGATTTCGTGGTGGGCGTGCTGCAGAACTTCTTCGGAATGACCCGCGAGCAGGCCACCCAGGTCATGCTCAAGGTGCATCGAGAGGGAATGGGGGTGTGCGGCCTCTTCCCCAAGGACGTGGCCGCCACCAAGGTCGAGCAGGTCGTGTCGTACGCGCGGCAGCACCAGCATCCCCTGCAGTGCGTGATGGAGGAGAACTGAATGATCGCCCAGGAGCTTGAGGTCAGCCTGCACATGGCTTTCATGGAGGCCAGGCAGAAGCGCCACGAGTTCATTACCGTCGAGCATCTGCTGCTTGCCATGCTCGACAACCCGTCCGCCTCCGAGGTGCTGCGCGCCTGCGCCGCCAACATCGAGGAACTGCGTAAGCAGCTGGTTGAGTTCATCAACGAGCACACCCCGGTGGTGTCGGGCGACGAAGTGGACACCCAGCCCACGCTGGGCTTTCAGCGCGTCATCCAACGTGCCATCTTGCACGTGCAGTCCTCTGGAAAGAAAGAAGTCACCGGCGCCAACGTCCTGGTGGCCATTTTCGGAGAGAAGGACTCCCACGCCGTGTACTTCCTGCACCAGAAGGGCGTCACTCGCCTGGACGTGGTGAATTTCATCTCCCACGGTATCAGCAAGGTTCCTCAGGGCAGCGCCCCGGCGGCCAAGGGCGAGGGCGAAAACGAGGCCGAGGCCGAAGGGGCTGCAGGCGGTGCGCTGGATGCCTACACCTTGAACCTCAACGCCCTCGCCATTTCCGGAAAGATCGACCCGCTGATCGGGCGTGAACACGAACTCGAGCGTGTGGTGCAGATCCTCTGCCGCCGCCGCAAGAACAACCCGTTGCTGGTGGGTGAGGCGGGCGTGGGGAAGACCGCCATCGCCGAGGGCCTCGCGCGCCGCGTTATCGAGGGGCAGGTGCCGGACATCCTCGCCCATGCGGTGGTGTACGCCCTGGACATGGGCGCTCTGCTGGCGGGAACCAAGTATCGTGGCGACTTCGAGCAACGCCTCAAGGCGGTGCTCAAGCAGCTCACGGACAATCCCAATGCGATCCTGTTCATCGACGAGATCCACACCCTGATCGGCGCGGGCGCGGCGTCGGGCGGCACGCTGGACGCCTCCAACCTGCTCAAGCCGGCCCTGTCTTCGGGCCAGCTCAAGTGCATCGGAGCCACCACTTACAACGAATACCGCGGCATCTTCGAGAAAGACCATGCGCTCTCGAGACGCTTCCAGAAGGTGGACGTGGTGGAGCCCTCGGTGGATCAGACCGTGCAGATCCTGCGCGGCCTGAAAACCCGCTTCGAGGCTCACCACGGCGTTCGCTATACCGAGTCTGCCCTCACCTCCGCGGCTGAACTATCGGCGCGCTTCATCAACGACCGGCACCTGCCCGACAAGGCCATCGACGTGATCGACGAGGCTGGCGCGGCGCAGCGCATCCTGCCGAAGTCGCGGCAGCGCAAGGTGATCAACAAGCATGACATCGAGGAGATCATCGCCAAGATCGCCCGTATTCCTGCGCAGAACGTCTCCTCCTCCGATCGCAACGCCCTCAAGACCCTGGATCGGGACCTCAGGGCGGTCGTGTTCGGGCAGGACAAGGCCATCGAGGCGCTTTCTTCGGCCATCAAGATGTCCCGCAGCGGCCTGGGCAATCCGCAGAAGCCAATCGGTTCGTTTCTTTTCTCCGGACCCACGGGCGTAGGCAAGACCGAGGTGGCGCGCCAGCTGGCCTATATCCTCGGCGTGGAGTTGATCCGCTTCGACATGTCTGAGTACATGGAGCGGCATGCCGTGTCGCGCCTGATCGGAGCGCCGCCGGGTTACGTGGGGTTCGACCAGGGGGGGCTGCTCACGGAAGCCATTTCCAAGCACCCTTATGCCGTGCTTTTGCTCGACGAAATCGAGAAGGCCCATCCCGATATCTTCAACATCCTGTTGCAGGTGATGGACCACGGCACCCTGACGGACAACAACGGCCGCAAGGCGGACTTCCGCAATGTGGTGATCGTCATGACCACCAACGCCGGGGCCGAGGCGCTGTCGCGCACCTCCATGGGGTTCACCGCCGCCAAGCAGGTGGGCGATGAAATGGCAGAGATCAAGCGCCTGTTCACACCCGAGTTTCGCAACCGCCTGGATGCCACCATCTCCTTCGCGCCGCTGGACCACGACATCATCCTGCGCGTGGTGGACAAGTTCCTCATGCAACTCGAGGAGCAACTGCACGAAAAGAAGGTGGACGTGCGGTTTTCCCAGGCCCTCAAGGACTGGCTCGCCAAGAACGGCTTCGATCCGCTTATGGGTGCCCGCCCCATGGCGCGTCTCCTTCAGGACACCATCCGCCGTGCCCTGGCCGACGAGTTGCTCTTCGGAAGGCTTTCCAGCGGAGGGAAGGTGACCGTGGACATGGGTGAGGATCAAAAGGTGAAGCTGTCTTTCGAGGAGGCGGCGCCGCCCAACCCGCCCGCGGCGCGCCAGGAGGAAGAGCCGAGCGTCGCCTGACATCCGCAAACGCGGTGAGGCGGTGAAGATCCACCTGGCGTCCAGGTGGATTTTTTTTGGCGACTCCGTTGCGATTCGCTACACTGGTTCTCTCGGCAAAGGAGCAGAAGATGATTCGGTCATTTGTATTTTCCGCTGGGTTGGCTTGCGTGTTGCTGGCCTCGGCGCTGCAGGCGGCCGATGAACATCCCGGCCGTTACTTGGCCGCCAATTGCACGGGCTGTCATGGCACGCAAGGTCGCAGCGAAGGCGGCATACCCACCCTCGCCGGGCTGGATCGTTCCTACCTGCTTAACGCCATGAACGAGTTTCGCGATGGCTCGCGGGCGGCCACCATCATGCATCAGCATGCGAAGGGGTACACGTCAGCCCAAACCGAATTGGTCGCGGAGTATTTCGCCTCACAGCGCGCGCGCTGAGGCTGTCTGTCAGGGGAGACCAGCCATGTCCATGGATAGAAGAGCCTTTCTCGGTGCCGCCGGCGCCCTGTCCGTTGGCGCTTTGACGCGCACGGTACCCGCCCACGCGGCTGCAGGAAGGGTGGTGGTCGTGGGTGGTGGCTTTGCCGGGGCCACGGTTGCCAAGTACCTGCGCCTATGGAGCCCCGACATTCACGTCACCCTAGTGGAGCGCAACGGAGAGTTGATTTCCTGCCCGCTGTCCAATCGCGTGCTGGCCGGCACCGCGGATCTGGCCGACCTCACCCGTGGCTATGGTGGGCTCGAACGTCACGGCGTTGAGTTGGTGCACGGCGATGTGACGGGTATCGACCCTGCGGGACGGCGTATCACGCTTGCTGGCGAGCGTCGGATCGACTACGACCGTCTGGTGGTGGCGCCCGGCGTGGATCTCGACTACAGCGCCCTTGCCGGGTTACGCGAGGAGGCAGCCCGCGGGCCGGTGCTGCACGCCTGGAAGGCTGGCCCTCAGACCCTGGCGCTTCGGCGGCAACTCGAGGCCATGCCCGATGGCGGGGTCTTTGTCCTTACGGTCCCCAAGGCGCCGTACCGCTGCCCGCCTGGCCCGTACGAGCGTGCTTGCCAGGTGGCCTGGTACTTTTCACGTCACAAGCCGCGATCCAAGGTGTTGATCCTCGATGCCAACGACAAGGTGGTCTCCAAGGAGCCATTGTTCAAGGCGGCGTGGAAGGATCTGTACCCTGGCATGGTGGAGCATGTGCCCAACAGCGAACTCGTGGACGTGGACGCAGCCACGCTTACCGCGAAGCTGCAGTTCGACGAGGTGAAAGCCGACGTGCTCAACGTGATACCGCCCATGAAGGCGGGGCTCGTGGCGGAGCACGCAGGCCTCATCACCACCAACGGCCGCTGGTGCGCGGTGGACTTTCTCACCTATGAGTCCATCGCATTGCCTGGCGTACACGTCCTGGGCGACGCGATCCTCGCGGCGCCGCTCATGCCCAAGTCGGCCCACATGGCCAACCAGCAGGCCAAGGTGTGCGCCGCTGCCATCGTGGAGTTACTGCATGGCGGACGTGTGAATGCCGAGCCGGTCATCAACAATACCTGCTACAGCTTCGTCACCGGCGCGGATGTGATCCACATCGCCTCGGTGCACCGATACGATGCGGAGAAGAAGACCATGCTGGTGGTACCCGGCAGCGGTGGACTTTCGGTGGCACCCAACGAACTGGAGGGGCGCTACGCCGAGGCGTGGAGCCGGAACATCCTCGCGGACGCGCTGTCATGAGGTCGATGCGCCGCTCAGTGGGTTCAGTGCGCCCGCTGCTGGCGATCGTGGCAGCGCTGTGCGTGCCTGCCCACGCGGCGGCGCAGCAGAGCGCAACCGAAGCAATCCTGTGGCATGGGCCCTGGTATCTGGGCATGACCAGCGGCGTTGCCGATCTCAGTATCACCGGCAATGTGGGCACGCTTACCCTGACCAACAACGAAAGCTTCGGCGCCGAACCCGTGGCCGTTTCGGATTTGGAGCGTGACTACGCGCGACTGCATTTTCGGGCCCTGGGAGCCGACGGAAAAACCCTCAGCTGCCAGATTCCCGTATCCGCAGATGGTGCCAAAGCACGGGGTTTTTGCCGTTATGCCGGCTTCAATCTACGGTTCGAATTGAACCGGGTGTCGCCGCTGCAGGACAAGCGTTGACGGCGACCCAATCGCTCAAAGGCGGTTAAACAACGGTGGCCGCGCTTGACGGCGGCAGCTGACGTTCAACCACCGCGCAGCGCAACTGCCGCTTTCAGCCGTCGGAATCCTTCAGGCCCTTGATGTATTCCACAAAAGCCTGGATCTGCTCAGGGTTGAGGGTTTTCTCGTAACCAGGCATGGCGCCGGACTTGCCCTTGGCAATGCGCTGATAAACCTGGGAAGCCGTCATGCTCGTTCCGGCGAGTTTAGGGCCTTTGCCAGCGTGCATGCCGTAACCGTCGTGGCACCAACTGCAATTCGTGGCGAAAAGCTTGCGAACGTCGATCTTCGGCTTCGCGTCGCCCGCGGTAGCGGGCGCTGAGTCGTCCGCAGATCGCACAGGACCAGCGAAGAGCATGGCACCGGCCAGAGCCGCAACGCACCAGCGCAACATCGAAGCGGCAGTGTTCATCTGTATTCCTCCTGAAACCCTCATATCGTAAAAAGGGGCGGGAGATCACTCCCCCGCCCCTTCAGCACTTCAAGCTGCCTTGAAGCACAGCACCGGGACTCTAGTGCCGTGCATCGGGCTCAACCTCAGGGCAGTGCGAACACCAGCAACTGGCCGTTGTCGGTGGGCATGCTGCAGAAGGGCTCGCCGAACAGCGGGCAGTAGTTGCCGGAAACGTGGCTGCCCCAGCCCGTCACGACCGCGACGTACTGCTTGCCCTTGGCCGTGTAGGTGATGACGCCGCCGTGATGGCCGATGCCGTTGTTGTGCTCCCACAGCTTGGCACCGGTACGCGCGTCGAGGGCCTCGAAGCGGCCATCGGCGCCCGGCACGAACACCAGGTTGCCCTTGGTGGACAGCAGGCTGGCGAGCGGCGGGTACTTGTACTCCTTTTCCCACTTGACCTTGCCGGTGAGCGGATCGCGCGCCGACACGTGGCCGAACGCCTTGCGGCCTTCGGGGTGGGTGGAAGTCCAGCTTGCGCCGAAGTAGGTCTGGCCGGAGAACGCGGGGGGCGGATCAGCCTTCACCACTTCGATGTCGAAGCACCACTCCTGGCCGACCTTGTACAGCAGGCCGGTGTTGGGGTTGTAGGCACCCGTGTTCCAGGAAATCGCGCCGTCGATGGCGGGGCACACGTTGGCGTGCTTGCCTTCGGGCAGTTCGCGACGGCCGATCAGCTGGCCGGTCTTGGCATCGACACCCTTGATGTAGTTGAAGGTCTTGCCCAGCATGTAGGCGTTCTCGACCTTCAGGGGCGCGTTGGAGGGATCAGCGTCGTACACAAAGATGATGCCGCCCTTGTTGGGGTGCATCATGTAGCGCTTACCACCCCGCTCCATGATCATGAACTCGCCCACGGCGGAGTCGAAGTCCCAGGCGTCGTGAGGCATTTCCTGGAACCAGGACTTCAGTTCACCGTTGTCGGCATTGAGCACCACTACGGAAGAGCTGTAGAGGTTGTCACCCGGGCGGGCGCCATCCTTCTTCCAGTTGTCGCCGCCCCAGTCGTAGTCAGGCGCCGGGTTGGCCGTGCCCCACCAGATGGAGTTGGTCTTCGCGTCGTACGTGCCGGTCATCCAGCCGCCGCCGCCGCCGGTCTTCCAGGAGTCGTTACCCCAGGAGGCCTTGGAGCGCTCGTCGCCGCCGATGGTGTCGAACTGCCAGCGCACTTCGCCGGTCTTCGCATCCACCGCGAAGATCGGGCCGCAGCAGCCGGAGAGTTCGCCGCCGTTGGAGCCGATGACGATCATGTCCTTGACCGCGAGCGGGGCGCCGGTGAAGCCCTTGTTGCCGCCCTCGACCGTGAGGATCATCTTGTCCCAGACCACCTTGCCGGTGTTCATGTCCAGGGCGATCATGCGGCCGTCCGTGGTGCCCATGTACACCTTGCCGTGAGCGATGGCGATCCCGCGGTTGTACGGATTGTAGAAGGTGCCTTCGGACCGCTCCTGATCGAGCTTGGCCTGATAGCGCCACTTCACTTCACCGGTGGCGCCATCCAGGGCCCACACCTGGCCGGAGGCCGAGGTGTAGTACAGGGTGCCGTCAACGGCGAGGGGAAAGGATTGCACGCCGCGCTTGCTGGCGCTGGGGGTGTGCAGCCAGGCCAGGCGAAGGTTCTTGACGTTGGTGGCGTTGACCTGGCTCAGGTCGCTATAGTGATACGAATTGAACGACCCGTGATACATCAGCCAGTTGTTGGGATCCTTGTCCGCGTTTTGCAGACGATCCCAGTCGACCGCGCCGGCCGACAGCGACACGCCCAGAAGGGCGACCGCCGACAGGGCCTTGGCGGCGCCAGTCATTTGGGTGCTCCATCGTTTCATGACTCTCTCCCGATGTTGTTGGGTAGTAATGGGCAAGGTGCCCGTTCGGCCCCCGCGCACGACGCCGAGCCAGAGGGGAAAAGTCCAGCAGTCGCACGTTGTTCGAGAAGCCCTTGGAATGTATCCCCAGTCCAAGGCCTTTGCAACGGGATGTTCCGGCCAAGCCCCTGAACAGCCAAGATTTGTCCAGTCAAACTAGGGTTGCCGCTTGCCCATGTCAGCGATCTTCATAACGTCGCGTATCAGCATCGACGAATCCGAACTGGAGTTGCGGTTCGTGCGTGCCTCGGGGCCCGGTGGTCAGAACGTGAACAAGGTGTCCTCGGCGGTGGAGTTGCGCTTCGACGCGGCCCGGTGCCCGTCGCTGCCGCCGGAGGTGCTGGCCCGGCTGCTGCGACTGGCGGGTAGCCGGGCCAGCACCTCCGGCGTCATCCTGATCGACGCGCGGGTGCACCGCCAGCAGTGGCGCAATCGGCTGGATGCCATCGCTCGCCTGGTGGAACTGATCCGGCGCGCCGCCGTGCCGCGTACCCCGCGCATCGCCACCCGACCTGGTGCTGCAGCGCAGCAGCGAAGGGTGTCGGAGAAGCGTCACCAGGGTGAGCGAAAGAAGGCGCGCCGACGGCCCGAGACGAACGATTGACCGTCTGTCCCGGCGCTATAGCCAGCGCCGGATGCGGAAAAACGCCACCATCCCGGCCGCCATGGCCATCATGGCCGCCAGCGTGGCGCCGAATCCCCAGTCCCACTCCAGCGGTGGCATGTGGCGGAAGTTCATGCCGAAGATGCCGGTGACGAAGGTAAGCGGCATGAACACTGCCGAGAACACCGCCAGCACCTTCATCACCGTGTTGGTGCGGTTGCCGATCACCGACAGGTAGGCATCCAGAAGGTCCGTAGCCAGATCCTGGCAGGTGTCGATGCCCTCCACGGCCTGCACCACGTGGTCCTGCAGGTCGCGCAGAAATACCTGGGTGCTCCTGGCGATCAGCCGCGTGTCAAGGTGGCGCAGGCTGGCCACCACCTCGCGCAATGGCCACACGGCCCTGCGCACGAACAGCACCTCGCGCTTGAGGGCCTGAATGCGCGCCAGGGTGTCGCGCGCCGGGCGGCCGGTGACTTCGTCTTCCAGGCGCTCGATGCGATCGCCAAGGCGTTCGATCACCGTGAAATACTGGTCCACCACCATGTCGAGCAGCGAATAGGCAAGGTAGTCGGCGCCCATCTTGCGCGCGCGGCCCACCGACTCTCGGATGCGTGCCCGGATCGGGTCGAAGAAATCGCCGGCGCGTTCCTGGAAGGTGATGACGTAGTTCTCGCCCACTACCAGCGAGAGTTGTTCGATGTCGATGCTGCCTTCGGCGCCCTGCGTGCCGGGCTTCCATTCGACCATCTTCAGCACCACGTAGAGGTGGCCGCCGTGGTCCTCCACTTTCGGGCGCTGGTCGGTGTTGAGCAGGTCTTCCTGCATGAGCGCGTGGAAGCCCAGCACTTTGCCGAAGGCCGCGATCAGCCCCGGCTCCTGCACCTCGTCCACGTTAAGCCAGGTCACCGTGCTTTGTTCGGTGAAGGGGCGGATCTCGTCGGCGCTGCCGAGAACGCGCTCGGTGATGCGCGTCTCGTCGTAATCCATGAGCGAGATGCGGGTGGTCGCGGTATGGGGTTCTCCCACATAGATGAGCGTGCCCGGCGCCTTGCCCGCCTTGGCACCGCGTTCCTTGAGAATCTTGCGGCGCATGGATGTCCGGAAAAGAAGTCAGCGACGATCCGGGAAGATGCCGGAGAGCAGCGCGATCAGCAAATCCCGCTCGCCCGCCCCAAGCCCGGCGGCGAGCCTTGCCTCGTGGCGCCGTACCGCCCGCTTGGCCCGGGCAAGCAGGGCGGCCCCCGCGGCAGTCAGGTGCAAGCCGTAGGCGCGCCGGTCGCCCGGCGCGTCGCGGCGGGCCACCAATCCGCGCGCCTCGAGTTTGTTGAGGGCCGGCACCAGAGACGAGCGGTCCAGGCGCGCCGCCCCGGCCAGACGCGACTGCTTCAGGCCCGGGTTGGCCTCCACGATCACCAGCAGCCCGAACAGCCCGGGAGACAGTTCCAGGGCGCCCAGCGCACGGTTGAAATCGGTGAAGATCGCCATCTGAGCCAGGCGCACCCGATAGCCCACCAGGCCGGGGAGCATGCCCAGGCTCACGGGCTCGTCTGCAGCGTGGCGTTTTTTTCGGGGGGCGGGCATATCGTTTGACATCCAACAATCGTGTCTCGATACTACGGCGCGTTTCAAGTGCACGCCAAGCACCGCGCGTCGGGCACGGAACTTCTTGTCCCGCGCCGGCTCAATGCCACCGCTCCACTGACCCCACCCAGCGCCCGTGAGCCACACCATCCGAATCGACGGCAGCCTTGACCAAGCCTCCGCGGAGGACGGCGACACCATCCTCGATGCGCTGCTCATGGCCGGCGTGGGCTTCGGGTACAGCTGCCAGGCCGGCAATTGCGGCAGTTGCAAGTGCGAGCTGTTGAGCGGCGATGTGACAGAACTCGAGTACTCCGAGCACGCCCTGGCGCCTTCCGAGCGCGCCCGCGGGCTGGTGCTGGCTTGCCGCAGCCAGGTGTGGAGCGACGTGGCGGTGCGCAAGCTGCCCGAAGAGGAATTCCTTGTTCATCCTTCGCGCATTCTGTCCTGTGGCGTGGAGTCCCTTGACCGCCTCACCCCGGATACCTGGCGGTTGCGGCTTGGCATCGCGGCCGGTGGGCCCTTCGACTTCAGCCCCGGGCAATACGCGGTGCTGGAGTTCCCCTTCGCCCCGGGACGCGAGCGCCACTACTCCATCGCCAGCCGCCCGGATGAGCCGTGGCTCGAGTTCCACGTGCGCGAATCCGCCTCCGGCGTCAGCGCCTCCATCGGCGATCGCCTGGCGCCAGGTGATGTGGTGCGCGTGAGGGGCCCCCACGGACACGCCTATCTGCGTTGCGCCCAGGACGTGCCGGTAATCGCCATCGCCGGCGGCAGCGGCATCGCGCCGCTGCGCGCCATTTTGTCGGCCCGCCATCGGTCAGGGGCCCGCGCCCCCCTGCATGTGTACTTGGGCGCCCGCGCCGAGCACGACGTCTATGCCGAGGCCGAACTGCGTGGCTTCCTCGGCGGCTGCGCCGAATCGCGCCTGCATGTGGTGCTGTCCGAACCCGAGGGCGCCACGGCGCGCCGCACAGGAATGGTCACCGACGCCGTGGCGGCGGATTTCGCGTCTCTGGCGGGCTTTGTGGCCTACGTGGCGGGGCCGGCCCCCATGGTGGAGGCTGCCGTGGCGCTGTTGCGCCTCAAGGGGGTGTCGCCGCGCCATATCCATTGTGACGCCTCCACCGGCCCGGTGCCGGTGCGTCAGGCGGCCTGAAATGGCCGCGGCCGGCTTGCTGCAAGACCGCGTGGCGCTGGTCACCGGCGGCGCCCGTGGCATCGGGCTGGCTGTGGCTGGCGAGCTGCACCGGCTGGGCGCACGGGTCATGATCGCCGATGCCGGCGTTTCCATCGACGGCACCCTCGAGGACCCTGCTGCCGCCCAAGCCGCCGCCGACACCCTGGGCGATGGTGCCGCCGCCTTCAGCAGCGATCTGGCCGAGTCCGGCGCACCCGAGGCGGCCGTGGCGGCTGCGGTGGAACGCTTCGGAGCCCTTGATCTGGTGGTGAGCAACGCGGCCGTTTTGCGCGATGGCTTCTTGTTCAAGACCCCGCGTGCCGATTGGGAGCGGGTGCTGGCGGTGAACCTGCACGTGCCGTTTGCGCTGCTGGCTGCGGCCTCTCCTGTGTTGCGCGAGCAGGCCCGGGCCGGCCGTGCGCCGGGGCGCATCGTCACCATGATTTCCACCGCTGGGTTGGTGGGAAACCTGGGCCAGGCGGCCTATGCCGCAGCCAAGGCTGGGCTGGTGGGGCTTACCCGCGTGGCCGCCATGGATCTGGCGCGCGCCGGCATCACCTGCAACGCCATCGCGCCCTTTGCCGCAACCCGTGTTACCGATTCCATCCGCCCGGCCAACGACGCCCAGGCCCAGTACAAGGCGCGCGCGTTGACCGTGCCGGCCGGCTACGTGGCCCGGCTCACAGCCTTCCTGTGCAGCGCCGACAACAGTTTCAACGGCCAGGTGTTCGGCGTGCGCGGACGTGAGGTGATGTTGTTTTCGCAGCCGCGCCCAGTGGAAACGGTGGTGGCCGGCACCCTCGACTCGCAGGATGCGCGCGCCCTGGGCCAGCGGCTGGTGGCGTGCTTCGGCCATGCTCTCACCGATCTGGCCACCGACTTGGAACTGTTCAATACCGAGCCCATTGTCTGAAGGAAGCTGCCCATGTCCGTCACCGCCCATCCGGAAGTGAAGTCAGTTGCCGAATTGCGCCAACAGCCCGAGGACTACCGCATGGCGGTGGAAAAGCTGGTGGTGAGCCACGCGGTCAACGAGCTCCATGGCGCGCGGGTCTTCGACGAACCGGCCATCGCGCTGGCCCCCACGCCCTACGCCAAGTGGCTCACTTGCCGCGTGGCCATGGAGGAGTATCACCACCACGTGCGCTTTCGCGCCCTTGCCGACGAAATGGGCCTCCCGCCCGAGCGCACCGACCCGTCGGTGAAAAAGCCGCTCACCATTTTCCAGTTCGAGCTCAAGACCTGGCCGGAATTCTGTGTCATCAAGGCCATTGCCGATTACGCCGAGATTCTGCAAGTGGAGGATCTGCTGCACTGCTCCTTTCACCCGCTGCGCAACCTCGCGCGCCTCACCATGCCCGAGGAGAAATTCCACGCCAAGTTCGGCAAGGAACAATGCCTCGAACTTATCCAGGCGGGCCGTGCCGACGAGGTGCAGGACGCCATCCACCGCTACTTTCCCATCACGCCAGCCTTCTTCGGCGCCAGCAACTCGCGCAACAACGAAATCTACCGCCGCTACGGCATCAAGCAGCGCAACAACGATGACATGCGCGCCGACTTTCTCGGCCGCGTAACCGAGCTGGTGGAGAAGGATTTCGGTTTGCACCTGCCGGTGTTGCACTGAGCGGCTGCAAGAGCGAGCCCGCGGCATCGATCATGAACCAGCCCGTGGATGCAAAGGCGGCACGCCACGATTACTACCGGCGCATCGCCGGCCACGGGCTCACGCCACTGTGGGAGGTCATGGCGGCGCTGGTGCCCGAACAGCCGCGCTCGCCCTGCCGCCCGCACCTCTGGCGCTACCAGGACATCCGGCCCGCGCTGCTCGAATCGGGTCGGCTGATCACTTCCCGTGAGGCGGTGAGACGGGTGCTGATCCTTGAAAACCCCGGCATGCCTGGCAGTTCCGCCATCACCCAGTCTCTCTATGCCGGCCTGCAAGTGATCCTGCCCGGCGAGGTGGCGCCCAGTCATCGCCACACCCAGAGCGCGCTGCGGCTGATCGTGGAAGGCGAGGGCGCCTACACCGCGGTGGAGGGCGAGCGCGTCACCATGCGTCCCGGCGATTTCATCATCACGCCCTCCTGGGCCTGGCACGACCACGGCAGTGAGGCCGAGGATGCAGTGGTGTGGCTCGACGGTCTGGACATTCCGCTGGTGCGGTTTCTCGACTGTGGTTTCGCCGAGAACCTCGGGGCAGAAGTACAGCCCCTCACCCGGCCCGAAGGCGACGCCCTGGCGCGCTTTGGTGCCAATCTGTTGCCGCTCGACTGGACCCCCGCGGGTGCCACTTCGCCGGTGTTCGCCTACCCCTATGCCCGCAGCCGCGAGGCGCTGCGCCGCCTGGCACGGGCCGGCGGCCCCGACGCCGTGCACGGCATCCGCATGCAGTTCATCAACCCCGCCACGGGCGGGCCCGCCATGCCCACCATCGGCACCACCATCCAATGGCTGCCGGCAGGGTTCTCCGGCGCCGGGTACCGCTGCACCGACGGCACCGTGTTTCATGTGATCGAGGGCAGCGGCGAATGCCGCCTAGAGGGGGCAGTGCTGCCCTTCGGGCCGCGGGACACCTTTGTGGTGCCTTCATGGACCGAGCACCGTCTGGTGGCCCACGGCGAGTGCGTGTTGTTTGCTTTCTCCGACCGTCCGGTGCAGCGCGCCCTTGGTCTGTGGCGCGAGTGGCGCGCCCCATGAGCGCCCCGCCAGGCGGCACCGTGGCACCCGCGCTGTTTGGTTTGTCGCCAGCGGCGTGGTTCTCCGCCGTGGGGCTGCCCCTGGACGCCTGCGAGGTGGACGAGGCGCGGGATTATCTCTCCGCCCTCGGGCTGCCGCAGGCGCTACGGGTGGAACCGGTGGCTTCCTGGGAGCACGCCGAACGCATCATCCGCAATCCCGCCTGGGATGGCACGTGGTGGGAGCGCGAAGAGCACGAGCGCCGGGCGCTCATGGCGCGCTGCTTCGCGCTGCACGGCGAAGGCGTGGCCCTGGAGCAACTGAGCCTGTCGGCGGGTGTGGAGCACGAGGTCATCCACGGGGCGGCGGCCTTGGCGGCGTCGCGGGCCGGCATGAGCGACCCGGCGCTGATCCGCGCTGCCGCCGGCGCCGCCAGCATGGCAGCCCACGGCCTGGTGCTCGCCCGCCTTGCCAAGGCGCGGGAGGATCACCTGTTCGTGCGAAAATATCGCCTCTTCGAAGGCGGCCGCTGGCCCTTGGGCCTGGTGGGCGGCGTCTTCCACCTGTTCTGACTCCGGGGTTTGCATGAGCTTTGTTTTTTCACCCCCCCCACCCGTGGCGGTACCGGTGGCGGGCAGCGACCATTTGTTCGCCGTGCATCGTGTCTATTGCGTGGGCCGCAACTACGCCGCCCACGCCCGCGAGATGGGCAAGGATCCCGACAAGGAGCCGCCGTTCTTCTTCCTCAAGCCTGCCGATGCAGTGGTGCCTGCGGCGACGGCCATTCACTATCCGCCGGGCACCAGCAACTTCCACCACGAAGTGGAACTGGTGGTGGCATTGCGCGAGGGCGGGCACCGCATTCCTGTGGCGCAGGCGCTGGGCAAGGTGTTCGGGTACGCCGTGGGCCTGGACATGACGCGGCGCGATCTGCAACTGGCTGCCCGCGACCTGGGCCGCCCCTGGGATTTCGGCAAGGGCTTCGACGAGTCCGCCCCCATGGCGCCGCTCACGCCTGCCTCGCGCTGGTCAGGCCCCGACCGCGGCGCCATCACGCTGCATGTCAACGGCGAGCAGCGCCAGAGCGCCGATCTCGCCGACCTCATCTGGCCGGTGGCCGACACCATCAGCTTCCTGTCCGATTACTACACGCTCATGCCCGGCGATCTCATCTTCACGGGCACTCCCGCCGGTGTGGGCGCGGTGGTGCCCGGAGACCGCTTGCTGGGCCGCGTCGAGGGGCTCGAGCCCCTGGCCGTGGAGATCCTCCCCGCACTTTGATGAACGCCATGGAAGAACAGCACGACGAAGGCGGCCGCAAGGTCTGGATCGAAGCGGCCATCAACGGGCCCTGGGGACGCCAGGCGCAGCCCAACATTCCCGTGGCGGTGGAAGACATCATCGCCGAAGGGGTGGCGTGCGTGGAAGCGGGCGCTGCCATCATTCACCTGCACGCCTACGACACCGCCACCGGCCGGCAACGCGACGATGCCGATCTGTACGCCGCCATCATTCACGGCATTCGCTCCCGTGTGGACGCCATCGTCTATCCCACGGTGCCCTTCCTGCCCGACGCCGATGGTGCCCCGCCGCTCGCACCCGCCGAACGGTTCGCGCATCTGGATGCGCTTGGTCGTGCCGGGCTGCTGGAGTGGGCTGCCATCGACCCCGGCTCGTGCAACATCACCCGTTGGGATCAGATTCAAACCGACACCCACGGCTTCGTGTACCAGAACTCCGAGACTCACATCCGCCACGCGCTGGGGCTGGCGCAGCGGCACGGGTTCCACCCGTCCTATGCCATCTACGAGCCAGGTTTCCTGCGCCTGGGGGCCGCCCTCGCGTGGCGCGAAAGCGCGCCATTGCCGGTGTACCGGTTCATGTTCACCTCCGACTACAGCTTCGGTTTCCCGCCCGAGGATTTCGCCATGACGGCCTACCTCCACCTGCTCGACCGGCTGGCGCCGGGAGCGCCCTGGATGGTGGCCGGGCTGGGCGTGGACATCCTGCCGCTCATCCCCCGCGCGGTGATGGAAGGGGGCCATGTGCGCGTGGGCCTCGAAGACATGCCCTTGGGCAGCGGTTCGCGAAATGTGGAGTTGGTACAGGCCGCGGTGCAGCGCGTGCGCAACATGGCCGCGCAGCCGGCCACCGCAGCCGACGTGCGCGCCACCCTGTCGCCCGAGTGAGCGGGGTGGCCGAAGGGCGCCGCGTATACTGCGCGCCCGTTCTTCCTTCACCTCCAGTGCCATGACACAGGCGGC
>JBIIUM010000158.1:0-7553 GCA_044339985.1 Burkholderiales bacterium | reverse complement strand
AGGCGAGGCGGGTGAACGGTGATCCGGCCCGAAGCCGCGTTCGTATCGTCAGTGCAAGGGGGGATTGATCGCCTGGGAGCGCGCGGTTGACCGCTCAAAGTACGGGCAATACAGTGCCAACTCGCGGCAGACGTCGTTTGAAATTCCTGTTCGCCCTGGCGATCCCGCTGTTCTGGTGGAAGGCCAGGCGCGGCGACATCCCCGCCGCCGCGCGCCTGCCGCTCGACCTGATGCTGGGCATGCTCGCCGTGCAGCTGACCCTGGGCATCTCGACCCTGGTGCTGTTCGCCCTGTCGCTGTGGACGGCCCACGCGCTGCGGCGGACATGATGGCCAAAGCAGCAGCCGACTGGGGCTGGCAGCGGCGGAGCACCCCACTTCGCCTTGGTGAGCGCTCGCGGTGATCGTGTCGCCAACAGGCACGTTCCGCGACCCCACCGACAGCGCAGCTGGCGACCTGCTGACGCAATAGTATTTCGTCCCTCTCCGGTGGCAGGCTTCGGAAGGAGGATCGATAGCATATGTTGCCTTTGGAACAGGAATTTCCGGAGTCACGCACACCGGTGCTGGTGATTCAGGGACGCCGTGACAGCGGGAAGTCCGACTGGATCGCCAGGCTGCTCGCGACCTCGCCTTTCCTGTCGGTGGGGGTCATCACGAATGAGGAGACAGGCGTTCCACGCTCAGCAGTGGACGGGGAGAAAGTGGAAGGGGCTTTCGTCCCGCACGCCGTAGGTTGCCTGTGCTGTGTTGCCCGCTCGGGTTTGGTGGATGCGATGCGCCGGCTTCATGCACGCCGGTCGGCGGCGAAGGCGCCCCTCGATCTGCTCATCATCGAAACAGCCGAGGCGGTTGATCCTGCACCGGTGCTGCAAACGCTTCTGAACAATGCTCTGGTAACTCACTACTTCCGCCTCGGGACCGTCATCCACGTATTGCGTGCGACCGATGAGCCCTCCGCAGCGGCTCTGACCGGCCTGGGCGCCAAGCAGCTTGCCGTCGCCGACAGGATCGTGTTGCTGGCACGCGAGAACTCGCCGCGCAAGCCTGGCCCCATGGATTTGCTCTCGGCGCTCAATCCGTCGGCGGAGATTCTTGAGGACCGTGAGGCAACCCTGCCAACGCTCACGGGCGCAGGTGCGCGCGACGAGTTCTCACGCACTGGCAGCCTGGACACCTGGCTATGCTCGGGTGAGGGGGATGTTTCGGCAGTCGGTTGCAACCTGTTCCGCTTCCAGGCAAGACTCGCGGGTGATACTTCCTGGGAAGCCTTCCATGGCTGGCTGAACGCGGGGCTTCAGTTGCATGGCGACGTTATCTATCGTCTGCGCGCCGTGCTCTCCATCGAAGGTGAGGCGAGACCAGTTGTCCTGCAGGGTGTCCAGCATGTCATGGAACCGCCGTCGCGGCTGCGGAGTTGGGGTTCGATGGATCGGTGCTCGACGCTCCACTTCGTTACGAGGGAGTTGGCAGCCGATGTCGTCCGCGCCAGTCTGGCGCACGACCTTCCCGTGTTCGCGGCGTCGGCGGTGCAAAGGGAGTTCAGAAGGCAGCGGGCGCGTCTGGATCCATCCCTGCCGGCCTGAGTGCGCGGTCCGATCCCGCGATCTGCGGTGGGGAGATCACCCGCGAGTGGCAGTTTTGGTGACGGTTGCGAGACTGGCCAGAGCGATGCGACAGCGCACGCACAAACCCTTGAATTCCAGGACGGTTTCGCTGATGGTGAACCCGACGCGGGCAGCCGTCCTCGCGATCGTCGACATCATCCCCCCCGCCTCGAGCTCCGAGGTCGTGCCGCAACCGGTGCAGATCAGCAACTGGCAGGTGTGGTGCCGCTCAGGATGCTGGCACGCCACGAACGCATTGAGGGACTCCACGCGGTGTATCAAGTGCTGCGCCTGCAGGAAATCGAGCGCACGGTAGATGGTCGGTGGGCCCGACTCCCGGCCGGTGTCCTGGACTTCATCGAGGATCCGGTAGGCCGTCATGGGTCCGCTGGATCGTGCGATGACGCTGAAAATCTGGCGACGCAGGGGTGTGAAGCGCTGCCCGCGCGAACTGCACAAGGCTTCGGCCTGAGCGAGGAGTTCATCCGGTGAGCGCTGCCCGTCGGCGGTGCTGTCGCACTCTGTCGTCATTGTTGTTCCCCTCGGGCCCGGGCAGGTCGGCTGGTACAGGTCCCAAACTGCCCTCGTCACCGTCGCAAGATGCAATGGTATTACCTTGAATACCCGCAGTAGTGTACGCCCTGGTGCAAGCCGGTTGCAAAAAAAACCAAAGGGCGTGCGCTGGGCGAGTCCCGTCGCGCGCATTCATCACCCGACATACAGGGGGTAGGAGAAGCATGGATACACAGAACGCAGATGTTCCAGAGGGTCAGCCGAAGGGCCAGGCAGAAGGCGCCGAGGGCGTCAGCCGCAGGGAGTTCATCCGCGGAGCGGCTGTGGTCACGGCGGCCGTTGGTGCCGTGACGGTCGCGATGCACGAGCTTGATCTGGTCAAGCCCGCCGAGGCGGCTGAAGGCACGATCGAGGGTACGCCAATGGCCAAGCCCTGGTGGCCATCACGCTGGGGCAAGGATGACGAGGTCGGTGCCACGAACTGGATGGGGCCGAAGACCACCATGGACGCGGTCTCCCAGATCAAGACCGGCAAGGTATACAGCCTTGGCAGGGTGTACGAGTTCGGCATGCCGCTCTTCGGTCAACGTGCCTGGGTGCTGCGCATCCCCGGCAACCCGACCGGCGGTGCCTATGGCAAGAACCAGACGATCTGGCACGACGAGATTCTGACCACCGAGATCGGACAGGTGGGCACACAGTTCGATGGTCTGGGTCATATCGGTTGCCGGATCGAGGGCGGGATCAGCGACAAGACCAAGGAGATCTACTACAACGGGATCACCGGTGCGGATCTGCACAACGCCGGATCAGGCCCTGGTGCAACGTCGGGAGCGTACGGTCTGGTGAAGTTGGGCGTGGAGAACGTCAAGCCTTTCTTCTGCCGGGGCATCCTGTTCGACGTCGCGGGGCTCAAGGGCCGCATGCTCGACAAGGGCGAAGAAATCACCGTGGCGGACCTGAAGGCCTGCCTGAAGCGGCAGGGCATGACGGAGGCCGACATCACCGAGGGTGCCATGGCCTGCTGGCGAACCGGCTGGGGCGAGAACCTCTGGATGAAGGATAACGCCCGCTTCAACTCCGGGGAGCCCGGAATCGGCGTCGAGGCGGCCAACTGGCTGGTGTCCAAGGGCATCTCGGTTGGCGCGGCGGACGTGTGGGCCATCGAGGTGGTGCCCAACCCGGATCCCAATCTGGCCTTCCCGGTGCACCAGATCTTCCTGACGCGCAACGGCATTCATATCCTTGAGAATATCCGGTTGGACCATCTGGCTGCGGACAAGGTGTACAAGTTCGCGTTCATCTTCAGTCCGCTGCCGATCAAGGGCGGCACCGGTTCCCCGGGTAATCCCATCGCTGTGGCGTGATGCTGACGCCCCCCGGTCCGGCATGCCGGACCGGGGGACACCTTGTGCGTCAGTCGACCCCCACGTACACGAGACTGGCCCGTCCATCTTCCGAAGCGGCGGCGAGAAGGCGTCCGTCTGGCGACCAAGCCTGTGCCGATATGGCCGAACCGGCGCCATCCACCACTGGAACCTCCAGGGGCTGCAAGCCAAGACTGGCGAGCACCACGGTGCCCTCGTCGTAACCGATGGCAACGATAGCCTCCCGGGGATGGCACGACACACGGGTCACCAGGGACTCGCTCATCGGGCCGAGCAGGCGGGGCCCCTTGCCCTCGGGTCCTTTGCCGGAGAAAGGCCAGGCGGTGGCGGCATCGCCGCCGCTGGTGACCAGCCACTGGCCGTCAGCACTCCAGGACATTGCCATCGGCTTGGAGTAGTAGCCGCTCATCCGCATGTCGCGGTCTTCCTTGAGGCGCCAGGCATGGACCTCCTTCTCCTGCGTGCAGGTCGCTGCGAACCTGCTGTCGCGGGAGACGCATACCGCCAGATGGGACCCCGCGTAGCGGAGGCGCCGGTTGGCCGCGCGCAGGTCGTCCTTCTTCCAGACCGTGACCCCGCCGTAATGCGCGGCGAACACGCGTGACTCGTCTGGGGACAGCGCCAACTGCGCAATGGTGCTCTCATGCTCGGCGGTGGTGCCGATGTGCGTCCCGTCGCCAGCCAGAAGCACGATGCGGCGCCCGACACCGACCGCTACATAGCCCTGCCTGCTCGAGATGAGCGCGTCGATCCAGGCGCCGGGATGATGAGAGAACACCGTGAGGTTACCTTGGGGAGAGATGCGTAGCAGCCGTCCGGAATCGGTGCTCACGAGAAAGTCCTCGGGACCGAGTGACGTCACGGCCAACAACTGATCGCATTCGACACGCAGGCGTCTCGGCGCAGGAGGACGCTGCGTATCCGAAAGGAGAATGTCACCGGCGGAACTGGCATACGCCACATGGCTACCTTGATGATTCCATACCGCGCTGACGATGAATGCATCCAGTTGCCAGGAGGCCAGAGGCGCGACGGGGGAAGACGAACCGGGCATGACGAAGGTTTCCTCGAGGTCACGATCGTCGATTCTAGACGCCACCAAGTTGCGAGTACATACTGGAAGCGTAAAGCGCGCACGCGCCAATTCTTGGAGAAAAAGATGAAAGGAAAGATGAAAGGAAAGATCCCGGTGACCGTCCTGACCGGCTTCCTCGGTGCTGGCAAGACGACGCTTCTGAACCGGATCCTGACCGAGAACCACGGGCAGAGGATCGCGGTCATCGAAAACGAGTTCGGCGAAATCGGTGTCGACCAGGATCTGGTGATCCGTTCCGACGAGGAGATCTTCGAGATGAACAACGGGTGCATCTGCTGCACCGTCCGCGGAGATCTGATCAGGATTCTCGGCAACCTGATGAAGCGTCGCGACAAGTTCGATCGGATTCTCATCGAGACAACGGGAATGGCCGATCCTGGCCCGGTAGCGCAGACCTTCTTCGTCGACGACGACATAAGGGAAGATCTGAGCCTGGACGGCATCGTGACGGTGGTCGATGCCAAGCACGTTCTGCAGCATCTGGACACCAGCGACGAGGTCAAGGCGCAGATCGCGTTCGCGGATGTGGTCCTGCTCAACAAGACAGACCTCGTCACCGGAGCGGAGGCCGACATTGTCGAGTCCCGCATTCACGCCATGAATGGTCTGGCGCGTGTAAGGCGGGTCGTCATGTCGAGAGCGCCGATGTCCGACGTGCTGGATCTTGGCGGTTTTGACCTGGAGCGTGCCCTGGCCCTCAAGCCGACGTTTCTCGAGCCGGAGTATCCGTTCGAGTGGGCAGGTGCCTTCGAGATCGGTGCTGCCGGCGCGCAGATCAGGGTGGAAGAGGGCCCCGATCCGACCATGGCGTTCCTTGCGATGCACTGGCAGTCAGGTGATGGCGGTTCCCTGGGAGAACTCGCGGAGCGTGTGTTCCGGGCCTTCGCCAGCCCTTCCGGAGAACTCGCGCCGGGTATGGCGGTGAATGCGGACGGCCTGGCCCGCATCATGCGGCTCGAGGCCAATGGCACCAAGCTGTTCCCGATCGCGACTGGGCGGCCGGGACGCGTTGCATTGTTCACCGAGCACCTTCCGGAGGAGTTTTCGCTACAGGTCACTGATGCCGCGGGCACTGCCCTGACAGCCGTTGCCGAAGTGCGCTTTGCTGCCGCTCACGAGCATGACGACACGGTCACTTCCGTCGGGGTCGAGGTCGACGGCGCTATGGATGGCGAACGAGTCAACGCGTGGCTCAGCCGCTTGCTTCAAGCGCAGGGGGCCGACATCTTTCGCATGAAGGGGCTGTTGAATGTCGCGGGCGAGGACGAGCGGTACGTGTTCCAGGGCGTGCACATGCTGTTCGACGGGCAGCGCGGTGGCCCATGGGGCGACCGTCCGCGGACGAACCGGCTGGTGTTCATCGGCAGGAACCTCGACCGCGAATCGCTACGCAGGGACTTTCTATCCTGTGCAGTGAGTCCGAAGCCGGCGGCTGCGGTAATGATCGGCGCTGGCTGACACGCCTGTTGGTGCGGTATTCCGGTCAGCGCCGCGGGCTTCCAGACTCCATGCGGCCTGAGCCCCGTCCGCCTGTCTGGCAAGGCGGGGCACTCTCACCTGGGCGCGTCGCCAGCCAGACATAGCCTGCTGCAACCAGAACGACGCATCCGACGCCAATGGCTGTAAAGCCGGCGTCCGACAGGGGGCGGGCGACGCCGAAACGTTCAGCGGTGCCAAGTGACGCGATGCCGTAGGACAGGGCAATTACGAGCAGGCTCAGGTAGACGCGGAACGCTCGTGCGTCCCGATGGCTCGCCCGCCGTATCAGGCCGCTCAGGAGATGGCTATCCAAGGTGTCGGTAATTATCATGCCAAGGGTGAATACAGCCCCGATGACGATGGCAGCCTCCACGCCGTCGCTTCGCGAGGCCGCGTAGCCCCAGGCGGCCGCCTGGGAAGTCGTGTCGAACACGAGGGCGAACAGAGCCCCCACCACGATCACAGACACGGGATGCACCGGGCGGCCGGCACCCACGCGTGCCAGGCGGCCCCACAAGGAGGGCGAGGCTCCCCTCGTCACCCATAGTGAAACGGCGCTTGCCGTGCCAAGCGTCACAAGCATGATGACGGGGAGCCAGTCGAGGATCGTCGCGAGTGGCCCGGGGAGCGACATCGAGCGGCTCAAGATACATACGGCAACGGCCACCGCACAAACAACGCCCCCGTGTCCCAAGGCGAACAGCGATCCGACCCAGGGAGACAGCGCAGGCCTGTCGCGATGGGCCCTCACCGCCAGCGCATCGACAATAGCGATGTGATCGGGGTCGAAGCCGTGACGTAGTCCGAGCAGGAACATCAGCCATGCGCCGCTCGTCGCGAGATCCGATGCCGCCTCCAAAGTGTCCCCCCGTCGCCTGCCGGCCCTGCTTTATGGGACCGTACCGAAGACTCTACTAAATGCGCAACGTGGTTGCAAATACGGTGTGTCCCGCTGTGTTTTTGGCGGGCTCGCAGCGTGGGCGCCAAGCAGGGACGACGGCCATTCCACATGCTGCGATTCGACACGAAAGCCTGCGGAGCCATATCGCATGCAGACATGGTTTTCGAGGGACCTGGCGGATCAATTCGCTGCAATGCCCACATGCACGGCGGCAAGTCTCATTTCTTGTCTAGCGCTGAAGCGTGGTGACTACGCGCCAACGAGCGTCTTCTCCAACGTCGCCGCGAGAAAATCCACGAAGGCGCGTACCCGAGTCGCCAGCTGCCGCCGGTGCGGATACATGACGTGGAGTCGGCTTCCGGTGTGTGATGCGCAGGGAGCACCTGCACCAGCCGTCCCGCGCGGAGATGGTGGGCTATGTCCCACTCCGCACGCATGACGATGCCGTGGGCCCGCGCGCCGGCCGGAAGGTGCTCAGCGTACGCACGGCGGCGGGCCGGGAGGAGAAGCCTCGGAAAGCGCTGTGCGCCGATGCGCACGGCTTCAGCCTGCACGCCGCGGTACGGTTGG
>JBIIUM010000035.1:0-24012 GCA_044339985.1 Burkholderiales bacterium | reverse complement strand
GGCGCGCTCCATGGCATCTCGCAATTGGGGGGTGACGCGCTCGTCGGCATCCAGGCACAAAACCCAGTCGTGGCGCGCGCAGTCGACCGCAAGACGCTTCTGGGGTCCGAAGCCCAGCCAATCCTGATGAACCACACGCGCGCCCGCGCGCTCGGCTATGGCGCATGTGTCGTCGCGGCTACCCGAGTCCACCACGACCACGTCCTCGCACCAACCCACCGAGGCGAGCGCCGCTGGCAACGCGGCAGCGGCATCACGAGTGATGATCACGCAGGACAGAGCTGCCCGTTCCATGGCGCCGGTCACGCAACATCCTGGCGGGAAGAGGCGGCCGCTGGCGTGGCGACCGTGCGCGCCGGCTGGTATTCGGGAACCCAGCGCCTCAGCGCCGCGCGCACGGCCTCGTCATCGTCCGGGGCCGGCCCCTCGAGCCACCCGAGCAACCGCGCGAGCCAGTCCCCGTCCACGCCGGCGGCGCGCGCGATGCGCAGCTTCGGATGCGGCGTGGGAAGGGTGGTTTCGCCATCGGCCAGCAATTCCTCATACAGCTTCTCGCCGCTTCTCAGGCCGGTGAACTCGATGCGCACACCGGCGGCTGCGGGGCCGGACAAACGGATCAGTTCCCGGGCCAGGTCGGCGATCCGCACCGGCTCGCCCATGTCGAGCACGAAGATCTCGCCGCCACGACCCATGAGCGCCGCCTGAAGCACCAGCTGCGCCGCCTCGGGAATGGACATGAAGTAGCGCGTGATCTCGGGGTGCGTCACGGTGACGGGCCCGCCACGGCGGATCTGTTCCCGGAACTTGGGTATCACGCTGCCGGTGCTGCCCAGCACATTGCCAAAGCGCACGGTGACGAATCGCGTGCCAGGGGCATCGGGCTGCAGAGCCTGGCAGACCATCTCTGCCAGCCGCTTGCTGGCTCCCATGACATTGGCGGGATTGACCGCCTTGTCGGTGGAAACCAGCACGAACTCGGCCGCCCCGGCGGCGACGGCCGCCCGGGCCACGGTGAACGTGCCCAGCACGTTGTTGCGCAGCGCCTGCCAGGCGTTGGCGGTCTCCATGAGCGGCACATGCTTGTAGGCGGCGGCGTGCAGCACCACATGCGGGCGCTCGCGGGCCATGACCTCCCTCACCCGCTCACCATCCTTCACATCACCCACCAGAGCCACCGTCGGCGTGGCGCTGGCGCCCAGCTCCTCCTCGATGCGGTACAGGGCGTACTCGGACGCCTCCAGCAACACCAGGCGCCCGGGACGAAGACGCGTCATCTGCCGGCACAGCTCGGAGCCGATGGAGCCGCCAGCGCCCGTCACCATCACCACACGATTCTCGATCAAGCGGCGCAGGCCCGGGTCGTCCAGCACCACGGGATCACGACCCAGAAGGTCGTCGAGTTCCACCCCCCGCAACTGCCCAAGGCGCACGCGCCCCGATGCGATGTCATCGAAGGATGGCACGGTCAACACCTTGAGCCCTGCGTCGCTGGCAAGCTTCACCGCACGACGGCGCACCGTATGGGATACCCCCGGCATGGCGACGATGGCATGGGTGACCGCGCGCTGCGCGGCCAGATCGGCTACCTCAGGCAGGGTCCCGAGCACCGGAATGCCGTGCAGGCTGCGACCTTGCTTCGCCATGTCGTCGTCCAGCAGACCCACCAGGCGCCACTGTGGACTTGGCGCGATCTCGCGAATCAGCTTGTCAGCGGCTGCACCGGCGCCAAGGATCAGCACCGGCTCGCCGCCGATGCTCGCCAGCGATACGAGGCGACCTTCCTTCCAGGCGCGGTAGGCCAGGCGGCTGCCGCCCATGACGAGCAACAGCAGCACGGGCTGCAAAATGAAGACCGAGCGCGGCACTTCAGCCGTCAACCCCGCCAGCAGGAGCGCGGCCGGCGCCACCAGCGCAGCCACCGCCACCGACAGCACGATCAACCGGATGTCGTGCAGGCTGGCATAGCGCCACAGGCCGCGGTACAGACCCGAGAACCAGAACAGCAGGCCCTGCACTGCCATCACCATGAGGACGGTTCGCACCATCGCCGTGGCGAAGGATGGCGGCACATCGAGGTTGAAGCGCAGCCAGAACGCCACCATCCACGCCGTGCCCGATGCCACCAGGTCGTGCAGAACGGCCAGTGCGATGCGCGCGCGCGCGGGGAATTTCATGGATCGGCTCCGACGCCTGATCTCAGGCACCGGGGTGCCGGCTCCGCGACCAGGCTCGGTCAACGGCCACCATGGCCGCCGCAAGGAGCAGGGCCGGCAACGCCAGCAACAGCGCCTGCAATGCGGGCGACCGCCCCAGCGCCAGCAGCGCCACGGCGCCGCAGGCACCCATCAGCGCATACTCGGCGAACGCCGTGCGGCGATGGCCCCACCCCAGAAGCACGAGCCGCTGATAGTAGTGACTGCGGTGCGCAAGCCAAACCTTCTCGCCGCGCGCCAGACGGCGCAGGAGGGTGACGCTCGCGTCCACCACGAAGGGTGCGAACACCACCGGCGCGAACCACCATGGCCAGGCACCGCGGTGTTCGCCGAGCACACCCAGGGCCGCCGCAAGAAAGCCAAGGGGAATCGACCCCACGTCACCCAGAAAAATGCGCGCCGGGTGGCGGTTGAACCACAGAAACCCCAGCGCAGCCGAGGCGATGCATGCGCATACGGCGGCAAGATCGGAGTCGCCCGCCATGGCCGCGGCCAAGGCGAAGGTGCCGAAACCAGCCACCGCCATGCCGCCGGCAAGGCCGTCAGCGCCATCCATGAAGTTGTACAGGTTCGTCATCCAGCCCACTGCGACGATGAGCAGGATCTGCGGCAAAGGCGCGTAGTCCAGCGTGAACAGGCAGAAAACCGCCGCCGCGCCCAAATGTCCGGACAAGCGCACCAGCGCCGGCAAATGGCCCCAGTCATCCACCAGCGATAACGCCGCCAGGGCAACGGCCAGCCCGACCACAAGACTGAAGCCATCGGCCACGAGCAGGGCCGCACACAGCCCGGCAAGCACCCCGATGCCCCCCGCACGAGGCACCGGTCGGGTGTGCAGGGATCGCTCGTTCGGCAGATCGAGCGGCGCGGTGATCAACCCGCCGCGCACGGCGACCGCGTTGAGCGCGAAACTCAGCGCGGCAGCAAGAACGATCGCGGCGAGAATCATGAGAGAGGGGCGCGGCCCGTGAGCGCTCGGCGTCGAGGTCGCGATTCTAACGGCGTTCCGCCCGAAACCACGCGGCAGTGGCCGCGAGGCCGTCTTCCCTGCTGAAGGGAGGGCACCAGCCGAGGGCGCGGCGGATTCGCGAACCGTCCACCACGAGATCGCCCAGAAGCCGCTCGGCGTCATCGCCGCGGCCGATCATGGCCGCGGCGATCCGCAACAGCCGGGGCGGGATGCAAAGAAGGCGCGCGGGTCGACCCAGGGCACCGCCGATCTCGCGCAGCAACTGGGCCGTAGACACTGGTTGGCCGTCGTCCACCAGGAAGGTCTCACCCGCCGCGCCGGGGTGCTCCAGACCCGCGGCGAGGGCATCGACGAGGTTGCCCACGAAGACGAGGCTGCGGCGATTGGCCGCCGCGCCCAACGGCAGCGGGACGCCGCGGTCGACCCACTGCAGCATGCGCAGGAAGTTGCCTTTCACCCCTGGGCCGTAGACCAGCGGGGGGCGCAGAATCACCACCTCGAGACCCGTCTTCGCTTCGATCTCCCGCAGTGCCTGCTCGGCCTCGAGTTTCGAGAGGCCGTAGGGATCCTGGGGATGGGGGGCATCGCCTTCCGAGCAGGCTCGTCCTGCCGTGGCTTCACCGTTGACCTTGACCGAAGACACGAAGACGAAGCGGCGCACCCCCGCAGCCGCCGCCTGCCGGGCAAGTTCCCGCGTGCCTTCCACATTGATGGCACGGAAAGCCGCGAGCGGGTCGGTCACGGACTCACGCATGACATGGACCCGGGCGGCGAGGTGTACAACCGCATCGATGCCATCGAGCGCCCGGGACCAATCGGTATGGGGCCCGATGCCGCCCACCGTGCAGCGTTGCACACTGGTTTCCACTGGCGCGGAGGCGGTCCGCATCGCGCACCGCACGCGCCAGCCGGCCCGCTCGAGACGCGGGACGCAAGCGCGGCCGACGAAACCCGAAGCCCCCGTCAGCAGGGTCGAGCGGCGCGACTCATTGACCACAAGCACGGATCGCCTCGCCAACGAACACCGCCTGCCTGGCGTCGAACCCGGCGCGCGCACGCGCCCCTCCGGCGTCGTGGGGGAACCACCCCAGGCGCGGGTCACGTACCGATGCGGCCGGCTTGCGCGCCGTCGTGCTGCCAAGGACTCGGCATCGAAGCGTACTTTGGCGCTGGCGGCTCAGAGCGCCTCCATCTTGTCCGCCGCGTGGGTGAAGTCTGCATAGGCGCGGCTGATGCCCGCCTCGATGGAAACCACCGGTGACCATCCCAGCGCGAACATGCGCCCCACATCCAGCAGCTTGCGCATCGTCCCATCGGGCTTGGACGCGTCGAAGACGAGTTTTCCCTCGAATCCGACCACCTTCGCCACCGTCCCGGCGAGTTCGCGGATGGTGAGGTCCTCACCGCACCCGACGTTGATCAGCGGCGGTTGATGCTTCGCCAGGATCTCGGCGAATTGCTGGTCCGGCAGACGCATCAGCATCACGCACGCATCGGCCATGTCGTCGCTGTAGAGGAATTCGCGCCGGGGCGCGCCTGTCCCCCAGACGATCACCTCGCGCTCGCCACGGATCTTGGCTTCGTGCATCTTGCGGATCAGCGCCGGCAGCACATGGGAGTTTTGCAGATCGTAGTTGTCGCCAGGACCGTAAAGATTGGTCGGCATGACCGAAAGGTAGCGCGTGCCGTACTGACGGTTGTAGGACCAGCACATCTCGATACCCGCGATCTTTGCAATCGCATAGGGACGGTTGGTGGCCTCCAGGGGGCCCGTCAGGAGATACTCCTCCTTGATCGGCTGCGGGCAGTCCCGCGGATAGATGCACGAGGAACCGAGGAACAACAGCCGCTTCACGCCAGCCGCGTATGCCTCGTGAATGACGTTGGTCTGAATGGCCAGGTTCTCGGCGATGAACTGCGCCGGATAGGTGTTATTCGCCAGGATGCCGCCCACCTTGGCGGCCGCAAGGAACACATACTCTGGCCGCTCGCGGGCGAAGAAACTCCTGACACTCGCCTGGTCGGTCAGATCCAGCTCCGCGTGGGTACGGGTGACAAGGTTCTCGAACCCCGCCACAGCCAGACGACGCAGCAGGGCCGACCCCACGAGGCCGCGATGGCCGGCAACAAAAATGCGCGCGCCCGAATCCATCTTCACCGCTCCCGTCGCGACGCTGTCAGCCTCGCCAGACCGCGCCCCGCGGCCGCCTGTTCACTCGTGGTAGTCATAAGCCGGGAAGCCGTGTCTCTTCACCAGCTCATCGCGCTCGGCCGCCTTGAGGTCCTCGCGCACCATCTCGGCCACCAGCTCGCGGAAGCTCACCTTCGGCTTCCAGCCCAGCTTCGCCATCGCCTTGGCCGGATCGCCCAGCAGCGTTTCCACCTCCGCCGGACGGAAGTAGCGCGGGTCCACGGCCACCACGCATTTTCCGGCGGCGTCGAAGCCTTGCTCCTGGACACCCTCGCCCCGCCATGCGATGCCCATGCCCAGTTCGGCGGCGGCGGCATCCACGAACTCGCGCACGCTGTGCTGCTCGCCGGTGGCAATGACGAAGTCCTCGGCCACCTCCTGCTGCAGCATCAGCCACATGGCCTCCACATAATCACGGGCGTGGCCCCAATCGCGCTTGGCGTCCAGATTGCCCAGGAACAGGGTGTCCTGCAGCCCCAGCTTGATGCGCGCCAGGGCGCGGGTGATCTTGCGCGTGACGAAAGTCTCGCCGCGCACCGGCGACTCATGGTTGAACAGAATGCCGTTGCAGGCATACATCCCGTAGGCCTCGCGGTAGTTCACCGTGATCCAGTATCCGTACAGCTTGGCCACACCGTAGGGACTGCGAGGATAGAAGGGCGTGGTTTCCTTCTGTGGGATCTCCTGCACCAGCCCGTACAACTCGGAGGTGGAGGCCTGGTAGAAGCGGCACTTCTTTTCCAGCCCGAGAATGCGCATGGCCTCCAGAAGCCGCAGCACTCCCAGGGCGTCGGAGTTGGCCGTGAACTCAGGTTCCTCGAAACTCACCGCCACATGGCTCTGAGCGGCCAGGTTGTAGATTTCGTCGGGTCGCACCTGCTGGATGATCCGCACCAGGCTGGACGAATCGGTCATGTCGCCGTAATGCAGGATGAAATCGCGGTGACTGAGGTGCGGATCCTGATAGAGGTGGTCGATGCGATCGGTATTGAACAGCGAGGTGCGCCGCTTGATGCCGTGCACCACGTAACCCTTGCCGAGCAGGAACTCGGCGAGGTATGCGCCGTCCTGGCCGGTGATGCCGGTGACGAGAGCGGTCTTGGTCATGGTGGGTGCACTGGAAGCTGGCCGTGGGAGTCCATCGAATGAGCCAATTATAATCCCTACCCCTGCAGCGCCCGCGCGTGCGAGCCGCCCCCGTGACCACCATCCTGCTCGTCAAGACCTCCTCCCTGGGGGATGTGGTCCACAACCTCCCCGTGGTGGCCGACATCCGCCGCGCCTTGCCCGAGGCAACGGTGGACTGGGTGGTGGAGGAATCCTTCGCCGCCATTCCGGCCTTGAGCCGCCACGGCCTTCGGCGCGTGATTCCCTGCGCGCTGCGGCGCTGGCGACGCGGGTTGCTCGGCGCCGCCGCATGGCGCGAAATCGGTACGCTGCGCGACGCCCTGCACGCGGGCGCCTACGACGTGGTCGTCGACACCCAGGGCTTGCTGAAAAGCGCATTGCTGGCGCGGCTTGCGCCCGGGGTCCGTCACGGGCTCGACTGGCGCAGTTCCCGAGAGCCTCTCGCCTGGGCCTACGACCACGTGCATGCCGTGCCCTGGGGCCGGCACGCGGTGCTGCGCAATCGCGAGCTGGCCGCCCTTGCCCTTGGCTACACAGCCGTGGATACGCCCGACTACGGCATTCTCGCCCCCCCCTTCCCGCCGCCAGCGCCGGAAGACGACTCACCCCCCGACCCCGACCGGCCATGGCTTGCCCCGGCCGAGCGGCATGCCTGGCTGCCGCCCGAGCCCTTCGCCGTGCTGCTTCACGCGAGCAGCGCCGAGTCCAAGGCGTGGCCCGCTTACCAGTGGAAGAAGCTGATGGGACATCTGGCAAGCCGCGGCATCGCCTGCGTGCTGCCGTGGGGAAGCGCTGCCGAGCGGGCGCGCGGCGAGGCGCTCGCCGCTGGTCTGACGCAGGCGCGGGTGCCGCCGCGCCTTGGCCTGCGGACCATGGCCGGGCTGTTGGGACGCGCAGCGCTGGTGGTGGGCGTGGATACCGGACTCACCCATCTATCGGCGGCGCTGGGCCGCCCCACGGTGGGCGTGTACGTGAGCACGGATCCGAGGGCCACGGGCGTGCTGGCGGGTCCCTGGGCTTGCAACGTGGGCAACGGGCGCGGAGCGCCCTCGCTGGCGGCGGTGATCGCAGCGGTGCAGCGGATCGGGGTCGAGGTGTGAGCAGGTTTCCGGCATGCGCCAAGTGGATGTGCGGGCGCGCACCCGTCGGTGCCCGCCCAGCCATGCGCAAGACCGGCGGGCAAACCGCGTGAGGAGAGCGCTTTACTCCCTGCTTTTGTTCGTGCTGCTGCCGCTGGCGCTGCTGCACCTGGCATGGCGGGCGCGGCGGCAGCCGGAGTACCTGCGCCATGTGGGCGAGCGCCTGGGCCGCCATGCGCGCCAACCGGGCGATGCCACGGCGTCAGCGCGGCCGCTGGTATGGATCCACGCCGTTTCGGTGGGCGAAACCCGCGCTGCCGCGCCGCTGCTGGAGGCCCTGCTGGAACGCCATCCTGGCCATTGCATCCTGCTCACCCACACCACTCCCACGGGACGCGCCACGGGAGAGCAGCTCTTTGGTGAGCGAGTGCTGCGCGCCTACCTGCCCTGGGACCTGCCCTTCGCCGTGAACGCCTTCCTCGACCATTACCGCCCGGTGGCAGGCTTGCTCATGGAAACCGAGATCTGGTTCAACCTCGCAGCCGCCTGCCAGCGCCGGGGGGTGCCCTTGCTGCTCGTGAATGCGCGTCTGTCCGAGCGCTCGGCCCGAGGTTACGGGCGCCTTGCGCGCCTCACCGCCGCGGCGCTGGGTTCCCTGGCCGGGGTGGCGGCGCAGACACCCGCGGACGCGGCCCGGCTGGAATCCCTCGGCGCCAAGGCGCCCGAGGTCACGGGCAACCTCAAGTTCGACGTGACCCCGCCGCCAGCCCTGCTTTCGCTGGGAACGCAGTTGCGGGCGCGCTTCGGTGCCACGCGGCCGGTGCTGCTGGCCGCCAGCACCCGCGAGGGAGAGGAGCCACTGGTGCTGGACGCCTTCGCATCGCTGCAGGTTCCCGGGGCGCTGCTGGTGGTGGTGCCGCGCCACCCGCAGCGCTTCGACGAGGTGGAAAAACTGGTGCTGGCGCGCGGCTGGCGCTGCGTACGCCGCAGCGCTTCAGGGGCTGCGGCCGATGACGTGGCGGTGGTGCTTGGCGACAGCATGGGCGAGATGTTCGCCTACTACGCCTGGAGTGATGTGGCTTTCGTGGGCGGCAGCCTGCTGCCCCTGGGCGGCCAGAACTTGATCGAGGCGGCAGCCGCGGGGCGGCCCGTGCTCACGGGGCCCCACACCTTCAACTTCGCCGATGCGAGCCGTCTGGCCGTGGCGGCGGGCGCGGCGCAGGTGGTGCACGACTCAGCCGAACTCGCCGCCGCGGCGCGTTTGCTGCTCACCGACCCGGCAGCGCACGCCCGCGCGTCCCAGGCCGCGCTGGCCTTCGCCACAGCCCATCGGGGCGCCACCGCGCGCACGCTCACCCTGATCGCGTCGAAAGTGCCCGCGCTTCGGTGAGCAGCAGTTCCACGCGCCGGTCCAGCGGTCCCATGGGCACGGCATCCACCACCTGAGCCTCGAAAGCCGCAGCCGCCAGGGACGCGGTGAGCGCGGCGCCTGGGAGCAACCGGTCATAGAAGCCCCCGCCATAGCCCAGTCGTCCGCCGCCCGCATCGAAGGCCACGCCAGGCACCAGGATCAATCCCGCGGTCTCCGCCGAGGTCTCGGCGCATCGTGCGGGATCAGGCTCGCGGATGCCCCAGAGGCCCGGCAGCAGATCCGTGAGGGGATCGCGCACCCGGTGTAGCCGCAGCACGCGCCGGGCACGGTCGACGCGCGGCAGCAGCAGCGCCTTGCCGGCCGTCAGCACGGCGGCGTTGAAGGCGCTGGTGTCGAATTCGGAGCCGAACCCGGCGTAGGACAACACCGCGCCTGCGGTTTCGAAAGCCGGCAGTGCCAGCAGCCGGCGGGTGATGGCGGCGCTGGCCTGCTCGCGCACCGCCTGTGCCAGTGCGTCGCGGGCCTCCAACACTCTGGCGCGCAGCGCCCGCTTGGCCTCGTCGAGTGCGTCGGGCACGAACGCCAAGGCGCGTTGCCCTTTGGTCCGTCAGTTCGCGATGTCGGTGCGCAACAGCCGGTTGATGGCGGCCAAGTCTTCCACCGCCAGCCGGCCCACCGCCTGCTTGAGCTTGAGTTGCGCCACGATGGTGTCGTAGACCGCCCGCGCCAGATCGCGCCGGGCATTGGCCACCTGTTGCTGGGAATTGAGCACGTCCACCTGGGTGCGCACGCCCACCTCGCGCCCCAGCTTGGTGCTTTCCAGACTCACCTCCGAACTGCGCAAGGCCTGCTCCAGTGCCCTGACCTGCGCGAGACCCGAGGTGACGCCCAGGAACGCAGACTGGGTGGACAGCGTGACCTGCCGGCGGGCGTTTTCCAGGTCCTGTTCAGCCTTTACGCGGTTGGCCGACGCTTCGCGAATGCGCGACCCGATGGCGCCACCGGCGTACAGGGGCAGTTGCACCTGCACGCCAGCCACGCCCTGGCGAATCTCGCTGCCGAACCCCTGCACACTCGAATTGGCCTTGACGTCGGCATAGCTCGCCGTCAGGTCGACCGTGGGCAGGTGACCGTACTTCTGTTTCTCCACTTCGCGGCGGGCGATCTCCACCGCGGTTTTCTGCACCTCCACCGTGAGGCTGGTCTCTCGCGCCTGCTCCACCCAGGCGTTGATATCCGCCGGCTGCGGGCCCTCCAGACTTACCGGCGTGGCCAGCCCCGCGACCGGCCCCGGGTACTTGCCGATGATGGTGGCCAGCGCCCTGTTCTTCACTTCGAGTTCATTGAGGGCAGCCACCTCCTGCGCCGTGGACAGGTCGAACCGCGCCTGGGCGTCGTTGGTATCGGTGATGGTGGCGGTTCCCACCACGAAGTTGCGCTTGGCCTGGGCGAGTTGTTCCGAGATGGCCGACTTCTGGGCACGGATGAAGGCAAGATTTGCCCGCGCCAGCAGCACATCGAAATAAGCCTGGGAAACACGCACCATGAGGTCCTGGCCCGAAGCCCCGAGTTGCAACTCGGCGGCGGTGCCCTGCAGCTTGCCCTGTTCCCAGGTCTCCCAGCTTTGCGGCCGATACAGCGGCGCAGTGAGTTGCACGCCGAAGGTGCGCCCGCCGAAGTCTCGTTGGCCGCCCGGGAAAAACGTGGAACCCGGGAAGCGCGCGTCGGCGTTGGTGTAATTGACGGCCGCGTTGGCCGTAAGCTGCGGCAGCAACGCGGCCTTGCCCTGCACCGATTTCTCCTGCGCCGCCAGGAAGTTGGCCCGCGCCGAGGCGTACTGCGGATCGCTCCCCAGTGCCTCCTGGTACACCGATAGCAGGTCGGCGCCGCGCACCGGCAGCACGGCGATGCCGAGGGACAGGGCGGCGAAGCCGATTGCGAGGGATTTCAGGCGAGGCTGGAACATGGCGATGACTTCCTATGGGGTTGCATAACGCGATTCAATAGCGCGGCATGGCGGGGTCCACCTGGACAGCCCAGGCGTCGATGCCACCACGAAGGTTGTGCATGCGATCAAAACCCTGGCGCTCGAGGAACAACGCGGCCTGCAGGCTGCGCATGCCATGGTGACACACCGCCACCCAGGGGCGCCCGGGGTCGAGCTCGCCAATGCGGGAAGGGATTTCCGCCATGGGGATGGCAACCGAGCCCCCGATGGCGCAACGCTCCACCTCCCAGGGCTCACGCACGTCCAGCACGCCCGGGCGGCTCTCCGGTGGACCATCCAGCCATTGGCGCAGCGCGACAGGGTCGAGCTGTTGCATCAGAACACGAACCGCTCGGGCACGCGGGCGTTGCGCAGCGGTGCTATGAAGGTCTCGAACAACCCTGCGGAGCGGAACACGTCTGGCGAGACGCGGGTGACGAGCCGCGCCGTCATGATGGGCGCGCCGCCTACCACGGCCACGAGGCGCCCTCCGGGCGCTAGCTGCGCCGGCAGCTCATCGGGCAGCATCGGCAAAGATCCGGTCACCACGATGGCATCGAAAGGCGCCGCGGCAGGCCAGCCGAGCGCTGCATCTCCCGCCTCGATGGAGACATTGCCGATGCCCAGGTCACCCAACCGGGCACGGGCCGGCTCGACCCACTCGGGGCGGATCTCGACACTGGTGACGCGGGCCGCAAGCCCGGCCAGCAGCGCGGTCATGTAACCGGAGCCGGTACCGATCTCCAGCACGTGGTCGGTCTCACGCACCGCCGCCTCCTGCACGAGCCGCGCGGCAAGCTTGGGGGCGAGCATCACTTCACCGTGGCCCAGGGGCAAATCCATGTCGGCGTAGGCGAGGCTTTTCCAGTCCCGCGGCACGAACTCCTCCCGTGGGACGGCGAGCAATCGGTCGAGTACCCGCTGGTCGAGCACATCCCAGGTGCGGGCCTGACTTTCCACCATGTTGAACCGGGCGATCTGGTAGTTCATGACGCGATGACGCTGTAGCGACAGGCAAAGATTATCCCACAATGCTGTAAATCCCCTGCCGCAAAAAGACGATTTGATGCAAGCGCGGCATCCGGGTTAAGGTCGAGCCAGACACGGGGGTCCGCCTCCGCGGCCGATCGAGCGAAACAGCACGCCACCGGCCGCCAAGCGGTGAGAGAGTCCCTTCGAACCTGAACCGGGTCATGCCGGCGTAGGAAGCTGTCGATGCCACCGCAAGCCCCACACTCCATTCCCAACGTCCTGTCCATCGCCGGAGTCGACCCCGGCGGAGGGGCCGGCGTGCTTGCCGACGTGAAGACCTTCGCGGCGCTGGGCGCCTACGGCTGCGGCGCCATTGCCGCGCTCACCGCCCAGAACACCCGCGCCGTCACCGGCATCGTCGAGGTCGAGCCGGAGTTCCTGCGCCTGCAGCTGGACACGCTGTTCAGTGACATCCGCATCGATGCCGTCAAGATCGGCATGCTGGCCAATGCCGCGCTGATCACCGTGGTAGCCGAGGCGCTGCGCCGCCATCTGCCGCGCTTCGTGGTGCTGGACCCGGTGATGGTGGCCAAGAGCGGCGACCGGTTGCTGCGCGCCGAGGCCGTCGCGGCCCTGAAGCGGCAGCTGCTGCCGCTGGCCACGGTGCTCACTCCCAACCTGCCCGAGGCCGGCGACTTGCTCGGCTACCCGGTGCGGGAGGGCTCGGAAGACCAACGCGCCGCCGCTCGCGAGCTGCATCAACTCGGCGCCCGTCATGTTCTGGTGAAGGGCGGCCATGGCAGCGGCGAAACGCTGCTCGACGTGCTCTTCGACGGCGAGCGCTTCACCGAACTGCCAGCGCGCCGCGTTGCGACCCAAAACACCCACGGCACCGGCTGCACCCTGTCCTCGGCCATCGCCGCCTTGCTGCCCCAGCGCCAGCATGTGGACGAGGCCGTCGCCGAGGCGCGCGGCTATGTGCTGGCGGCCATCGCTTCTGCCGATCGCTTGAACGTGGGCACAGGACACGGCCCCCTTCACCACTTCCATGGGCTGTGGCCAGCTGCGCCCGCCTGATCACTGCGGAGGATCTCTCATGAACGCACCCCAGCGCCCCTTCACTGCCGCCGATGCCCGCGCCGACGCCGCCGCACTCACGCCGCTACCGGCCTCGCGCAGGATTTACGTGCAGGGATCGCGGCCCGACCTTCGCGTGCCCATGCGCGAGATCGCCCAGACCGACACCCCCACGGCCGCGGGCGCCGAACCCAACCCCGCCATCACCGTCTACGACACCTCGGGGCCCTATACCGACCCCGGCGCGAGCATCGACATCCGCCGCGGCCTGCCGGCACTGCGCGCCGCCTGGATCGAGGCGCGCGCCGACACCGAAGTGTTGCCAGGACCCTCCTCGGCCTTCGGCCGCGCCCGCCTTGAAGATCCGGCCCTGGCGGCGCTGCGCTTCGATCTCGCCCGCGCACCGCGCCGCGCCCGCGCGGGCGCCACCGTCACGCAGATGCACTATGCGCGCCGCGGCGTCGTCACGCCCGAGATGGAATTCGTGGCCATCCGCGAGAACTGCCGCCGCGAGGAGTGGCTGGCATCGCTCACGCCCCAGCAGCGCGCGCTGCTGGGGCGCCAGCATCCCGGGCAGTCCTTCGGCGCGGCCATCCCGGCGGTCATCACGCCGGATTTCGTGCGCGACGAGGTGGCCCGGGGCCGCGCCATCATCCCCGCCAACATCAACCACCCGGAAAGCGAGCCCATGATCATCGGCCGCAACTTCCTGGTGAAGATCAACGCCAACATCGGCAACTCCGCGGTCAGCTCGTCCATTGGCGAGGAGGTGGAGAAGATGACGTGGGCGATCCGCTGGGGCGCCGACACGGTCATGGACCTGTCCACCGGCAGGCACATCCACGAAACCCGCGAGTGGATCGTGCGCAACGCGCCGGTGCCCATCGGCACGGTGCCCATCTACCAGGCCCTCGAGAAGGTGGACGGGCGTGCCGAGGCGCTCACCTGGGAGATCTTCCGCGACACCCTGGTGGAACAGGCCGAGCAAGGGGTGGACTATTTCACCATCCACGCCGGGGTACGGCTGCCCTTCATCCCCATGACGGCGGGACGCATGACCGGCATCGTGTCGCGCGGCGGCTCCATCATGGCCAAGTGGTGCCTCGCCCATCACCGCGAGTCGTTCCTCTACGAGCACTTCGAAGACATCTGCGAGATCATGCGCGCCTACGACGTGTCGTTCTCGCTGGGCGACGGGCTGCGGCCCGGCTCGGTGTGGGACGCCAACGACGAGGCCCAGCTGGCCGAGCTGCGCACCCTTGGCGAGCTCACCCAGGTGGCCTGGAAGCACGACTGCCAGGTGATGATCGAGGGCCCCGGCCACGTGCCCATGCAGCTGATCGCCGAGAACATGCGGCTACAGCTGGAGCAATGCCACGAGGCGCCCTTCTACACCCTGGGGCCGCTCACCACCGACATCGCGCCGGGCTACGACCACATCACCAGCGCCATCGGCGCGGCCATGATCGGCTGGCAGGGCACCGCCATGCTCTGCTACGTCACGCCCAAGGAGCACCTGGGCCTGCCCGACAAGGACGACGTGAAGGACGGCATCATGGCCTACAAGGTGGCCGCCCACGCGGCCGACCTGGCCAAGGGCCACCCCGGCGCGCAGATCCGCGACAACGCGCTCTCCAAGGCGCGCTTCGAATTCCGCTGGGAAGACCAGTTCAACCTCGGGCTCGACCCGGACAAGGCGCGCGAATTCCACGACGAGACCCTGCCCCAGCAGGGTGCCAAGCTGGCGCACTTCTGCTCCATGTGCGGGCCGCACTTCTGCTCCATGAAGATCACCCAGGACGTGCGCGACTACGCAGCCCGCGTGGGCATCGGCGAAGGCGAAGCGCTCGCCAAGGGCATGGAGGAAAAGGCGGTGGAGTTCGTGCGCAAGGGCTCCCAGGTGTACTCGAAACGCTGAGCCCTCATGGATGCCGTCCTTCTCTTCAAAGCCCTGCTGCTCGGAATCGTCGAGGGGCTCACCGAGTTCCTGCCCATCTCCAGCACCGGCCACCTGATCGTGGTGGGAGCGTTGCTCGATTTCAACGACGACAAGGGCAAGCTGTTCGAGATTGTCATCCAGCTCGGCGCCATCCTGGCGGTGTGCTGGGAATACCGCCTGAGGCTGGGCACCGTGGCAGCCACCCTCACGCGCAGCGCCCCGGCGCAGCGCTTCGTGATCAACCTGGCCGTTGCTTTTTTGCCAGCGGCCGTGCTCGGGCTGCTATTCGGCAAGCACATCAAGACCCATCTGTTCCACCCGGTGCCCGTGGCCCTGGCCTTCATCGCGGGCGGACTGGCGATACTGTGGGTGGAGCGGCGCCAGCATCAGGTACGCATCCAGGAGGTGGACGAACTGAGCGCCCGCGATGCCCTCAAGCTTGGGCTGGCGCAAGCCCTGGCGCTCATCCCGGGCACTTCGCGCTCGGGCGCCACCATCATCGGCGGCCTGTTCTTCGGCCTGTCGCGCAGGGCGGCCACGGAGTTCTCGTTCTTCCTGGCCATCCCCACGCTGACGGCGGCGGCACTCTACGACCTGGTCAAGCACCGCCACCTGCTGTCGGCCGACGATCTGGCGCTCTTCGCCACCGGCTTCGCCGCCGCCTTCGCCAGCGCGTTGCTGGCTGTCCGCGGCCTGCTGCGATTCGTGGCGAACCACGATTTCACGCCCTTCGCCTGGTACCGCATCGCCTTCGGCCTGCTGGTGCTGCTCACCGCCTGGATGGGTTGGGTGGACTGGAGCGGCGCGGCATAGGCGCTGGCCTGCCGCCTAGCCCTGCACCCAGGGCAGGCCCGCCTTGCGCCAACCGCCCAGAGAGTTGCGGTGCTGCTGAGCATCCTTGTCGCCCTCGAAACCCTCGAGAATGTTGTAAACCTCGGTGTATCCAGCGTTCTTGGCGGCGATGGCGGCGGCGTTGGAACGACCGCCGCTGCGGCACAAAAACATCACCAGTCGCTCGGCATCCACCTGGGCCTTGAGTTGCTGCTCGAAGGCGGGGTTGGCGGCGCCCCCGGGCCATGTTTGCCACTCGATTTCCACCGCGCCCGGGATGCGCCCCACCCACTCCAGTTCAGCGCGCGTGCGCACGTCCACCAGCGTTGCGCCCGGCGCATGGCCGCGCACTTCGTGGGCTTCGGCGGGCGTGAGGGCACCGTCATAGGGCAGGCCGAGATCGCGGGCGCGCTGCTGGGCACGGCCAAGGATGTCTGACAGGCTGGTCATGGGTTGGTCTCCGTGATGTGAAAATGGATGAAGGCATTCGGTCCGGCGGATCGGCATGCGACGCACCGCCATGGCGCTGCGGGCCCACGCATGCACTATCATGGTGCGCGGCGTCCATGGCGTTTTGCGCTAACAGATTGTTGCTCAAATACTTTTTCCCAAAAAGCAGTGGCACGAAATCTGCAAGCCTCCCGCCCCGACAGCCTCATGATGCCCATTGAAGCATATCAACCCGCTGTTTTTCGTTTGAGGAGATTAGAAGCATGTCCCCCGCCGACGTCCTGAAGTTGATCAAGGACAACGAAGTCAAGTTCGTCGACCTGCGTTTTACCGATACTCGCGGCAAGGAGCAGCACGTATCCGTCCCCGCCAAGATGTTTGACCAGTCCAAGTTCGACGACGGCCACGCCTTCGACGGCTCTTCCATCGCTGGATGGAAGGGTATTCAGGCCTCCGACATGCTGCTCATGCCCGACGCCGGCTCTGCGCGCATGGACCCGTTCACGGACGAACCCACCCTCAACATCACTTGCGACGTGGTGGAACCCACCGACGGCAAGGGCTACGACCGCGATCCGCGTTCCATCGCGAAGCGCGCCGAGGCATACCTCAAGTCTTCCGGCATCGGTGAAGTGGCCTACTTCGGTCCGGAACCCGAATTCTTCATCTTCGACGGCGTGCAGTGGAACGTGGACATGTCCGGCTGCTTCGTGAAGATCACCTCCGAGGAAGCACCCTGGTCCACCGGGCTCGACATCGAAGGCGGCAACATGGGCCACCGCCCGCCCGTGAAGGGGGGCTATTTCCCCGTGCCGCCGGTGGACTCGCTGCAGGACATCCGCTCCGCCATGTGCCTCGCGCTCGAGGAACAGGGCGTCGAGGTCGAGGTGCACCACCACGAGGTGGCGGCGCCGGGACAGTGCGAGATCGGTACCCGGTTCGCCCCGCTGGTACAGCGCGCCGACTGGCTGCAGATCATGAAGTACACGATCCACAATGTGGCGCACTCCTTCGGCAAGACGGCCACCTTCATGCCGAAGCCGGTGGTGGGCGACAACGGCTCAGGCATGCACGTGCACCAGTCTGTGTGGAAAGACGGCCAGAACCTGTTCGCGGGCAACGGCTACGCCGGCCTGTCCGAGTTTGCCCTTTACTACATCGGCGGCATCATCAAGCACGCCAAGGCGCTCAACGCCATCACCAACCCGGGCACCAACTCCTACAAGCGCCTCGTGCCCGGCTTCGAGGCCCCCATCAACCTCGCTTACTCCGCGCGCAACCGCTCGGCCTCGATCCGCATCCCCTATGTGTCCAGCCCCAAGGGCCGGCGCATCGAGGTGCGCTTCCCGGATCCCACCGCCAATCCCTACCTCGCCTTTGCCGCCATGCTGATGGCCGGCCTGGACGGTGTGCAGAACAAGATCCACCCCGGCGACCCCGTGGACAAGAACCTCTACGACCTGCCCCCCGAGGAAGCGAAGAAGGTCCCCAACGTGTGCTCCTCGCTGGACATGGCGTTGGAACACTTGGACCAGGACCGCGAGTTCCTCACCCGCGGCGGGGTGTTCTCCAACGACATGATCGACGCCTACATCGCCCTCAAGATGGAGGAGGTGACGCGCTTCCGGATGACCACCCACCCGGTGGAGTTCGACATGTACTACAGCGCCTGACGTCCGCCAGCTGCTTCGGACCGCATCCATGCGCAGCACGGAAGGGCGGGGAAACCCGCCCTTTTTTTTGAGTTCGACCCGGCCCGGGCATAGACTCTGCCGGACGCCCGGGCTTTGCGCCCGTTCGATGCGCAATGAAACACCCCCTCATCCTAGCCATCGCCATTCTTCCGAGCGCGCCCTGTGCGGCTCAGCAGATCTGCCTGTGGGAGGACCCACAAGGCAACAAGACGTATGCGTCCGTCGTGGTGAAGGACGCTCGCAAGGTACGCTGCTTCGACCAGTATGCCCCTCCGGCGCGGCCGACCACGCCAGCGACCACCGGGCCGCAGCGCCGCACGGCGGAAGAAGCGAACTTCCCCAGGGTGGACTCGGGCACCCAGAAACGTCGCGACGACGAGCGGCGCCGCATCCTGGAGACGGAACTCGCCGAAGAACGTGCCGCTCTGGAGAAGGCAAAACTCAGTCTGGCCAGGGCGGAGGGCCTCGGCGGCGAAGGGCGATCATCCGATGCGCGCGAGGTTGTCAGCAACCACGAACGCAACATCACGGCCATCGAAAAGGAAATCGCGCGGTTGCGTTGAGCATTCCCGTGCAGCCTGGAGGCGGGCCGTGGGCGGCCCCCTGAGCACGCCAGGCTCCGACGCCGGCGCAAGCTCGGCGATCCGCCAGGAAGGCCTGGATCTTCTGTCGACGGCGGTCATCGTGCTCGACCATGGGTTGGTGGTGATTCATGCCAATCCGGCCGCCGAAGACCTTTTTCATGTCAGCCGTCTCACCATAACCGGCCAAAGGCTGGAGGAGTTGCTGGCCGAAGCAGAGCCCGTGAGCGCGGTCATCGCCGCGGCCGCTGGCAGCGCGGCCCGTTTCACGCAGCACGATGTGGTGATCGGCCTGCTGGCCGGAGCAGCGCATCGCGTGCGAACCACGCTGACGGTCACCCCATGGGAAACGGGTGCGGGCTCGGGCTTCCTCCTGGAACTGGTGCCGCTGCGGCAGCAGCTCAAGATCGCCCGCGAGGAACGGCTTCTTGACCAGACGCAGGTCAACCGCGAGCTGATCCGCAACCTTGCTCACGAAATCAAGAACCCGCTGGGCGCGCTGCGCGGCGCCGCTCAGCTGCTGGATCGCGAACTTGAGCGCCCCGCCCTGCACGAGTACACGCAGGTGATCATGGCCGAGGCCGACAGGCTGCAAGCGCTCATGGACCGGTTGCTTACACCGCATCGGCCATCGCAGCCCATGGCGCTCAACATTCACGAAGTGACGGAACGGGTTCGCAGCCTGATCCTGGCCGAGTTTCCCGGGGTGCGCCTGATTCGCGACTACGACACCAGCCTGCCATCGCTCATCGCTGACCGCGAGCAGCTCATTCAAGCGGTGCTGAACGTCGCCCGCAACGCCGCGCAGGCCTTGAAGGGTCGCGGCACCATCACGCTCAAGAGCCGGGTGGCACGGCGCGTCACCCTCGCGCGGCGCGTCTACCGTTTGGCCATCTTGCTGCAGGTCATCGACGACGGCCCTGGCATCGCCGAGGAACTGCGTGAGCGCGTTTTCTTCCCGCTGGTGTCGGGCCGCGAGGGCGGCACCGGGCTGGGGCTCACCCTGGCGCAAACCTTCGTGACCCAGCACCAGGGCATCATCGAAGTGGACAGCCAGCCGGGCAACACGTGCTTCTCGATACTCCTGCCGCTGCGCGACACAGCCCTGGGCGCGGGTGCCGGCCCGGCGACGAACCGACCCTGAACCGCGAGAACTCCGCAATGAAGCCTGTCTGGATCATCGACGACGACCGTTCCATCCGCTGGGTGTTCGAGAAAGCCCTCACGCGCGAGAACATCGCCTTCCGCATGTTCTCCTCCGCCCAGGATGCCCTCGCGGCCCTCGCCAGCGCGCCGCCCCAGGTGGTGGTGAGCGACATCCGCATGCCCGGCGGCTCTGGGCTCGACCTGCTCCAGCAGCTGAAGGCGCGCCAGCCCAGCCTGCCGGTGATCATCATGACTGCCTATTCCGACCTGGAAAGTGCAGTGGCCGCCTTCCAGGGCGGGGCCTTCGAATACCTGCCCAAGCCCTTCGACGTGGACCAGGCGGTGGACCTGATCCGACGGGCCATCGAGGAGAGCCTGCGCCAGGACGAGGTGGTGGAAAGCGCTGGCGAGACACCCGAGATCCTCGGCCAGGCTCCGTCCATGCAGGAGGTGTTCCGCGCCATCGGCCGGCTCACCCAGTCCCATGCCACGGTCCTCATCAACGGCGAGTCGGGTACCGGCAAGGAACTGGTGGCGCGAGCCCTGCACCGCCACAGCCCGCGCGCTTCCAAACCCTTCATCGCCATCAACACGGCAGCCATCCCCAAGGACCTGCTCGAATCCGAACTGTTCGGCCACGAGCGTGGCGCCTTCACCGGCGCCCAGTCCATGCGCCGCGGGCGCTTCGAGCAGGCGGAGGGCGGCACGCTGTTCCTGGACGAGATCGGCGACATGCCACCCGATCTGCAAACGCGCCTGCTGCGGGTGCTCTCCGACGGCCAGTTCTATCGCGTGGGCGGGCACCAGCCCATCAAGGCCAACGTGCGCATCATCGCCGCCACCCACCAGGACCTGGAAGAGCGGGTACGTAACGGGTTGTTTCGCGAAGACCTCTTCCATCGGCTCAACGTCATCCGGCTGCGGCTGCCGGCGCTGCGCGAGCGGCGCGAGGATATCCCGCTGCTCGCGCGGCACTTTCTTGCGAGCAGCGCGCGCGAACTGGGCGTGGAAGCCAAACGCCTCTCAGAGCCGGCGCTCAAGTACCTCGCGGCGCTCGACTGGCCGGGCAACGTACGCCAGCTCGAGAACCTGTGCCACTGGGTGACGGTAATGGCCCCGGGCTCCAACGTGGATGTGCCGGATTTGCCCCCCGAGATTCGCGAAGGCGAGGCAAGCATTCCCTCCGAGAGCTGGATCGCGGCCCTGGAGCGGGAGGCCGAGAGCGCGCTCAACCGGGGTCAAGTCGCCATCATGGACAACATGACACGCCAGTTCGAGAAGGCGCTCATCGTCAAGGCCCTGGCGCACACTGGCGGGCGGCGCATCGAAGCCGCGCACCTGCTGGGGCTGGGGCGCAACACGCTCACGCGAAAAATCCAGGAACTGGGTCTGGAAAAACGCGAGGCACGCTTGCCCTCCGGTGGCGACGAAGCCTGAGGCGAGTGAACCCGATCAGGTAATGTCGGCGATCACCGGGGCGTGATCCGAAGGCCGCTCGAGGCGGCGCGGCTGCACATCGATGCTGGCGGCGGCACAGCGCCCCGCCAGCGGCTCGGAGAGCAGCACATGGTCGATGCGCAGGCCCATCTTCCTCTGGAAGGCCTTCATGCGGTAGTCCCACCAGCTGTAGGCGCGCTCGGGTTGCTCGAACAGCCGGAAACTGTCGCGCAACCCCAGCGCCAGCAGCGCGCGAAACGCCGACCGCTCGGGCTCGCTGCACAGAACCTGATCTTTCCAGGCGGCAGGGTCGTGCACGTCTCGATCTTCCGGGGCGATGTTGTAGTCCCCCAACACCGCCAGCGCCGGGTGACGCTTCAACTCCCCGGCCAGCCAAGCCGACAGGGCCGCCAGCCAGTCGAGCTTGTAGCGGTACTTGTCCGAGTCGGTGCTCTGGCCATTGGGAACGTACACGCACACCACCCGCACGCCCGCCACGGTGGCACTGAGCACGCGCTTTTGTTCGTCGGGATAGCCGGGAATCCCCGCCACCGTCTCGGCCAGGGGCAGGCGCGACAGGATCGCCACGCCGTTGTAGGCCTTTTGTCCGGAAAAGGCGCACCCGTAACCGGCTGCACGCAACTCGTTGACGGGAAAAATGCCGTCCTCGAGCTTGGTCTCCTGAAGACACACCACGTCCGGCGCGGCGCGCGACAGCCAGTCGAGCAGGTGCGGCAGGCGCACCTTGAGGGAGTTGACGTTCCAGGTGGCAATTCTCACGGCAGGCCGGAGGCGTCAGTCGGCGAACCGCGGCGCGCGCTTTTCCCGCGAGGCCGCCAGCGCCTCTTCCAGATCGGCCGAACGCAGCATGGCGGCGTTCCATGCGGCCACGTACTCCAGGCCCTCGGCCACGCCGTGGTCGCGAGCGTGGTTGAGAATCGCCTTGGTGCCGCGCAGGGCCAGTGGCGATTTGGTCGCCAGCGCGGCGGCCACGGCGGCCACGCCCTCGCGCAGCGCATCGGCAGAATCGAAGCAGCGATTGACCAGACCGATGGCCTGGGCCTCGCGTGCATCCACGGCGCGGGCGGTGAAGGCCATTTCGCGCGCCACACCCTCGCCAACGATGCGCGGCAGGCGCTGCAAGGTGCCCACGTCGGCCACGATCCCCACATCGATCTCCTTGACGCTGAACCACGCCGCAGGACCGCAATAGCGCAAATCGCAGGCCGTGACGAGATCGATACCTCCGCCAACGCAAGCACCATGGATGGACGCCAAAACCGGCTTGGGGCAGCGCTCGATGGAATTCACGCAGTCTTGCAGGTCCCGGATGTTTTGCAGCAAACGCTCGTGGCTGCGGCCCTCGCACCCGCTGGCGTCGGGAGATCGCAAAACTTCGAGCATGGACAGGTCGATGCCTGCACAGAAGTGCCCGCCGGAAGCATCGAGGATGCAAACCCTTGCCGCGGGCGTGGCGGCTATCCAGCCCATGGCCGCCCGCAACTCCTGCCACATGGTCATGTCCAGGGCGTTGGCCTTGGCGGGCCGGTGAAGCGTAAGGCGGGCAACGCCTGCATCCAGAGACAGCCTGAGTGTCTGCAACTCGGGCGGCTCCATCGGTGCGGTCATGGCGTCGTGGTCCTCAGGGGGGTGTGCCGGCGGTGGAATGGCCCGCGGCGGGCTTGCCCTCCGCGGGGGCGGGGGCCGGCGCTGGCTTGGTGCCGGGCGTGGACGGGGGCTCCTTCGTCGGGGGCACCGGCCTCTGAAGGACCGACTTCGGGTAGCCAGCGGCATCCAGGGCCGCGTTCCACTGGCCCGCCTCGAAACCCTTGAGCAAGGTGCGTCCCACTTGCAGCACGGGCACCTCCAATGCGCCGCTGATTTTCTTCAGCTCTTCCCGCGCAGCGGCGTCTTGTCCGTCTTTGAGGGTGAAGGGCACACTTCGGGAGTCCAGAAGCTTTCGGCCAGCATCGCATGGCTGGCCACAATCGCCGCTGAAAAGCGTCACCGGAAAATGCTTGGCGGCCTCCCTCATCTCGTAGGGCAGCGCCACCTCGCCCGGGCGGGTGCTGAGGCGCAGCTTCTCGGCTTCCCGGGCATCGATGGGCGGCGGCTTGTCGGTGTAGAAAACCCTGCCTTGGGCGTCCACCCAGCGATAAAGCTTGGCGCCCCAGGCCGGCGCAGTCGCAATGACCAGCAGCAGCACAACCGCGGCAACGACCCTCATCCCTCCCCCTCCCTGCTTACTTACGCGGCGACCATGCCATTGTGGCGCAACAGGGCGTCGATGCTCGGCTCGCGCCCGCGGAACGCCTTGAACGACTCCAGCGCCGGCCGGCTGCCGCCCACGCCCAGCACTTCGCGCCAGAAGCGCTGCCCCGTGGTTGCGTCGAGGACGCCGTTTTCCTCGAACAACGCGTAGGCGTCAGCGGAAAGCACTTCTGCCCACTTGTAGCTGTAATAGCCCGCGGCGTAGCCACCCGCGAAGATATGGGAAAAGGAATGGGGGAACCGGTTCCATGGCGGCGGCACCACCACCGCCACCTCCTCTCGCACCAGGCGCAACACCTCCAGCACCGCTTCAGCCGACGGTTCGGAGCGTCCGTCGTGCAGCAGCATGTCGAAGAGCGCGAACTCCACCTGGCGCAGCATCTGCAATCCGCTCTGGAAATTTTTCGCGGCGATCAGCTTGTCGTACAGGGGGCGAGGCAGGGGCTCGCCGCTATCCACATGGCGCGTCATGCCGGCGAGCACCGCCCACTCCCAACAGAAGTTTTCCATGAATTGGCTTGGCAGCTCCACCGCGTCCCACTCAACACCGTTGATGCCGGACACCGCCAGGTCCTCGGCACGGGTGAGAAGGTGATGCAGGCCGTGGCCGAACTCGTGAAACAGGGTGATCACTTCCTCATGAGTGAACAGCGCCGGGCGCCCGCCCTGAGGCG
>JBIIUM010000157.1:0-7613 GCA_044339985.1 Burkholderiales bacterium | reverse complement strand
AGCCTTGATGCGCGTGATGAGGGGAGCGTGCCTGGGGTAGACCCCGAGTTCGCCCACCTCGCCGGGCAGCACCACGAATTCGGCCTCGCCCGACCAGATGTTCTGCTCGGCACTGACCACATCCACGTGCAGGGTGTTCGACATGGGTTTTCCAAAGGGCCGCCCAAAGGCAGCCGGGTCGGGGTTACTGGAGAGTCTTGGCCTTCTCGAAGGCTTCTTCGATGGCGCCCACCATGTAGAAAGCCTGCTCGGGGATGCTGTCGCACTCGCCTTCGACGATCATGCGGAATCCCTTGATGGTGTCCTTGAGGGGCACGATCTTCCCGGGCGAGCCGGTGAACACTTCGGCCACGTTGAAGGGCTGGGACAGGAAGCGCTGGATCTTGCGGGCGCGCGCCACGGCGAGCTTGTCCTCGGGGGACAGTTCGTCCATGCCGAGAATGGCGATGATGTCGCGCAGTTCCTTGTAACGCTGGAGCACGGCCTGCACCGCTCGGGTGGTGTTGTAGTGCTCTTCGCCGATGACGTTGGGGTCGAGCTGGCGCGAGGTGGAATCGAGCGGATCCACGGCAGGGTAGATGCCCAAGGCCGCGATGTCGCGCGACAGAACCACGGTGGCGTCCAGGTGAAGGAAGGTGGTGGCCGGCGACGGATCAGTGAGGTCGTCGGCGGGCACGTACACGGCCTGGATGGAGGTGATGGAGCCCACCTTGGTGGAGGTGATGCGCTCCTGCAGCTTGCCCATCTCCTCGGCGAGCGTGGGCTGGTATCCCACCGCCGAAGGCATCCGGCCCAGCAGGGCGGACACTTCGGTGCCGGCGAGGGTGTAGCGGTAGATGTTGTCGATGAACAGCAGGATGTCGCGGCCCTCGTCGCGGAATTTCTCGGCCATGGTGAGGCCGGTGAGCGCCACGCGCAGGCGGTTGCCGGGCGGCTCGTTCATCTGGCCGAACACCATGGCCACCTTGTCGAGCACCTTGGACTCCTCCATCTCGTGGTAGAAGTCGTTGCCCTCGCGGGTGCGCTCGCCCACGCCGGCGAACACGGAGTAGCCGCCGTAGGACTTGGCGATGTTGTTGATGAGCTCCATCATGTTGACGGTCTTGCCCACGCCGGCGCCGCCGAACAGGCCGATCTTGCCGCCCTTGGCGAACGGGCAGATGAGGTCGATCACCTTGATGCCCGTGGGCAGCAGCTCCACGGAGGGCGACAGTTCGTCGAAACGCGGCGCCGCCTGGTGGATGGCGCGCCTCTCGTCGCCAGGAATGGGGCCGGCTTCGTCGATGGGGCGTCCCAGAACGTCCATGATGCGGCCAAGGGTGCCGGTGCCCACGGGCACCGAGATGGGCGCGCCGGTGTTGAGCACCTTCATGCCGCGGCGCAATCCGTCGGAGGAGCCCAGGGCAATGGTGCGTACCACGCCGTCGCCGAGCTGCTGTTCCACTTCGAAGGTGAGACCCTTCTCGGCGAGCGAGTCGGCGTTGTCCGCCGACAGGACCAGCGCGTCGTAGATGTGGGGCATCTGGTCGCGCGGGAACTCGATGTCGATGACCGCGCCGATGCACTGGACGATGGAGCCTTGTGCTTGTGCCATGTTCGTTCCTGTTATGCCTGTGAGCTGTAGGGCGTTGCGGCGGGGGGCGCGCTCAAACGGCGGCGGCGCCGCCGACGATTTCAGCCAGTTCCTTGGTGATCGCCGCCTGCCGGGATTTGTTGTAGACCAGCGTGAGTTCGTCGATCACGTTGGCCGCGTTGTCGGAAGCTGCCTTCATGGCCACCATGCGGGCAGACTGCTCGGAGGCCATGTTCTCCACCACCGACTGGTAGACGAGCGCCTCGATGTAACGCGTGAGCAGGCCATCGAGAACAGCCTGGGCGTCGGGCTCGTAGATGTAATCCCACGTGCCGGTGGGAACGCCGAGCTTTTCGCCGGACAAAGGCAGCAGCTGGGTCATGACCGGCTCCTGCTTCATGGTGTTGACGAAGCGGGTGGAGAACACCATGACTCGGTCGAATCGGTCGGCCATGTAGCCGTCGAGCATCACCTTCACCGCGCCAATGAGCCTTTCGAGCTGCGGGCGGTCGCCCAGCTGGGTGACTTGCGAGACGATGTTGGCGCCCAGGCGCTGCATGAAGCCAAGTCCCTTGTTGCCGATGCAGCATACGTCGATCTGCTCGCCCTCGGCCTGCCACTGCTTGTACTGCTGCAGCACCAGACGCAGGACGTTGGTGTTGAGGCCGCCACAAAGACCCTTGTCGGTGGTGACCACGATGATTCCCACGCGCTTGACCGTGTCGCGGGCCACCAGGAAGGGGTGACGGTACTCGGGGTTGGCATGGGAGAGGTGCGCCGCTACGTCGCGAATCTTGTCGGCATAGGGCCGCGTGGAGCGCATGCGTTCCTGCGCCTTGCGCATCTTGGAGGCGGCCACCATTTCCATGGCCTTGGTGATCTTGCGCGTGTTCTGCACGCTCTTGATCTTGGTTCGGATTTCCTTGGAGCCCGGCATGCGGTCCTCTGGTCCTGGGGGATCGTCTGAGCCTGGCGCGGCGAGTGCCGGCCAAGGCGGCGCAATCAGTAAGTGCCGTTCTTCTTGAAGTCCTTCACCGCGTCGTGCAGCGCGGCCTCGTCGTCCTTCGACAGGTCCTTGGTCTGCTCGATGCGCTCCACCAGGGCTGAGAACTTGGTCTTCAGGTGATCGCGCATGGCGCGCTCGGCAGCCAGCGCTTTCTTCACCTCCACATCGTCGAAGTAGCCGTTGTTCACCGCGAACAGCGTGAGGCCCATTTCCCAGACCTGCAGCGGCTGGTACTGGGGCTGTTTCATCAGTTCGGTGACGAGACGGCCGCGCTCGAGCTGCTTGCGGGTGGCCTCATCGAGGTCGGAGGCAAACTGCGCAAAGGCCGCGAGCTCGCGGTACTGGGCGAGCGCGAGACGCACGCCGCCGCCGAGCTTCTTGATGATCTTGGTCTGCGCGGCTCCACCCACGCGCGACACCGAGATACCCGCGTTGATGGCGGGCCGGACGCCGGCGTTGAACAGGTCGGTCTCGAGGAAGATCTGGCCGTCGGTGATGGAGATGACGTTGGTGGGCACGAAAGCGGACACGTCGCCGGCCTGGGTCTCGATGACGGGCAGGGCGGTGAGCGAACCGGTTTTACCCTTGACGGCGCCTTTGGTGGCTTTTTCAACGTACTCCTCGTTGACGCGCGCGGCGCGCTCGAGGAGCCGGGAATGCAGGTAGAACACGTCGCCGGGATAGGCTTCACGGCCGGGAGGGCGGCGCAGCAGCAAGGAGATCTGGCGATACGCCCAGGCCTGCTTGGTGAGGTCGTCGTAAATGATGAGCGCGTCCTGGCCGCGGTCGCGGAAGTACTCGCCCATGGTGCAGCCCGAATAGGCCGCGATGTACTGCATGGCGGCGGACTCGGAGGCGGAGGCGGCCACCACCGTGGTGTAGGCCATCGCGCCGTATTCCTCGAGCTTGCGCACCACGTTGGCAATGGTGGAAGCCTTCTGCCCGATGGCCACGTAGACGCAGAAAAGATCCTTGCCGCGGGAATTGATGATGGTGTCCACCGCCACGGCAGTCTTGCCGGTCTGGCGGTCGCCAATGATGAGCTCCCGCTGACCGCGGCCCACGGGCACCATGGCGTCGATGGACTTGAGGCCGGTCTGCACGGGCTGGGACACCGACTTGCGGTGGATCACGCCAGGGGCGACCTTCTCGATGACGTCGCTTTCCTTGGCGTTGATGGGGCCTTTGCCGTCGATGGGCTGGCCCAGCGCGTTGACCACGCGGCCGATCAGCTCGGGACCCACGGGCACGGACAGGATCCGCCCGGTGCACTTGACGGTGTCGCCTTCGGAGATGTGGCCGTAGTCACCCAGGATAACGGCACCCACCGAGTCGCGCTCGAGGTTGAGCGCCAGGCCGAAAGTGTCGCCCGGAAACTCGAGCATTTCGCCCTGCATCACATCGGAGAGCCCGTGGACGCGGCAGATGCCGTCGGTGACGGACACCACGGTGCCCTGGGTGCGGATATCCGCGGACAGCGCCAGGTTCTGGATCTTGCTCTTGATCAGGTCGCTGATCTCGGACGGGCTGAGGTTCTGCATGATGGTTCTCCGGGTGTCAGTTGCGCAGCGCGCTCTGCATGGCGGAAAGCTTGCCGCGCACGGAGGCGTCGATGACTTCGTCGCCCACGCGCACCGTGACCCCGCCGATGAGGGCGGAGTCCACGCGCAGCTGCGGCTTGATGGTTCGACCGAAGCGCTTCTCCAGTGAAGCCACCAGACCCGCGAGGGACTGGGGGTCCATCTGGAATGCGGAGGTGATCTCTGCCTCCGCGGAGCCTTCGTGGGCGCCCTTGAGGGCGCGGAACTGTGCTTCGATCTCGGCAAGGACTCCGAGCCGTCCGTTGCTGGCAAGGGCGCCGAGGAAGTTACGCGCCGCCTCGTCCGTTTCCGGTAGCAGGGAACAGAACAGGGAGACGATGGACTGGTCCGGCACGTTGGGGTCGGACACCAGCGCTTTCATCTGGCCATCGGCCGACAGGCGCGCCATGTCCGCAAGCAGCGCGGCCCAGCGGTCGAGGGTTCCCGCCTCGGAGGCCACCGCGAAGGCAGCCTCCGCGTAGGGACGTGCGATGGTTGACGGCTCGGCCATGGCGGGCTCAGAGCTCCTTCTGGAGATCGGTGAGCATGGCCGCGTGGACGCGGGCGTCCACTTCGCGCTTGAGGATGCGCTCCGCTCCCACAACGGCCAGCGCCGCCACCTGCTCACGCAGGCCTTCGCGGGCCTGGGAAATCTCTTGCTCGAGTTCGGCCTTGGCGGCGGCGCGCTCGCGGTCGGCTTCGGCACGCGCTGCCATCTTGGCTTCTTCGATGAGCTGGGTGCCGCGCTTTTCGGCTTGCGCAAGGATATCGGCAGCGCGCCCCTTGGCCTCGGAGATGACTCCATCGGCCTCGCGGTTGGAGCGTTCCAGGGCCGTGCGGCCCTGCTCAGCGGCGGCCAGACCGTCGGCAATCTGCTTCTGGCGCTGCTCGATGGCACGCAGCATGGGCGGCCATACGAACTTGACCGTGAACCAGATGAAGATGGCGAAGGAGACGGCCTGCGCGACGAGTGTCAGGTTGATGTTCATTCCTGCCCCGGCGTGAAAGGAAGGTGGATCAGCCTGCAGCCTGGACCACGGCGAGCAGCGGGTTGCCGAAGGCGAACAGCATGGCAAGACCGACGCCGATGATGAAGGACGCGTCGATCAGGCCGAGCAACAGGAACACCTTGGCCTGCAGGGAATTGGTCAACTCGGGCTGGCGGGCGGCGGCCTCGAGGAAGCGGCTGCACATGATGCCCACGCCAATGCAGGCGCCCGCGGCGCCAAGGCCGATCATCAGACCGATGCCGATGCCCGTGTAGGCCTGGATCATGGCGAGGAGTTGCAGCTTTTCCATGGTTTGTTTCCTTTGTGGATGGAAGTTGAAAAGAACGATCGTCGCGCCGCGGCGATCAGTGACTCTCGTGGGCCATGGCGAGATACACCACGGTAAGCATCATGAAGATGAACGCCTGCAGCACCACGATGAGGATGTGGAAGATGGCCCACCCGGCGCCCAGAATGGCGCCAAAGACCGTGCCCGCAAGACCGGTGGCCGCCCACAACCAGAGCAGCAGGAAGATGATTTCACCCGCGTACATGTTTCCATACAGCCGCAGGGAATGGGACAGGGGCTTGGAGATGTACTCCACCAGATTGAACAGCAGGTTGGCGGGCCACAGCAGAGGATGACCGCCGAAAGGCGCGCAGAACAGCTCGTGCACGAAGCCGCCGACCCCCTTCACCTTGATGGAGAAGTAGATCATCAGAAACCAGACCGACAGCGCCAGGGCGAAAGTGGTGTTGACGTCCGCGGTGGGCACCTGGCGCCAGTTGTGAACGTGAAAGACGTGCTCGTAGATCCAGGCCATGATGTCCACGGGCAGGAAGTCCATGGCGTTCATGAGCAAGACCCAAACGAAAACCGTGAGGGCTGCGGGTGCCACGAAGCTGTGACGATCGCCGTGGAAAATGCCCTTGACCTGTTCGTCGATGAAGCCGAACACCAGTTCCACAAAGGCCTGTCGGCGCCCGGGGACGCCGGAAGTGGCGCCTCGCGTTGCCAGCCACAGGAAACCGATGCCCAGCACGCCCATGACTAGCGCCATCACCACCGAATCAACGTGCAGCGTCCAGAAGGACCCCTGCCCGGTCTGAGCGGTGAAGTTGGTGAGGTGGTGACCGATGTATTCGGTGGGGGTTAGGGTGGATTCCGAAGACATGACAGGCTGGGACCCCTAGTTGTCCCTGACGAACATCGCCAGCGATTGAATGAGTACGGCAACGACAAACGTAAAGACCACGATTACGGGAACCACGTGCGGCACCTTGGTGAGCACGACCCAAAGCAAGGAAACCACGACGACGATCTTGACGGCCTCAGCGCGCAGGACACCCGTGAGCGCTGCGCCTGCCCCTGCGCGCGCCCGCAGGCTTGGCTGGGCGGCCACGAAGAAAGCGAGACCGCCGAGCACACTCACGGCGCCACCGAGCAAGGCTGACAGCAAGCCGTTAGGACCCAGGATTGCCCAGGCCAGGAGCCCGGCCAAGGTCGTGACCAGCAGTTGCCAACGCAGCACGGTGCGCATGGAATGACGCACGGCCGCAGCCACGACGCCTAGTCTCCAACAAGTTGTTGCGCGACACAAAAACCGCCGGAGTGTATCGGCTCTAGCGAGGCTCGGTCAAGACGAAGACGAGCCTTGAGGGTGCGCCCTCAGCCGCAACAGGACGGTATCGAGCTGGTCGAGTGATCCGTAGTGAATCACCAGTCGCCCCGACCGGCCTTTGCCTTGCAACACCTGCACGCGCATGGCGAGGCTGTCGGACAGCTCTTCCTCCAGCCGCCGGATATCCGAACTGGTTCGAGGGCGGCTGCGCAATCGCTGTTTCGGCGAAGCGGCTGCCCGTTCCGCCTCACGCACCGAAAGCCCCTGTTTGGCGATGCGCTGTGCCAGCTCGAACTGGCGCGGGGCATCGAGAGGCAACAGCGCCCGTGCGTGCCCCATCTGCAACTCGCCGGTGATGAGCAGCTGTTGAATTGCCGCCGGCAGGGCCAGCAGGCGCAGGAGATTCGAAACCGCGCTGCGTGAGCGCCCGATTGCCTCGGCGGCGCCCTGGTGGGTCATGCCGAATTCATCCAGCAGGCGTTGAACGCCCGTGGCTTCCTCGATGGCATTGAGCTGTTCGCGCTGGATGTTTTCCACCAGTGCGGTAGCCAGCGCAGCCTCATCGTGCACTTCCCTGACCAACACCGGAACGCGGTCCAGCCCCGCCGCCTGGGCGGCTCTCCAGCGACGCTCGCCGGCGATGATCTCGAACCCGTCGTTTCCCATCGGTCTGGCAAGGATGGGTTGCACCATGCCCTGCGCCCGCAGCGAAGCCGCAAGCGCCTCAATGGCCTCGGGATTCATGTTGGTGCGCGGCTGGTAGCGCCCGGGACGCAACTGCGCCGGCGACAATTCGAGCAGTCGGTCGCCCTGCGGCGCAGGCGCAGCCTGCTCGCCAAGCAA
>JBIIUM010000156.1:0-7618 GCA_044339985.1 Burkholderiales bacterium | reverse complement strand
TACACCTTCACCCTCGGCGACGGCCGCAAGGTGCAGGCACGCTACACCTACACCTACAAGTGGGACGGCTCGCAGTGGCTGATCACCAGCCACCACTCCTCCGCCATGCCGGAAAAAAGCTGACCGGCCCGGGGCCTTCGCCCCACCGCACTGGCGGCGCGCCGCGCGCGCCGCCGCCCTTCCCCAACTCCACGGCACTCACTCCACCATGGACGCGAAACTGCTTTCCAGTCTGATGGACCCGGCCATCCTGTTCTTCTTCTTCGGATTGTTTGCCGGCGCCCTGCGCTCGAATCTCGAAATCCCGCCAGCCATCGCGAAGTTCTTGTCGCTCTACTTGCTGCTGGTGATCGGCTTCAAGGGCGGTGTGAGCATGGCCATGACCGGCTTCACCTCCACCATGGGATGGGCTCTGCTGGGCGCCATCATCCTGGCGTTCATCATTCCGGCCTACGCCTTCGGCATTCTTCGCACCCGCCTGAATGCCTTCGACGCCGCAGCCATCGCAGCCACCTATGGGTCGGTGAGCGCGGTCACCTTCATCACCGCCAGCGGTTTTGCCGAGCGCATGGGGCTTGCCTTCGGAGGCCACATGGCAGTGGCGCTGGTGATCATGGAATCGCCTGCCATCATCATGGCCGTGCTGCTGGCCAACATGGTGCGCAACCGCAATGCCCTGGCAGCCGGCACGGCAGCCACGGGCCAGGTGCGCATTGGCAAGGTGCTCCACGAGGCTTTCACCGATGGCGCACACCTGCTGCTGCTGGGCAGCCTGCTGGTTGGCTTCCTCACCGGCGAGGCGGGCAAGAAAGTGCTCGACCCCTTCACCAGCCTGCAGAAGGGCATCCTCGCGTTCTTCCTGCTGGACATGGGTCTGCTGGTGGCGGCGCGGGCCCGCGAGTTGCGCGACAACCGCGCCTTTCTCACCGCCTTCGGCATCTGCGTGCCGCTGGTGAATGCCACGCTGGCGGCAATGCTGTCCAAGGCGTTCGGGCTTGGCCTGGGCGATGCCTTTCTGCTGTCGGTGCTGGCAGCCAGTTCCTCCTACATCGTGGTGCCGGCGGTGGTGCGCTACGCCATCCCGGAAGCCAACGCCAGCCTGTACTTCGGCATGTCGCTGGTGATCACCTTCCCCTTCAACATCATCGTGGGCATACCGCTGTATCACGGCGCGCTGGCCCGCTTCTGGAGCTGATGCCATGACCCCCGTCAAGCGTATCGAGATCGTGGTTTCCGAGCATCTTTTGCGCGAAGTGCAGGACCTGGTGGACCGTCACCGCCCGGGCGGCTACACCGTGATGCGCGGCCTGTCGGGCAAGGGCGACCGGGGCATGCAGAACGCCGATGGCCTGCCGGGCGAGTTCAGCAATGCCGCGGTGCTGGTGGCCTGCCCCGAAGCCGTGGCCGGCCCGCTGCTGGAAGAGTTGCGACCGCTGCTGGCGCGCTTCGGCGGCATGTGTCTGGTGAGCGAGGCGCAGTGGCTCAAGCATTGACGGCTTGACCGCGCGCCGCCACCGCTACGGCCGTGCGAAGCCGTATTTGTCGAGAATGGCCACGGCAGCGGGCGTACGCAGGAAGGCCACGAAGAGCTTGCCGCCCGCAAAGTTGCCGCCGCCGCGCACGGCCGCCACGGGATAGAGAATTTCCTCGGGCACGTCCACGGTGGCGGCGCGCTTGACGCGCTTGGGCATCATGAGTACGTCGGTGAGGTACACGAATCCCGCCTCCACTTCGCCGCGCGCAACATAATCCAGCGCCTGGCGCACGTTGACGGTGTTGAGGGCGCGGGCCTTCACGTCGGCCCACAGCCCGGCCTGCTCCAGCGCCAGCCGCGCGTAGCGCCCCGCGGGCACCGATTCGGGGTTGCCCATGACCACCCGCGCCACCCCGGGTTTGAGCAGATCGCGCAGCCCGGCGATGCCCAGATTCGAATCCACCGGCACGGCGATCACCAGCTGGTTGCGCGCGAAGTTGAAGCGCGTGGCACGGTCCACGGCGCCGGCCGACTGGGCCTTGTCCATGCTTTCCTGGTCGGCCGCCGCGAACGCGTCCACGGGCGCTCCGCGGGTGATCTGGGTCACCAGCGAGCCCGAGGCACCAAAGTTGAACAGCACCCGCTCGCCGGGGTTGGCAAGCTCGAAGGCGCGGCCGATTTCCTGGAAGGCATTGGTGAGGCTGGAGGCGGCCGAGACGGTAATGTCGCCGGCGTGGCCCGTGGCGGCAACCAGCAGCAGCAGCGCGCCCGAGAGGCGGCGGGGCAGCACGAGATTCATGGCAAGGGTCATGGATGTGAAGTGAGGCGTGGGAGGAGCGCTTCAGAAATCCACCTGGGCGCGGAACAGCAGTGCGTCTTCGTGGGACAGGGCAACGCCGTTGACGGTGACCGGCGTGTCGAAGTTGGTGCGCACGTAGGACAGCAGCCAGCGCGAGTAGAGGTTGTGCATCCACTTGAGCTGCACGGTCCACGCGTTAGCCCCCGTGGTGCCGGTGGTCACGGCGGGATTGGCGGCAGCGGCGGGCTGGCCGGTACCCGCGGGATTGGAGGCGCTGAAATCGCCGGCATCCATGCGGCTGTAGCGCATGCCCAGCTCCCAGGCGCCCCAGCCGCCCCCCGGCTCCAGGGAAAAGCGCTGGTTGGGCCGGATCTTTTGCCAGAAACCGTTGGCATAAAAGTCGGACCAGGTCTCGCCGCTCATGAGCCACAGCAGGCTCACATAGCTGGCAGTGAGCTTGCGATTGAAGTCGAAGGCGGGGCCGGCGGTGGGAGTGCGGGTGCCCGAGTACTCGGCCCGCCACCATTCGCCCGTGAGGCGCAGGGATTTCCACGACGCCGATGTTTCGATGGCCTGGAGGTGGCGATCCATCTCGCCGGTGGTGCCTCCCGCGCCAAAGAAGGATGCCGGCGTGAAAAAGGTGATGCCGCGCGCCTCCGTGCGGAAGGCTGGGGCCGCGTAGGCCTCGGCAGCACCGCCCTGGCGGTTGGCCTGGGTGCCAGTCTTGAAGGAGTAGCCCGCATGCAGCACCGTGTCGGGAATCGACAACGCCCGCGCGAAGTCCACCACCACCCGTCCGGTCACGTCCTTTCCGTCGGCGCGCGCCTCGGCAACGGTACGCTGCTGCTCGTCGATGTTCACACCGGTGCCGTTGGAGACGGTGAGGGCGTAGTACAGGGGCGCCCAGGGCTGGCCGTGCACCATGATGCCGCGGTCGTAGTTCAGGCCGTTGCCGTCGAGGATGTTCTGGGTGAGCGCCCGTTCCTGAAAGTCGCTCTGCAGGTCGAGCAGCGTCTGCTCCAGCCCGAACTGGGGTTTGAACTGGCCCATGCGAATGCGCGCCGCCTGGAACCACTGCGCCTCCAGGAAGCCGTTGGTCATGGCGACGCCGCTGGTGGCGGTGTTGCCGAAGTTCGCGGACGAGCCGCTGCCGCTGAATTCGCCCTCCACCTGCACCATGTAGTCGCGGAACAACATGGCCTGGGCGCCGAGGCGGGCGCGGCGCACACCAAAGCCGCTGGCCATCACACCCTCTTCGGCGAACTGGCGGTAGTCCAGTTGCGCCCGCCCCATGAGCCGCACGCCCCAGCGGCCGCGCGGATCCTGAAAGGTGACGCCGTCGGTGAAGTTGGCCTGGACGCCCTGGGACTCGAAGCGCTGCTGGAGGGTATTGGCCTGATCCTTGGCGTCCTGGGCCACGGCCAGCGCCTCGTCCACGTCGCGGCGGGACGCGGGTGCTGCGCTGGCGCCGGGTACGTCGCCACTTGGCGGGCCCGCGGCCGCCGGCGTGTCACGCGCCTGGGCACCCGCTGCGCGGCCTGCCGCCTCCGCCGCCTCGCGGGCCTGGCGCTCGCGGCCGACTTCGCCGCGCAAGGACTCCAGCTCGCGGCCCATGGCCTCCAGTGCCTGTTCCAGCTGGCGCAGGCGGCGCTCAGCGTCGGTCTCCTGTGCCAGGGCTGGCGCGGCAGCAAGGGCCGCGCACAGCAGCATCGATACCTGCGTCAGGCGGCGGTGCGGTGCGGTCAGGGACGCGGGCGGTTCATGGGTGGTCCGCAACGGGTATGGGGCGGCTCGATCCTGGCGAGGCCGTGACATCGACATGGCGCAATCCTGGGTGGAAGTGGTGCAGGCAAACCCTGCCATGGGCAACAGCGGATTCGTTGTATACATTGATATCTAACGCGGCGCGCAAGATACAGGATCACTCCGACATATTCAACGGGGAATAGCGCCTGGCCCGCCGAGGCTGCCACCGGCGAGCCCCCGTCAGGGCGCCATGCGCCGCGGTGCCGTGAACAGCGCCGGGAAGGTCTCTTCCAGGGTGGCAACCACCCCGGGGCGCGGCGCGCTGTAGCCCGGCAACTCCGCCACCAGGCGAGCGAACCCCTCGCCGCGGATGAGCGCGAGCAGCGTCCGGACCTCGGGACGGTCGAGCGTCTCCGGCGATGCCAGGAGGCAGTAGCGCTCGCGCGCCAGCGGCACGAAGTCCAGCCGGAACTGCCGCGCCGCCGCCTCTACCCCGAAGCCCGCGTCAGCCATTCCGCTGGCCACGTAGGCCGCCACCGCCGCGTGGGTGAATTCCTCGGTGTCGTAGCCCCGCACCTGGGCACCGTCCACGCCGGCACTGCTTAGCAGCTGGTCGAACAGGGCGCGGGTGCCGGCCCCCTTCTGGCGGTTCACGACGCTCACATCCGCCCGCGTCAGATCGGCAGCGCCCCGGATGCCCTTGGGATTGCCCTGCGCCAGGAACAGCCCCTGGGTGCGGGTGACCAGGTGCACCACGCGCTGGCCTTCGGGGCGCAGCCAGGCGGAATAGTGCTGCAGCGCCTGCAGCTCGTAAGGCGGCTCGGGCACGTGGATGCCGGCGAAGTCGCAGCCGCCGCGACCCAGCGAGGCGAGTGCCTCTACGCTGCCCAGATAGCGCAGGTCGAGCCGGAAATCATCGCGCCCGGACAGCAGCTCGGGCAGGCGCGCCACCGCGAAGCCGTGGCTTGCGTGGATGCGCAGGGTGGAACCGGTCTCGGCAAGGAGGCGGTTCAGATCGGCATTCAACTCGGAGGCAATGGATTCGAGCTGCGGGCCGAGGCGCGCGCCGGCACGCTGCTCGGCGCGCAACAAACGTTCGCCCAGCGGTGTCAAGCGGGCGCCCTTGCCGCGCTCGAAGCTCACCAGCCGGTGACCAAAGAAGGCCCGCCACGACTCCACCTGGTTCCAGGCGTGCCGATAGGACAGCCCGATGCGGGCCGCCGCTTCCGTGAGCTTGCCGGTTTCGTGGATGGCCTCCAGCAGGTGAAACAACTCTGGGCCCATCTGTCCGCCGGACTCCCGTTCCACAACCCAGCCGGGCTTGAGCGCAATACGATGCATATGCAAAAAACCTCATATTGTGATGGCCCGTGGGGAGCGCTATGTTATTGACCGATAACAGTGCATTTGAAAAATCATACGCAAAATATTTCATATGTGCGTCAGAATGGCCACGCCGTCATTCAAAGGGTTGGGAACCATCCAGCCCCGTCAGGAGGGGGAATGCAGGACGCCGCATCGCTCCACGTAGAGGCGGTACTGGCCCGGTTGCAGCGCGAATCCGGGGCCCTGTTGCCCATTCTTCACGCCATCCAGGACACCCTCGGCCATGTGCCCCCCTCGGCGGTGCCAGCCATCGCCGCCGCGCTGAACCTCTCTCGTGCCGAGGTCCACGGCGTGGTGAGCTTCTACCACCATTTCCGCACTGCTCCACCCGGACGCCACGTGGTGCAGTTGTGCCGTGCCGAGGCCTGCCAATCAATGGGCGCCGAGGCGCTCGCCGCCCGCCTGCGCGAGCGGCTTGGTATCGATTTCCACCAGACCACCGCCGACGGCCGCATCACGCTGGAGCCCGTGTACTGCCTGGGCCAGTGCGCCTGTGCACCAGCCGCCCTGGTGGACGGCGAAGTGCACGGCCGGCTTTCGGACGAGCGCGCGGCCGATCTGCTGGCTGCGCTGGATTGACACCATGACCCGCATTTACGTCCCGGTGGATTCCGCCGCGCTGGCCTGCGGCGCCGAAACAGTGGCGATGGCCATCGTTGCCGAGGCGGCCCGCCGCGGCCTGTCGGTGGAACTGGTGCGCAACGGCTCGCGCGGGCTCATGTGGCTGGAGCCGCTGGTGGAGGTGGTCACCGCGGCGGGCCGCATGGGCTACGGCCCGGTGGGGCCCGGCGATGTGCCGGCGCTGTTCGAGGCCGGATTTCTGCAAGGCGCTGCGCACCCGTTGAACGTGGGCATCGTGGACCGGCACCCGTGGCTGGCAGGCCAGGAGCGGCTGTGCTTCTCGCGCATGGGCATCATCGACCCCCTGTCCTTCGACGACTACGCGGCCCACGAGGGCTGGGCCGGCCTGCGCGCGGCGGCCGCCATGAAGCCCACCGAGATCGTGGCCACCGTCACCGAATCCGGCCTGCGTGGCCGCGGCGGCGCCGCCTTTCCCACCGGCATCAAGTGGAAGACCGTGCTCGAGACGGCCGCCGACCGCAAGTACGTGGTGTGCAACGCCGACGAGGGCGACTCGGGCACCTTCTCCGACCGCATGACCATGGAGGGCGATCCCTTCATGCTCATCGAGGGCATGGCCATCGCCGCCCTGGCCACGGGCGCCACCCAGGGCTACGTGTACTGCCGCTCGGAGTATCCCCACGCCGAGCGCACCTTCCTGAAGGCGCTTGCCATCGCCCGCGAGCGGGGCGTGCTGGGCGAGGACGTGCTCGGCACGGGCCGCGCCTTCCATCTGGAGCTGCGCCGCGGCGCCGGCGCCTACATCTGCGGCGAGGAAACCTCGCTGCTCGAAAGCCTCGAGGGCAAGCGCGGCCTGGTGCGGTTCAAGCCCCCCGTGCCCGCCGTGTCGGGCCTGTTCGGCAAGCCCACGGTGGTGAACAACGTCATCACCTTCGCCTCGCTGCCGGCCATCCTCCACAAGGGTGCGGCCTTCTACCGCGACTACGGCCGCGGCCGCTCCCGCGGCACCCTGCCCATCCAGCTCACCGGCAACATCCGCCGCGGCGGCCTGGTGGAAAAGGCCTTCGGCGTGACGCTGCGCGAACTGCTCCACGACTGGGGCGGCGGCTCGGCCTCGGGCCGGCCCATCCGCGCCGTGCAGGTGGGCGGCCCGCTGGGCGCCTACATGCCCGAATCGCAGTTCGACACCCCGCTCGACTACGAAGCCTTCGCCTCCATCGGCGCCATGGTGGGCCACGGCGGCATGGTGGTCTTCGACGACACCGTGAACATGGCGCACATGGCGCGCTACGCCATGGAGTTCTGCGCCATCGAATCCTGCGGCAAGTGCACCCCCTGCCGCATCGGCTCCACCCGCGGCACCGAGGTGATCGATCGCATCCTCGCCGGGCGCGACCGCGCGGCCGACACCCGGTTGCTGGAAGACCTGTGCGAAACCATGGTGCAGGGCTCGCTGTGCGCCCTGGGCGGCATGACGCCCTACCCGGTGCTGAGCGCGCTCAAACACTTCCCCGAGGACTTCGGCCTCGACCGCCTGCCGGCGGTGGCCTGAACGCCCCGACTGCCTGGAGAACGCAGCCATGATGACCGCCCCCCTGCGCTGGAAAGACCTCGGCACCCCGAAGCGGATG
>JBIIUM010000034.1:0-24189 GCA_044339985.1 Burkholderiales bacterium | reverse complement strand
TGGCCGAGGTTCACGACGCCACGGCGCTGGGCGAGATCCAGCAGGTGGAGAACCTCATGCTGTGCGACTTCGGCCAGGGCGGACCCATGGCCGAGCGCGGCGAGACCACCCTGGGCGGCCGCGTCCCGGTGAATCCCTCCGGCGGGCTGGAGTGCAAGGGCCATCCCATCGGCGCCACGGGGCTGGGGCAGGTGTACGAGTTGGTGACCCAGCTGCGCGGCGAGGCCGGCCCGCGGCAGGTGCAGGACGCGAAGGTGGCCATCGCGGAGAACGGCGGCGGGCTCATCGGCGTGGAATCAGCGGCGTGCTGCGTGACCATCCTGGCGAGATGAGCACCGGCGCGGCGGGATTCCCCCCGCCCCCCCTTCTGCAAAGGGGTGAGAGGGTGGAGGCATCGTGAACCTCGTTGCGCTTCTGCACAATGCTGCTGCGTCCTTCGGCCATCGGCCGGCGCTGTCGCTGGGTGACCGGGTGCTGCTCGACTACCGCGGGCTGCAGCAGCGCGTGGCACGGCTCGCCGCGGGCCTGATGGGCGCGGGCCTGGAGCCCGGCGACCGCGTGGCGCTGGTGATGTCCAACCGGCCCTGTTACCTCGAACTGCTGTTCGCCGCCTGGCACGCGGGGCTGGTGGTGGTGCCCGTGAATGCTAAGCTGCATCCGCGCGAGGTGGCCTTCATCCTCCAAGACTGCGGCGCGTCGTTGCTGTTCGTAACCGCCGAGCTGGCCGAGGGCATGGACCGCGCAGCCGCCGAGGCAGGGTGCGTAAAGCGCGTGGTGAACGTGGACGACGCCGACTATGAGCGCCTGCTGCGCGAGCCCGTTGCGGCGGCTGAGGCAGTCGGCGACGACCTCGCCTGGATCTTCTACACCAGCGGCACCACCGGCCGGCCCAAGGGCGCCATGCTCACCCATCGCAACCTTCAGCTCATGGCCTGGAGCTACCTCTGCGACGTGGACTTCATCACCGAGCGTGACGCCCTGTTCCACCTCGGGCCCCAGTCCCACGCGGCCGGGCTGTTCGGCCTCACCTTCGTGGCGAAGGCTGCCCACCACGTCATGCCCGCGAGCGGCGGCTTCGACCCGGGCGAGCTCGCCCACCTGATCGATCACCACGAGAGTTCCACCTTCTTCGTGGCCCCCACCATGCTGCGACGGCTGTTCACCGAGCCCGCCATGGAGCGCTGCCGGGTGGAGAACATCCGCACCATCCTCTGCGGCGCGGCGCCCATCTACGCCACCGACGTGCGCCAGGCGCTAGCGCGCTTCGGGCCGCGCTTCTGGAACGGCTACGGCCAGGGCGAATGTCCCTGCACCATCACGGCCATGCCTAAGCACATGTATGCCCACGGACTGTCCGAAGAGCGGCTGGTGTCGGTGGGCATCGTGCGTACCGGCGTGGAGGTCCGCGTCACCGACGATGCCGGCGTGCCGCTACCCCGGGGCGAGGTGGGCGAGATCGCCGTTCGCGGCGACATCGTCATGCGCGGCTACTGGAACAATCCCGAGGCCACCGCCCGCGCCATCCGCGGCGGCTGGCTGTTCACCGGCGACCTCGGAGTGTCGGACGCCGAGGGCTACCTGTGGCTCAAGGACCGCAGCAAGGACCTGATCATCTCGGGCGGTGCCAACATTTATCCCCGCGAGGTGGAGGAGGTGCTGCTCGCCGACCCAGCGGTAGCCGAGGCCGCCGTGGTGGGGCGCCCGGATCCCGAGTGGGGCGAGAGCGTGGTGGCCTTCGTGGTGCCGCGCATGGGAGCCACGCCCGACCCGGCCCGGCTCGATCGGCTCTGTCTTGATAACATCGGCCGCTTCAAGCGTCCCAAGCAGTACCTGGTGGTGCCCGAACTGCCCAAGAACAACACCGGCAAAGTCCTCAAGACCGAGCTCCGGGCCCGCCTCGCACAGACCGAATCTTCCTGAATCCGTCCGGAGAACCCCATGACCGAAGCCGTGATCGTTTCCACCGCCCGCACGCCCCTGTGCAAATCCTGGCGCGGCGCCTTCAACATCACCCACGGCGCCACCCTGGGCGGTCACGCCGTGGAGCACGCGGTGGCGCGCGCGTGCATCGAGCCCGGCGAGGTGGAGGACGTGATCATGGGCTGCGCCAACCCCGAAGGCGCCACGGGCTGGAACATCGCCCGCCAGATCGCGCTGCGCGCCGGCCTGCCCATCACCACCTCGGGCATCACCGTCAACCGCTTCTGCTCCTCGGGCCTGCAGACCATCGCCCTGGCCGCGCAACGCATCATGACCGGCGAGAACGACGTGCTGGTGGCGGGCGGCGTGGAGTCCATCTCCTGTGTGCAGAACCAGATGAACCAGTTCATGGCCCATGACGACTGGCTCAAGGAACACAAGCCCGAGATCTACTGGCCCATGCTGCAGACCGCCGAAACCGTTTCGAAGCGCTACGGCATCTCCCGCGAGCAGCAGGACCGCTACGGTGTGGCCTCGCAGATCAAGGCCGCCAAGGCCGCGGCCGAGGGCCTCACGAAGCACGAGATCGTGCCCATGGCGGTGAAGATGAAGGTGGTGGACAAGAACACCGGCCAGGAGAGCATCCGCGAGGTCACCGCCGATCGCGACGAGGGCATCCGCGCCGACACCACCTACGAGGGCGTGTCCGGCATCAAACCGGCCATCGAGGGCGGCGTGATCGCCGCGGGTAATGCCAGCCAGTTTTCCGACGGCGGCTCCGCCTGCGTGGTGATGAGTGACAAGGTGGCCGCGGCCAGAGGTCTCAAGCCCATGGGCATCTTCCGCGGCTTCGCCGTGGCCGGCTGCGAGCCCGACGAAATGGGCATCGGCCCGGTGTTCGCGGTGCCCAAGCTGCTCAAGAAGGCCGGCCTCAAGGTGGAGGACATCGGCCTGTGGGAACTGAACGAGGCCTTCGCCGTGCAGGTGATCTATTGCCGCGACCGGCTCGGCATTCCCGATGAGCGCCTCAACGTCAACGGCGGCTCCATCGCCGTGGGCCACCCCTATGGAGTGACCGGCTCGCGCCTGACCGGCCATGCGCTCGTCGAGGGCAAGCGTCGCGGTGTGAAGTACGCGGTGGTCACCATGTGCGTGGGTGGCGGCATGGGTGCGGCAGGGCTGTTCGAGATCGTCTAGGACCGCCCATGAGCGAGCGTTGCCCAGACCAGGTCGCTTCCCCGACGGTGAAGAGGCGTCCATGGCCCTGAAGATCCGCCGTCTGCTGATTGCCAACCGGGGCGAGATCGCGGTACGGGTGATTCGGGCCGCCCGGGAACTCGGGCTCGAGACTGTCGCGGTGTATAGCGACGCCGACCGCGACAGCCTCGCCGTGCGCTTCGCCGACACTGCCGTTGCCATCGGGCCGCCGCCGGCCGCCCGGAGTTATCTCAACGCAGCCGCGATCCTGAAGGCGGCGGCGGACTCCGGCGCCGACGCCGTGCACCCCGGCTACGGGTTCCTGTCCGAGAACGCCGCCTTTGCCGAGGCGGTCGAGCGGGCCGGGCTGGTGTTCGTAGGACCTTCCCCGGCGTCGATCCGGGTCATGGGCGACAAGGCCGCTGCGCGCGACGCCGCTGCGCGCGCGGGCGTGCCCTGTGTGCCGGGCAGCGACGGCGTGGTCGACGAGCCGGAACAGGCGCTCGCGGTAGCTGCCGCCATCGGATACCCGGTGATGATCAAGGCCTCTGCTGGCGGTGGCGGCCGGGGGATTCGTGTCGCGCAGGATGCCGGCGAGCTCGTCCAGCAGATGAGCGTCGCGCAGACCGAGGCCCAGTCCGCCTTCGGCGACCGCTCCGTGTACCTCGAACGCTTCATCCGGCGCGCCCGTCACGTGGAGGTGCAGGTGCTGGGCGACGGGCGCGATGTGATCCACTGCTGGGAGCGGGAGTGCTCCCTGCAGAGGCGTCGCCAGAAGATCTTCGAGGAGGCGCCTTCCCCCGCGCTGTCCCAGGCCACCCGCGAGCGCCTGTGCGCCTCGGCGGTGGCGCTGGCCAGAGCCGTGGGCTATCGCGGCGCGGGGACGCTGGAATACCTGTACGACGACGAGTCCGGCGAGTTCTTCTTCATCGAGATGAACACCCGCATCCAGGTGGAGCACCCGATCACCGAGATGATCACGGGGGTCGACCTGGTGCGCGAGATGATCCGCATCGCCGGCGGCGAGCCGCTGACGATCAGCCAGGAGGACGTGGTGATTCGTGGCGTGGCCATGGAGGCGCGCATCAACGCGGAAGATCCAGGCCGCGACTTCATGCCCAGCCCCGGGCGGATCTCTGATCTCGTGCTGCCTGGTGGTCCCGGCGTGCGCGTGGACACCATGCTGTTTCCCGGTTGCGTTGTCTCGCCGTTTTACGACTCGCTGCTTGCCAAGGTGGTTGTGCACGCCGAGGATCGGGACGCGGCCATCGCCCGGATGAGGCGTTCGCTGCAGGAACTGCGGGTCGAGGGCGTGATGAGCACTCGCAACCTGCACCTTCGCCTGCTCGATGAACCGCGCTTCCGCGAGACGGCCTTCGACACCGGCTTCCTTGAGGGGTGGCTGGCATCCTTGCGTCCTGCCGTGCCTTCCTCCGGCCAGCCGGGCGCCCCGGCTGTGGCCGGCTCCGGGAGCACGCTGTGAACGCGCGCATCGTCAACCGCCGCGACCTCGACTTCGTCCTCTACGAGCTGCTCGACACCGAGGCGCTCACCCAGCGGGCTCGTCACGCGGAGCACTCGCGCGACGCCTACGAGGCCGTCATCGAGGCCGCCCACCGCCTGGCGGAGGAGGAGTTCGCCCCCCACAACCGCAAGGCCGACGAGCACGAGCCTCGGTTCGTGGATGGCCGCGTGGAGATGATCCCCGAGGTGAAGCAGGCGCTGGATGCCTTCGCCGAGGCCGGCTTCATCGGCGCGAGCTTCGACGCCGGGCTGGGCGGCATGCAGCTGCCGGTCACCGTGGCGCAGGCGGCCTTCGCGCTGTTCAACGGCGCCAACGTCTCCACGGCCGCCTACCCCTTTCTCACCATCGCCAACGCCAACCTGCTGGCGGCCTTCGGCAGCGAGGACCAGAAGCAGCGCTACCTGCCGCACCTGGTGGCCGGCCGCTTCTTCGGCACCATGTGCCTGTCGGAGCCCCACGCGGGCTCGTCGCTGGCGGACATCCGCACCCGCGCCGAGCCCCAGGCGGACGGCAGCTACCGGCTGTTCGGGCAGAAGATGTGGATCTCGGGCGGCGAGCACGAGCTGGCCGAGAACATCGTCCACCTGGTGCTGGCGCGGATCCCGGGCGCCCCGCCCGGGGTCAAGGGCATCTCGCTGTTCGCGGTGCCCAAGTTCCTGGTGAACGACGATGGCTCGCTGGGCGCGCGCAACGACGTGGCCCTGGCGGGCCTCAACCACAAGATGGGCTACCGCGGGACCACCAACTGCGTCATGTCCTTCGGCGAGCAGGGCGGCGCCGTGGGGACCCTGGTGGGCCCCGAGCACCAGGGCCTCGCCTGCATGTTCCACATGATGAACGAGGCGCGGGTGGGCGTGGGCCTGGGCGCTGTGATGCTGGGCTACGGGGGCTACCTGCACTCGCTGGCGTACGCGCGCGAGCGCACCCAGGGCCGGCCGGTGCTGGACAAGGACCCGACGCGCCCGCCCGTGAAGCTGGTGGAACACCCGGACGTGCGGCGCATGCTGCTCGCGCAGAAGTCCTACGTGGAGGGCGGCCTGGCCCTGTGCCTCACGGCTGCGCGCCTCGTGGACGACGAGCGCACCGGCGACGCGCGCCAGCAGCGCGAGGCGAAGCTGCTGCTGGAGGTGCTCACGCCCATCGTCAAGGCCTGGCCCTCCCAGTGGTGCCTGGCGGCCAACGACCTGGCCATCCAGGTGCACGGCGGCTACGGCTACACCCGCGACTATCCCGTGGAGCAGTTCTGGCGCGACAACCGGCTCAACGCCATCCACGAGGGCACCAACGGCATCCAGGCCCTCGACCTGCTGGGGCGCAAGGTGCGGCTGCAGGACGGCGCCGCCATCCAGCTGCTCGCCCGCGAGATCGACATGACGGCGCGCGCGGCGAAGCGCGCCGAATCGCCCGAATTGCACCGCTGCGGCGACGCGCTCTCCGACGCGCTCGCCAACGTGATGGAGGTGGTGCGCAACAACCTGTGCGCCACCGACAAGGGCCACGCCGAACTGGCGCTCGCCAATGCCCACGCGTTCCTGGAGATGACCGGGCACGTGGTGGTGGCGTGGCTATGGCTGAAGCAGGCGCTGGTGGCGGTGCAGAAGCTGCCCGAGGCCAGGCCAGCGGACAAGGATTTCTACCAGGGCAAGCTGCAGGCCTGCCAGTACTTCTTCCGCTGGGAGCTGCCCAGGACGGCGCACTGGTTCAAGCTGGTGGCGGAGATGGATCCCACCTGCCTGGAAATGCAGGACGGGTGGTTCTAGTCCGCGTGCGCGCGCCCCGGGGGCGCGCGCATCCGCTCCGCGGGTCGTGCCGGCGGCACCCGGGCGCGCCGATCCCGTGACCCGCACCGCGGCCATCGGCTGGCTCCTGCTGGCCGTGCCTTTCACGGCGCTGTCGGCCATCCTGCCCAAGCTTGCCGCGCAGCCGGGGCCCACCACGGGCTTCTGGCGTTTCACCATCGCCTGCCTGCTGGCGGGACCGATGCTTGCGTGGACCCTGCGTACCGCCGGGGAGGCGCCGCGCGCGCCCTTTGCCTGGCGGCCGGGCGTGCTGGCCGGTATCGCCTTCGGCGCGGACATCGCCGTGTGGAACCAGGCGCTGCTCATGGTGCCGGCGGCCGAGGCCATGCTGCTCGGCCACACTGCGCCCCTCTGGGTGGGCCTGTTCGGGTGGCTGATCTGGGGGCGCAGGCCGAATGCCGCCTACTGGATCGGCTGCGTGCTCGCGGCCGCGGGCATGGCGCTGTTCGTGGCGCACCGGCTAGGCGCTGCCGACGCCTCCCTGGCGGGACTTGCGCTGTGCGTCCTGGCCGGCGCCCTGTACGCTGCCTACATCCTGCTCGCCCACGCCGCGCGCAGCCGCATGGCGGTGCTTCCCTTCCTGCTGGTGAGCCAGGGCACGGCGGCGGTGGTGTGCGCCGCGTGCGCCTTCCCCATGGGGGCGCCCCTGTGGTCCTTTGCGCCGCTCACGTGGCTGTGGCTGGTGGCCTCCGGCGTTGCAGGCCTGGCAGGCGGCTGGGCCGTCGTGATGGCGCTGTCGCGCATTTCGGCCCCTTCCGTTTCCATGACCATGCTGCTGCAGGTGCCCGTGGCGGCGCTGCTGGCCTGGTGGATCTTCGGCGAGGCGCTGGTGGGGGCGCAGGCACTGGGCGCGCTGGTGATGCTGGCGGCGGTGGTGCTGGTGAACGCGCGGCCCGGCTCCGCGGGCGCGAACTCGGCGTAGCATCGCGGCTTTTCGCGGCTCCGGCGGTTCGCGGCCGCTTCGTCCCCGGGAGGCATCATGTCCGTTCTCGACCTGTTTCGCATCGATGGCCATGTGGCCCTGATCACCGGCGGCTCCCGCGGGCTGGGCCTGCAGATGGCCGAGGCCCTCGGCGAGGCCGGAGCGAAGGTCGCCATCACCGCCCGCAAGGCCGGCGAGCTGGCCGAGGCCAGGGCCCATCTTGAGAAGATGGGCATCGAGGTGCTGGTTCATCCCTGCGACTTGCAGGACCCGGCCGCCGCCAAGCCGCTGGTGGAGGCGGTGCTCGGGCGCTGGGGCGCCATTGACATCCTGGTGAACAACGCTGGCGCCAGCTGGGGCGCGCCCATGGAGAGCCACCCGCTCGAGGCGTGGAACAAGGTGATCAACCTCAACCTCACCGCCATCTTCGTGCTTTCCCAGGCTGTGGGTGTGGCCAGCATGATCCCGCGCAAGCGCGGCAAGATCATCAACATCGCCTCCATCGCCGGGCTGTCGGGCACCGACCCGCACTTCATGCCCACCATCGGTTACAACACCAGCAAGGCGGGCGTGATCAACTTCACCAAGTCGCTGGCGGCGGAGTGGGCGCCCTACAACATCCACGTCAACGCCATCGCCCCTGGGGTTTTCCCCAGCAAGATGTCCGCCGGCATGATCGACCGCGCCGAGCAGTACATCCTCGACCACACGCCCCTGAAGCGCATGGGCTCCGACCACGACCTGAAAGGCGCCGCGCTGCTGCTGGCCTCGAAGGCCTCCGACTTCATGACCGGCGCCTGCATTCCGGTGGACGGCGGCTTCGCCGCCATCTGATCGCCGCCATGGGCACCGGTGGCTTCCACATCATCATCCCCTACGCCGACCACCTGGGCATCCGCCGCATCGCCGAGGCGCCGGGCCGCGTCACCGCCGGGCTCACCATCGGCCCGGCGCTGACCAACAGCTGGCACGTGGCCCACGGCGGCGCGATCATGTCCCTGCTCGACGTCACCTGCGGCCTGAGCGCCAGGTCCCTGGACCCGCAGGCCACCGGCGCCACCACCGTGGAACTCAAGGTGAATTTCCTCGCCGCCGCCACGGGCGAGCTGGTGGCCGAAGGCCACGCCCGGCGCGCCGGGCGCTCGCTGGTGTTCGTGGAAGGCGAGGTGCGAGACGCGGCCGGCCAGGTGCTGGCCAAGGCCACGGGCACCTTCAAGCTGCGCCTGCCGGCGAAGAAGCCCTGACATGGCACTCGACCCCCAGGCGCAATCCATTCTCGACGCGGTACGCAAGGCCGCGCTGCCCGAGCTCTGGCAGCTCACGCCCGACCAGGCGCGCGAGCAGTACGCGCTGCGGGTCAGGCGGCTGGACGTGCGCGACGAGCCCGTCCACTCGGCCGAGACGCTGCGCATCGACGTGGCCGACCGGGCACTTCGCGTCCGGGTGTACCGGCCCCGCGAGCTCATGATCGGCGAGCATCTGCCGGTGCTGGTGTGGTTTCACGGCGGCGGTTTCGTGATCGGCGACCTCGACACCCACGATTCGGCCTGCCGCCGGCTGTCTCGACTGGCGCAGTGCCTGGTGGTGGCGGTGGAATACCGGCTCGCGCCCGAGCATCGGTTTCCATCGGCGGTGGACGACGCCATGGCGGCGCTGCGCTGGGTGGCCCTGCACGGCAGCCGGATTGGTGCCGACACCGCGCGCATCGCCGTGGGTGGCGACAGCGCCGGGGGCAATCTGGCGGCGGTATGCGCCCTCCTGGCCCGCGACGAGGGCTTTCCGTCCCTGGCCCTGCAACTGCTCATCTACCCCGCCACCGCGCCCGAGCCCGAGACCGCCTCGCACCGTGCCTTCGCCGACGGCTACCTGCTCACGCGCAACACGATCACCTGGTTCTACAAGCAGTACTTGCGATCCTCCAGGGACATCCAGGACTTCCGCTTCGCGCCGCTGGTGGCCGCTGATCTGTCGAGGCTGGCGCCGGCCTTCGTGCTGGTGGCGGGCTTCGATCCCCTGCGTGACGAGGGTGTGCAGTATGCCGCGCGGCTGATCGAGTCCGGCAACCGCGTCACGCTGGTGAATTACGAGGGCATGATCCACGGCTTTTTCATCATGCTCGGCGCGCTCGATGCGGCGCGCCAGGCGGTGGAACACGCCGCCGCGGCGCTGCGCCAGGCCTTCGGCACGGCCGCGCCGCGGGAATCCTGATTCCGGGCCTCACGGCCCGCCACCAAGCAAGGAGAAAGGGCACATGGGCCTCGAGGGAAAGATCGCCTGGATCACGGGCGCAGGAACCGGCATCGGACTGGCGGGCGCCCAGGCGCTGGCGCAGGCGGGTTGCACGGTGGTGATGTCCGGCCGGCGCCCCGAGGTGCTGGAGCAGGAGGCGGCGGCCATTCGCGCCGCCGGCGGCAAGGTCGAGACGGCTGCGCTGGACGTGATGGACGCCCAAGCCGTGCAGGCGGTGGCCGAGGGCATCCAGGCTCGTCACGGGCGCGTGGACATCCTCGTCAACTCCGCCGGCCTGAACGTGCCCACCCGCTTCTGGAAAAACCAGACCCCGCCCGGCTGGAACGAGGTGATCCGCGTCAACCTCGACGGCACCTACTACTGCATCGCCGCGGTGCTGCCCGGCATGCGCGCGCGGCGCGACGGGCTGGTGATCAACGTCTCGTCGTGGTCTGGCAAGTTCGACACCTACCTCACCGGCCCCGCCTACAACGCAGCCAAGCACGGCGTGGTGGCCATGACGGCGCACCTGAATCAGGAGGAGTGCGTCAACGGCATCCGTGCCTGCGCCCTCTGCCCCGCCGAGGTGAACACGCCCATCATGGAAAAGCGCCCCGTCAAGCCCTCCGAGGAAGACCGCGCCCGCATGCTGCAACCCGAGGACCTGGGCCGCACCATCCGCTTCATCGCCGAGATGCCCGCCCACGTGTGCATCAACGAGATCCTCATCAGCCCCACGTGGAACCGCATCTTCCTGGGCGCGGACGATCTGAAGCGCTGAGCAAGGCGCGGCCGCGCCGCCGGGCGAGGCCGCGGATGCTCAGCCGATGCCCATCATCTCCCGCAGCTCCGCCGCGCGCATCACGTGGCAGTAGATGTTGTTGATGATCTCCAGCTCCTTGCGGTGCAGCTCGTCCGTGGCCGCGGCGCAGCAGTCCTCCAGCACCACCACGTCGAAGCTCTCGTCGGCCAGCGAGCGCACCGTGGAGGACACGCACTGGTCAGTGAAGATGCCCGCCACCACCACGTGACGGATGCCCACGTTGTGCAGCATCAGCCGCAGGCTGGTGCCGGTGAGGGCGCTGTCGGTGGTCTTGGTGACCACGATCTCGTCGTCGCGGGGGGCAAGCGCCGGAACGATCTGGGAGGCCTGCTCGTCCTTGGGCAGCAGCAGGTTGTTGAAGCCGGGCATCTTCTGGGATAACGAACGGTCTCGGCCGTTGCGGGTCTGGCAGGCGATGCGCGCGAACATCACTTCCACGCCCGCGCCTCGGAAGGCGGCCATCATGGCGGCTGTGTTGGGGATGACCACCTGCCTCATGCGCTCGTGGAACGGCGTCCACCGGTCGTAGGCGGCGCGGCCGGCGGCGTCGAGCGAGTTGCGGTCGGGCCTTTCCAGGTAGGTGTTCTGCACGTCGATCACCAACAGCGCGGTGTGCGCGCGCGGCAGCACCAGGTCGTCGGGCTCGGGCATGTCCGCGTAGTAGAGCGAACGGTAGGCGGTCTTCCAGGACATGGCTCTCGGGGGCGGTTGCAAGGGGGGCTCAATGGTAACCGCCCGCTCTCGGTGCGCGCCCGCCCCATTGATGTGGGTCAAGGCGAGGGACCGGATGGGGGCGCAGATTGCCCTGGCCCGGGGCGCGTCCACACGCGGATGGCGCCGGCCTTGCGCGCGGGGTTACCCATGACCGACGGCATCTGGATCTGCGACGACCAACCCAGCGAGCGGTTCCCCGTCTGGACCCGAGGCAATGCGGGCGAGGTCTTCGTGGAGGTGGCCTCGCCCATCACCTGGAGCCTGTTGGGGCGCAAGGCGCTGGAGCCCGCCTGGCGCGAGGCCTTCTGCCACATGGGCGTGTTCACGCCTGACGAATTCAAGCCTGCCGGGCAGCCGGAGGTGTGCGCCTGCTTCGGCGGCTACGTCTACATCAACCAGTCGGTCACCCGGGTGATGGCGGTGCGCGTGCCAGGTCTCACGGTGGAGGCCATGGATCGCTCGCTGTTCGGCGACGATCCCGAGGTGCCGCCCTACCGGCCCGACCCGCACGATGCAAATCCGGCGCGCACGGCGGCCGCGGGTGCGTGGCTGCAGTCGCTCTTCACGGGCGACCCTGGCGGTCAGGTGGCGCAGGAGGGTCGCGCCCTCGACGCTTTCCTTGAGCACCGGCCCGACCTCACTGCCCGTTCCGACCGAGAACTGCTCGTCTGGCTGCGTTCCCACGCAGCCATGATGGGCCAGCTGTTCCGCCGCCATGTGCTGGTGACCTATGGCGCCAACGTGCTGGTGAGCGTGACGGGGCAGCTCTGCCAGGCGGCGGGGGCTTCAGAGCAGTTTGCGCGCGTCACGGTCACCGAGGCCGAGGTGGAATCCGCCAGCCCCACCCTGGCCCTTTGGACGCTGTCGCGGAGCGTACGTGCCGCGCCTTCTCTGATGGCGCAGTTCGATCGTGGCGTGGAGGGCCTGCTCGAACGGCTGCGTACCAGCGCCGACCCGGCCGCCGGCGCACTGCTGCGCGAGTGGCAAGGCTTCATCGCCCACTGGGGCTTCGTGGGCCCGAGCGTGTGGGATTACCGCTCGCCCACCTATGCGAGCGATCCGCACCTCGCGCTGGGTCTTCTGGACCGCGCACGCGAGGCGCCCGACACGGCTGATCCGGTGCGCCGCGCGCAGGCGCTGCAGGCGGCACGGACGCAGGCGGTGGAAGCGGTGGCCGCACGGCTGGCGGCCGATCCGGCGGCGCGGGGGCAGTTCCTGGGGGCGGTGCAAGCGGCCAGCGCGCACTTGACCGCCCGCGAAGCGGCCAAGACGCTGTGCGCGCGGCTTATTGACGAGGGACGCCGCACGCTGCGCGAACTGGGCGGCAGGCTGGTCTCGCGCGGCGTGCTGGGCCGCTGGCAGGAGGTGCTCATGGTGCTCGACGAGGAGTTCGACGATTTCCTCGCCGATCCGGCGGCATTCGGCGGGCCCATTGCCGAGCGCGCCGCGCGGTTTACGCTGCTGCAGTCCAAGGAGCCGCCCTTCGTGTTCGAGGGCGCACCTCCGCCGCTGTCGGCTTTCCTCGACCGTGCCGGGGCCGGGGCGTCCTGGCCGGTGGCACGCCCCGGCGAGACGCTGTCGGGGCTGGGCGTGTCGGCGGGACGGCACACGGGGCGGGCGCGAATCGTCGCCTCACTTGACGCAGTGGCCGCGCTGCAGCCCGGTGAGGTGATGGTGGCCGTGATCACCGATTCGTCGTGGGGACCGCTGTTCATGGAGGCTGGCGCGGTGGTGGTGGAAACCGGCGCAGCCATTTCCCACGCCGCCATCGTGGCGCGCGAACTGGGCATTCCCGCCGTTGTGTCGGTGGCTGGCGCCACGCGGCGCATCCGGGAGGGCGCCACCGTCACGGTGGACGGCAGCACCGGCACGGTGACGGTGCACTGAAGCCACAGGAGCCGCCCGTTGCCCCCGAATGCCGATGCCGTAGCGCCGCTGCCGCGGGTCGTGCCGCTGGATGGGCACTGCACCCTGGGGCGCGACGAATTGGGCGGCAAGGCGTGGGGCATCAACCGGATGCACGCGCTGGGCCTGCCCGTGCCGCCGGCCTTCACCGTCACCACCCGTGCCTGCCGCGAGTATCTCTGCAACGGGCGGGTGCTGGACGCCGCGCTGCGGCAGTCCATCCTGGCGGCGCTTCCGGCGCTGGAGGCGGGCACGGGGCGACGCTTCGGCGGCCCGTCGCGGCCGCTGCTGGTGTCGGTGCGTTCGGGGGGCGCGCACAGCATGCCCGGCATGATGGACACCGTGCTCGACCTGGGCATCAACGACGCGGTGGAGGCGGCGCTGGCTCGCGAGAGCGACGCGCCCTTCGCGGCCCGGGTGAGGGCGTCGTTCACGGCGCAGTTCCGGGCAGTGGTGCTGGGCGGCGGTGATGCCCCCGTGCCCGACGACCCCCTGGAGCAGTTGCGCGCCGCCGTGGCCGCCGTGTTCGCCTCCTGGCAGTCGGAGCGGGCGCGGGTCTATCGGGCCAACCGCGGGCTGTCCGAGGACGGTGGCACGGCGGTGACCGTCCAGGCAATGGTGTTCGGCAATCTGGACGATCGCTCGGGCACGGGCGTCCTGTTCAGCCGCAATCCCGTCACGGGCGAGGCGTGCGCCTGGGGCGAGTGGCTGCCATGCGCCCAGGGCGAGTCGGTGGTGGCAGGCCGGCGCACGCCGCGCCACCTGGCGGTGCTGCAGGCGCAGCTGCCGCAGGTGCACGCGCAGCTGCTCGAGGCGGCGGGGGTGCTGGAGCGCGACGCGCGCGACGTGCAGGACGTGGAGTACACCGTGGAGTCGGGCCGCCTGTGGCTGCTCCAGACCCGCACCGCGAAGCGCTCGCCCCAGGCGGCGCTGCGCATCGCCGTGGCCATGGCTGGCGAGGGGCTCATCGATCGCCGCGAGGCGGTGCGGCGCATCGATCCCGCAATGGTGGCGCTGCTGCCGCGCCTGCGCCTGTTGCCCGACGCGGTGCGCGAGCAGCCCGCCGCCCGTGGCGAGCCCGGTTGCCCGGGCGTGGCCGTGGGCGTGGTGGTCACCGATCCCGCCGAGGCAGTGGCGCGTGCCGCGCGCGGCGAGGACGTGATCCTCGCCCGGGTGTGCACCAGTCCCAACGACCTGGAAGGCGTCATCGCGGCCCGCGCCCTGGTGACCGAGCGGGGCGGTTCCACCTCCCACGCAGCGGTGGTCAGCCGCGAACTCGGGCGCCCCTGCGTGGTGGGGTGCGGCGCTGGCACCGTCACGGCGCTGGCGGGGCGTTATGTCACGGTGGACGGCGCTGGCGGCCGGGTGTGGGAAGGCACGCTCGCCGCCCCGGCGGCGGGTGGGGAGGACGGCGGAGACCTCGCCACGCTGCGCGCGTGGGGCCTGGAGACCGATCTCCCCGACGGCCCCCGTCAGCGCGCCGTCGGGGTCGTGGGGGCAGGTCCGGACGGTAGCGGTGCGCCTGCGACGGCCGGTCCTTTCCTGGCGGCTGCCGGCCCGTCGGCTTCAGGCGCCGATGAGCTGTCCCTGCTGCGGCTGATGGCGCTCAAGGGCCGGCCGGGCGTCTCCGTGCTGGCCGAGGCCTTGCAGGCCGGGGCCGACGACGTTGTGCACGCGCTGGCGCCGCTGCGCGACGCCGGGCTGTGCAACGTCGAGGCGTCTGCCTGCCGCCTCACGCCTGCGGGCCGCGCGCGCATGGCCGAACTGATGGCTGCCGAGCGCGGCAGCGTGGACCCGGAGGCCATGGCTTCGCTCTATCGCGATTTCGCGCCCCTGGACAGGGCGCTCAAGCGCATCCTCACCGACTGGCAGCTGGGGCCCGACGGACGGCCCGCCGATCGCGCCGACCGGTTGCGCGACGATGCGCTGCTTGCGCGATTGCAGGCACTGCACGGCGAGGTGGCGCCGCTGCTTCGGCGCCTGGCGGACCAGGTGCCGCGCCTGGGTGGCGTGGCGGAGCGGCTCCACCGCGCGGTGTCGCGGGCCGCGGCCCGCGAGTCCGGCGCCATGACCCGTCTGGTTGCCGAGAGCGTGCACACCGTGTGGTTCGAACTGCACGAGGAACTGATCGCCCTCGCGGGCCTCACCCGCGGGGCGATCGAGGCGGGCGCTTGATGCCCGCGGCCCTCAGGCCAGGCCAAACGACGCCATCATTTCGTGGCGCAGTTTCTCGTGGTGCTCGTTGAGCGCCCTGACGGGCTCGCCGGTGAGGGCGTCCACCAGCACGCGCGCCGGGCGCTGGCCGGCCGGAATGGCGAAGATCTCCACGATGGCGTCGGCCACATCCTGGGGCTTGGGCGCCATCGGGCTGCCGAACAACTGGGCGAGGCCCTCGCCCATCTTCTGCGGGATCTGCGCCACCGGGCCGTAGGCCTCGGCGCGCGCGGCGTCCGCGGCGTACAGGCCGTTGTTGCCCACCTCGGTGGGGAAGGCGCCCGGCTGCACCAGGGTGACGTCTATGCCCAGCCCCTTGAGTTCGTCGCGCTGGGCCTCGGCCAGCGCTTCGACGGCGAATTTGGTGGCTGCGTAGGTGCCGAGGGTGGGCAGCGAGAAACGCCCCACGATGCTGGAGAGGTTGACGATGGCGCCGCCACGCTGCTTGCGCAGGTGGGGCAGGGCGGCGCGGTTCACGCGCAAGACGCCGAACACGTTGGTCTCGAACAGCGACTTCACCTCGTCGAGCGTGAAGGCCTCCTGCACACCCATGGAGAAGCGCCCGGCGTTGTTCACCACGCCGTGCAGCGGGCCCCGGGCAGCGATGGCCGCCATGGCGGTGTCCACCGAGGCGTCGCTGGTGACGTCCATCTCCAGCACATGCACGTTGGGGATGGCGGCAAGGGCCTGGGCTGCCGCGGCGTTGCGCCCCGCCGTGTCGCGCATGGTGGCGAACACGGTATGGCCCGCCCTGGCGAGGCTTTCGGCGGTGAGACGGCCAAAGCCGCTGCTGGTACCGGTGACGAGGATGTTCATTGACTGATTCCTTATGGGGGATTGGTGGATCGCATGAATGCGCGGTACGCGGCGGCGCGCCGCCGCGCTACAGAAGCCTGACCAATTGCTTGCCGAAGTTCTCGCCGCGCAGCATGCCGATGAAGGCGCGCGGCGCGCTGCGCAGCCCTTCGGCCACGGTCTCGCGGTAGCGCAGCCGGCCCGACGCCACCAGCCCCGCCAGCTGGCCGATGGCGCGGGTGTAGAGGTCCATGCGGTCGGAGACGATGAAGCCCTGCAGCTTCACGCGGTTCACCAGCAGCGATCGCATCATGGTCACGCCGTAGGGCTCGGTGTTGTACTCGGAGATGAGGCCGCACAGCGCCACCCGCGAGAAGGGGTTCAGCAGCCGGAACACGGTGTCCATCACCTCTCCGCCAACGTTCTCGAAATAGCAGTCGACGCCCGAGGGGCAGGCGGCGCGAAGGTCTTCAAACAGCCGGCCGGCCTTGTAGTCCACGCAGGCGTCGAAGCCCAGCTCCTTCACCACGTACTCGCACTTGGCGGCGCCGCCGGCGATGCCCACGGCGCGGCAGCCCTGCAGCCTGGCAAGCTGGCCCACGATGGCGCCCACGGCGCCCGAGGCCGCCGACACCACCACGGTTTCGCCGGTCCTGGGTGTGCAGTGCTCCAGCAGTCCGATCCAGGCGGTGGCGCCGGGCATGCCCACGGCGCCCAGGTAGGCCTGCAGCGGCACCTTGTCCGGGTCCACCACCGTCACCGCGGCGGCATCGGCCACGGCGTGGGTCTGCCAGCCCAGCGAGCCCACCACGAACTGCCCAGCCTTCAGGCGAGGGTGCTGGGATTCCACGATCTGGCCCACCACGCCGGCGGTCATCACGTCGCCGATCTCCACCGAGGCGGCGTAGGACTTGCCGGCGTTCATGCGGCCGCGCATGTAGGGGTCCAGCGACATCCAGTGGCCTCGCACCAGCACCTGGCCGGGGGCGGGGCGGGGGAGGTCGGTTTCGACGATGTTGAAGTCGGACTCCTGCACCCAGCCGTCGGGGCGGCGGGCGAGCAGGACCTGCAGGTTCTTTTCCATGGAAATGCCTCGTGAGGAAATCGGGCCGCATTCTAGACGCGCAGCAAGCCCGTGGGCTGTGGTGCTGCACCGGACGGGGCAGGGCCGGTACCATGCGCCCATGCCTCCGCTGCTCCTCATTCCCGGCCTGCTGTGCGACCCCGCCGTCTGGCGCGCCCAGCTCGGCGGCCTCGCCACAGTGGCGCGCATGCGCGTGGCCGAGGTCACCCGCGACGATTCCATGGCCGCCATGGCGGCAAGGGTGCTGGCCGAGGCGCCCTTCGAGCGCTTCGCCCTGGCGGGCTTTTCCATGGGCGGTTACGTGGCCTTCGAGGTGTTGCGGCAGGCGCCGCAGCGGGTGAGCCGGCTCGCCCTGCTCGACACCAGCGCGCGGCCCGACACGCCGGAGCGCTCGCGGCAGCGGCGCGAGTTCATGGCCCTGGCGCAGCGCGAGCGCGGCTTCGCGCCCGTGAACCGGATCATGCTGCCGCTCATGGTGCACGCCTCGCGGCTGGACGATGCGCCACTGGTGGCCGGGATCCGCGCCATGGCCGAGCGCGTGGGTGTGGCGGCCTACCTGCGCCAGCAGGAGGCCATCATCGGGCGGGCCGACAGCCGGCCCGGCCTGGGGGGCATCGGCGTGCCCACGCTGGTGCTGTGCGGCCGCGCGGACGCGCTCACGCCGCTGGAGGCCCACGAGGAAATGGCCGCCGCCATCCCCGGCGCGCGGCTCGAGGTGGTGGAGGAATGCGGCCACATGGCGCCGATGGAGCGGCCGCAGGCCGTAAACTCCGCGCTGTGTCGATGGCTCTCGGAGGATGGTGCGTGATGGGCGATGGGCCCCGCGGCCGGTCGGTAGCCGGGCGCGTGCTTCTCGCGGCGGTGCTGGGCGCGAGCCTGTCCGGGCCGGTGGCGGCCAGCGACAACCCGTCCATCGAACAGCTTGAGCAGGACGTGCGCCAATGCGCGGCCTGCCACGGCCCGGATGGGCTTGCCGCCCAGATGCCCTGGAATGGCCGCATCGCCGGCCAGCACTACGAGTATCTGGTCTACATCCTGCGCCAGTACCGCGCCGGCCGCGTGCGCGGCCTGAACGGCAGTGTCATGGCCGGCGCCGTGGCCCATCTGGACGACGCGCGCCTCAAGGCTCTGGCGCGCTATTACAGCACTCTCGACTGACGGAGCGCACCATGAAGAGGGTCACCTTCACGCTCAACGGCAAGCCCGCCTCCCTGGAAATCGACCCGGACACCCCGTTGCTGTGGGCGCTGCGCGACACCCTCGGCCTCACGGGCACCAAGTATGGCTGCGGGCGCGGCCTGTGCGGCTGCTGCACGGTGCTGATCGCGGGCGAGGCCACGCGCGCCTGCATGTTACCCGTGAGCGTGGTGGAGGGGCTCTCCATCACCACCATCGAGGGGCTCGCCCGCCAGCCGGGGCACCCGGTGATCCGCGCCTGGCAGCAGGTGGACGTGCCGCAGTGCGGCTACTGCCAGCCGGGCCAGATCGTGGCGGCCACCTCGCTGCTGCGCAAGCGCGCCGCGCCCACCGAAGAGGACATCGACGCGGCCATGTCCGGGGTGCTGTGCCGCTGCGGCACCTATACCCGTATCCGCGAGGCGATCCGCCAGGCCGCGGAGCTGCAGGCGCAGGGGGTGCGGGCGTGAAGAGCCCGGCGATGGTCTTTGCGGCCCTGGCCCTGGCGGCGCTGGTGGCCGCCGGTCCGGCCGCTGCTGCCGGCAACCGCGGCGACCCGAAGCGCGGCTTCGCCATCTCCGAGTCGTGCGCCGCCTGCCACGAGGGCGACGGCCGCTCGGCGGGCTACCGCCTGTACCCGCGGATCGCAGGCCAGCACTACGATTACCTGGTGGCGGCCATTTCGGAGTTTCGCAACAAGGAGCGCCGCCAGACCATGGCGATGCACATGATGTGGGACGCCACGGCCGATCTCACCGATCAGGACATCCGCGACCTGGCGGCCTTCTACAGCGGCCTGCCCTGGTAGCGGGCCGCAAACCCGCCAACGACAACCCGCCACCTCAGAGGATCAACATGGCAGAAGTGAGCAAGCGCGCCCTCGGCCTGGGCACGGAAAACGCATTCGTGGTGCTGGCCGAGGTCAATGCGCTGATGCGTTCGGGCAAGGACATCGTGTCCTTTTGCATCGGCCAGCCCGACTTTCCCACGCCGGTCAACATCCAGGACGCGGCCGTGGCGGCCATCCGCGGCGGCCGGCACGGCTACACGCCCTCGGCGGGCATCGACGAGCTGCGCGCGGCGGCGGCGGGCTACCTGTCGCGCACCCGCGGCATCGAGGTGCTGCCCGCCGACGTGGTGGTGGCGGCCGGGGCGAAGCCCTTCATCGCCTATGCCATTCTCTCCACCACCGACTACGGTGCCGGCGACGAGGTGATCTATCCGAACCCCGGCTTTCCCATCTACGACTCCCAGATACGCGTCAACGGCGCGGTGCCGGTGCCCATCAACCTGCGCGAGTCGCGCGGGTTCAACTTCGACCCGGCGGAGCTCGAGGCGCGCATCACGCCGCGCACCCGGCTGCTGATACTCAATTCGCCCCACAACCCCACCGGCGGCATCATCCCGCGCGCCCAGATGGAGGCCATCGCCGCCATCCTGCGCCGCCATCCCCAGGTGTGGGTGTTCGCGGACGAGATCTACGGGCGGCTGGTGTACGACGGCGAATTCGTCTCCATCGCGTCGCTGCCCGGCATGCAGGAGCGCACCATCATCGCCGACGGGTGCTCCAAGACCTGGGCCATGACCGGCTGGCGGCTGGGCTTCATGGCCAACCGCGCGCTCGCGCCCTACTTCACCACCTGGATCACCAACACCGAGTCGTGCGCCTCGCAGATCAGCCAGTGGGCGGCGGTGGAGGCGCTCAACGGGCCGCAGGACGCGGCCGATCACATGCGCAACGTGTTCCTGGAGCGGCGCGACCTGATCGTGGGCCTTCTCAACCAGGTGCCCGGCGTCACCTGCCAGTCCCCCGGCGGGGCCTTCTACGCCTGGCCCAACGTCACCGAGGCCTGCAGGATGGTGGGCGCGGCCGACTCCGAGGAATTCCGCAAACGGCTGCTGCACGAGGCCGGCGTGGCGGTGCTGGCCGACATCCACTTCGGCCCGCGGGCCGAAGGCGAGGGCCAGCACATCCGCTTCAGCTATGCCGCTTCCACCGAGGCCATTCGCGAAGGTATCGGCCGCATGGCGGCCTTCGTAAAAAACCACGCCAACCTGGCTGCGCCGAAGCGCTGAGGCGAGTCCTGCGGCGCGCGCGGCGCGCCATCTCAGGAGGGGCTTCTTGCCCCCTGGCGGAGCCGGCGTCGCCGCCCCGCAAGGGTGCAGCGGGCGCCCGGGGTCTCAGGCTCCAGTCTTCACCTGAGGCGTTGCCGCGGGGGTCTTGGCTCTTCGCGCGGGTTTCGCTTTACTGGCCGCGGGCGCGTCGCCGCTGCTGGCCCGTGGTGTCTTGTCTCCCCCGGCTTTGGGGGATGGCGCGGGCTGCGGCCGAGCCGCAGCCCTGGCGGTGCGCTTAGCGGGGGCGCCCTTGCGTGCCCGTCCCGGTGTGCCGGCGGCCGCGGGTTTCGCGGCGGCGCCATTGCGCCTGTTTTTTCCGGCCGCGTCCTCGCGGGGTGCGGCACGCTTGGCTTTGCCGCCCTTCAGGGCATCCAGCCGGGCGTGTGCTTCGCGTTTGCCGATGCTGCGCAGTTCGGCGATTCGCTGCAGGATCGACTGCCGGGGCTCGCTGGTGCCGTGTTCCCAGTTGTACACGGTCTGGCCTGTCACGCCGAGAAGCTTGCCGTAATCGGCGGCAGACAGACCGAGTTTCTCGCGCGCCGGCCGGAGCCATTTGGAGGAAAAACGAACCTTCGGCGCATTGCTTTCCGTGGCGGCTGCCCGGGCGGGGCCCGTGACCTGATGGCGCGACACGCGACCGAGCTCACGCTCCAGGGTGATGATCTGCTTACGCAGCGCGGCGATGCTCTGGCGGTGTTGCGCCGAGGCGCGCTTCAGGGTCTCGAGCTGGGTGCGGGTCTCCCGGCGGGCCAGACGCGAGATTTCCTGTTTGAGCAGAACACCGATGTTCGGCATGGCTGTTTTCCTGTGGACGTGGATCAGGGCTGCGACGGCGGGCGAGAGGTGTCGGAGGGCTCGCGCTCCAGCAGGATGTCCTGCATGCGCGTCTCGAAGGCCTTCTTGATCTTGCCGTGGGTGAGGATGTAGAAGCGGCGGTCACGCACAGCCTCGAACACCGCATCGGCCACCTGGGCGGCCGTTATCCTTCCCGAGGACACTGCTTTGCGCAGCAGCGCTTCGCGCGCCTCGTCCTCGGCGCTGCGCGGGCGGGGGGCATTGGCGAGAGTGGCCGGGCGGTTGCGCTCGGAGTCGGCGATGGCCGTGGGCACGTAGGCCGGGCACAGCACCGAGGCGCCCACCAGGGGGCTCTTGGCGGCCAAGTCGTGGTGCAGGCATTCGGTGAGGGTGACCACGGCGTGTTTCGACACGCAGTAGATCCCCATGCCTGGCGGCGAGATCAACCCGGCCACCGAGGCGGTGTTCACGATGTGGCCCTCTTCGCCGTGGGCGAGCATGTGCGGGACGAAGCTGCGCAGGCCGTGGATCACCCCAAAGACGTTCACGCCCAGGCACCAGTGCCAGTCTTCGAGGGTGCTTTCCCAGGCCAGACCGCCGGGGGCCACGCCGGCGTTGTTGCACAGCACGTGCACCTTGCCGAAGCGCTGCATCGCCGCATCGCGCACGGCATCCACGCTGTCCTGCCGTGAAACGTCGCAAAGCACCCCGAGCACCTCGTGCCCGGCGTTGCGGAATTCGGCCACGGTGCCGTCCAGGGCATCCTGCTGCACGTCGGCCAGCACCACGGCCATGCCTTCGGTAGCGAAGCGCCATGCCATGGCACGGCCCAGACCGCTGGCCCCGCCGGTTACCACCGCCACCTTGCCCTTGAATTCCCGCACGGCCTGCTCCGCCTTTGTGAGGCGCGGGAGTCTAGCACCCCGGCGCCGAGGCGCTGCGCCGGCGCCCGGCGGCCGCGGCGGGGTGGTATCCTGCCCGCCCGCTTGGACAACCCCGCCGTCATGCACGAAGAATTCGTAGGCACCATGCCTGTTCAAGACCGGCATCGCTTCGACGAGGCGGCGCTGGAGCGCTACCTCGCCGAGCGCATTCCGGGCTTCGCGCCGCCGCTTGCCGTGGAGCAGTTCAAGGGCGGCCAGTCCAACCCGACCTTCCTGCTCAGCGCGGGCGCTCAGCGCTTCGTGCTGCGCCGCAAGCCGCCGGGAGAATTGCTGCCCTCGGCCCATGCCGTGGACCGGGAGTTCCGCGTCATCTCGGCGCTGCACGGCACCGATGTGCCGGTGGCCAGGCCCTTCGTGCTGTGCGAGGACACCACGGTGATCGGCACGGCCTTCTACGTGATGGAGTTCATTCAGGGCCGGGTGCTGTGGGACCCGTCCATGCCGGGCGCCACCAGTGCGCAGCGTACCGCCATCTTCGATGATCTCAACCGCGTGATCTCGGCGCTGCACAGCGTGGATTACGCGAAGGTGGGCCTGTCGGACTACGGCAAACCCGGCAATTACCTGGAGCGCCAGATCGCCCGTTGGACCAAGCAATACCGCGCCTCAGAAACCGAACGCATCGAAGCCTTCGAGAACCTCATCGCCTGGCTGCCGGAGAACATCCCGCCCGGCGACGAGACCAGCATCGTGCACGGCGACTACCGCCTGGACAACGTGATTTTCCACCCCACCGAGCCGAAGCTGCTGGCGGTGCTCGACTGGGAGCTCTCCACCCTTGGCCATCCGGTGGTGGACTTCGCCTACCACTGCATGAGCTGGCGGCTCACGCCGCAGGAGTTTCGCGGCATGGCCGGCTTCGATTTCGCGGCGCTGGGCATCCCGTCCGAGGCGCAGTACGTGGAGATGTACTGCCGCCGCACCGGTCGATCCTCCATTCCCCACTGGGACTACTACATGGCCTTCAACATGTTCCGCCTCGCGGCGATCCTGCAGGGCATCATGGGCCGCGTGGTGGCAGGCACCGCCGCCAGCCAGCATGCCATCGACTCGGGCCGTCGCGCCCGACCGCTCGCCGAGGCCGCCTGGCGGCAGGTGGAAGGCATTCTCAAGGGAGTGAGCCCATGAAGGCGGTACTCTGCAAGAAGCTTGGCCCGCCCGAGGACCTGGTGGTGGAGCAGGTGCCCTCGCTGGTGCCCGGCCCCGGTCAGGTGGTGGTGTCGGTGAAGGCCGCCGGCGTGAATTTCCCCGACACGCTCATCATCCAGGGCCGCTACCAGTTCAAGCCCGAGCCGCCGTTCTCGCCCGGGGGCGAGGCCGCCGGGGTGGTGAAGGCAGTGGGCAAGGGCGTCTCCGGCTGGCAGCCCGGCGACCGCGTCATCGCGGCCAGCACCTGGGGCGCCTTCGCCGAGGAGATGCTCTGCGACGCCGAGCGGCTGATCCGGGTGCCCGAGGGCGTCGGATTCGTGGACGCCGCGGCCTACATCCTCACCTACGGCACCTCCTGGCACGCGCTCAAGGATCGCGCGCAGATCCAGCCCGGCGAGACGCTGCTGGTGCTCGGCGCCTCCGGCGGCGTGGGCCTTGCCGCGGTGCAGATCGGCAAGCTCATGGGCGCGCGCGTGATCGCCGCCGCGTCTTCGGATGCCAAGCTTGCCGTGTGCCGCGCCAATGGCGCCGACGAGACCATCAATTACGGCGCCGAGGACCTGCGCGCGCGCGTCAAGGCGATCACCGCCGGCAAGGGCGTGGACGTGGTCTACGACCCGGTGGGCGGGCCCTACTCCGAGCCGGCGCTGCGCGACATGGCCTGGAAGGGCCGTTTCCTGGTGGTGGGCTTCGCCGCCGGTGACATTCCCAAGGTGCCTCTGAATCTGGCGCTGCTGAAGGGCTGCGCCATCGTGGGGGTTTTCTGGGGCGCCTTCACCAAGGCCGAGCCCGAGGCCAACCGGCGCAACAATGACGAGTTGATGGAACTGCTCGCCCGGGGCCGTCTCAAACCCCACATTCACGCCACCTACCCGCTGGAGCG
>JBIIUM010000155.1:0-7668 GCA_044339985.1 Burkholderiales bacterium | reverse complement strand
CGTGCCACACCCAGCCCCTGGCACCGGGACGCTGCCGGCATGGGGCCCGGCCGCTACTGCTGGGCCCCCGGCTCGTGCGATTCGGGCAGGCCCACGCCCACCCCGTGATCCGGCGCCCGGCGCAGGTCCAGGGTGAGGGGAAAGGCGGGGTTGGGCCGCTCGGGCCGGTACTCCACGGGCCCCGGCGTATGCCCGGTGGCCTGGAAGCGCGCCACCCGCCGCGCCTCGGCTTCGCTGGCGTTCACGGGAAAGCGCTGGTAGTTGCGCCCGCCCGGGTGCATCACGTGATGGGTGCAGCCCCCCACGGCGCGGCCGCTCCAGGTGTCGTAGAGGTCGAACACCAGCGGCGTGTGGACGGCGATGGTGGGATGCAGCGCCGCGGGCGGCTGCCAGGCCCGATAGCGCACCCCGCCGGCGTACTCGCCCCGCTCCCCGGTGGGCGCGAGCGGCACGGGCCGGCCGTTGCACAGCACGGCGAAGCGCTGCGGATTCATGTGGCGCACCTTCACCTGCAGCCGCTCCACGGAGGAATCCACGTAGCGGGTGGTGCCGCTGCCCGCGGCCTCCTCGCCCAGCACGTGCCACGGCTCCAGGGCCTGGCGCAACTCCAGCTCCACGCCCTGGTAGAGCACCGTGCCGAAGCGCGGGAAGCGGAATTCGAAGAACGGAGCGAACCACCCGGCCTCGAATCCATAGCCCGCCCGATTGAGATCGTCGATCACCTCGTCCATGTCCGCGGCCACGAAGTGGGGCAGCATGAAGCGGTCGTGCAGCGCGGTGCCCCAGGGCACCAGGCGCTCGGTGAAGGGGGTCTTCCAGAAGCGCGCGATCAGCGCACGCAGCAGCAGCATCTGCAGCGCGCTCATGCGCCAGTGGGGCGGCATCTCGAAGGCGCGGAATTCCAGCAGCCCCAGCCGCCCGGTGGGGCCGTCGGGCGAATAGAGCTTGTCGATGGAAAACTCCGCCCGGTGGGTGTTGCCCGTGAGGTCCACCAGCAGGTGGCGCAGCAGCCGGTCCACCAGCCAGGGCCTGAGCGTCTCCTCGCCAGACTTCTGCTGGCGCGCCATTTCCTGAAAGGCGATTTCCAGCTCATAGAGATTGTCGTCGCGGGCCTCGTCGACCCGCGGCGCCTGGCTGGTGGGGCCGATGAACATGCCCGAGAACAGGAACGACAGCGACGGATGCACCTGCCAGTAGCCGATCAGGCTGCGCAGCAGGTCAGGGCGACGCAGCAGCGGGCTATCCGCGGGCGTGGGGCCGCCCACGGTCACGTGGTTACCCCCGCCGGTGCCGGTGTGCCGTCCGTCGAGCATGAACTTCTCCGTGCCCAGGCCGATGGCGCGGGCCTCCTCGTAGAGAGTCTGCACCGTGGCGGTGAGCTGCTTCCACGAACCCGCCGGATGCACGTTCACCTCGATCACACCCGGATCGGGCGTGACAAACAGCCGGGTGATGCGTGGATCGGGCGGCGGCAGGTATCCCTCCAGGCGCACGGGCTGGGCGCAGCCGGAGGCGGCCTCCTCGATGCGCGACACCAGCGCCACGAAATCCTCCACCGTGGGCAGCGGCGGCAGAAACACGCACACCCGCCCCTCGCGGGCCTGCACGCACAGGGCTGTTTTCACCACCGGCCGCGGCGGGACCACGGCCTCGGCGCCGCCCTCGCCGGCCCGCTGCCGCGCGGGCGGCAGGGGCGCGCGCGGCGCGAAGGGATCGGGGTGCACGAGAGGCTCTTCCTCGTGGGGGAGCAGTTCGGGCAGCGAAGCAAGCGGCAAACGCAACCCCAGGGGTGAGTCGCCCGGCAGCAGAAACAATCGCGGCCGCCGCAGCGGCCAGGACGAGGTGCGCCACAGGGTGGCGCCAGAGGCCTTGGCGCGGGGTGCCGCTTCCAGGGGCAGCACCAACCCCACCGGATCGGCCACGGCGCCCTCCGCCAGCCGCACGAGCCGGCTGCGCGAGAGCGTGTCGCCGGCGGCGGCCTCGAGCAGATCGGCGTTCTCGGGCAAACGCTGTTCCGCCGCCAGCGCATCCCACGGGTCCTCGAAGGCCTCGATCAGGGCATCGGCGCCCACGCCGAGCAATCCCGCCAGGGCGGCGGCGAAGCGCCGCGCCTGGGCAAGGCCCGCCTCGCCGGGACGGTCGCCCGCCAGCAGCGCCGGGTGCCGCCACAGAGGCTCGCCGTCGGCGCGCCACAAAAGCCCCAGCGCCCAGCGCGGCAGCGGCTCGCCCGGATACCACTTGCCCTGCCCGTGCACCGTCAAGCCGCCCGGCGCGAAACGCCCGTGCAGCCGGTCGAGAAGTGTGCCCGCCAGGGTGCGCTTCTGCTCGCCCAGGGCGTCGAAATTCCATTCGCGGCCGTCCATGTTGTCGGCCGCCACGAAGGTGGGCTCCCCGCCCATGGTGAGGCGCGCATCCCAGGCGTGCAGCTGGGTGTCCACCTGCTCGCCAAGCCGATCGATGCGGGTCCACTGGGCCTCGGTGTAGGGCCGGGTAACGCGCGGGTCCTCGTGGATGCGCGTGACCGTCATGTGGAAGTCGAAGGTGGTCTCGCAAGGCTCCAGCAGACCCTCGATGGGGGCGGCGCTGCCGGGCACGGCGGTGGCCGCCAGGGGGATATGGCCCTCCCCGGCCAGCAGTCCGGAGGTGGCATCCAGCCCCACCCAGCCCGCGCCCGGCAGGTATACCTCCGCCCAGGCATGCAGATCGGTGAAATCGGCCTCCGGCCCGGCCGGCCCCTGCAGGGGCTTCAGGTCGGGGGCGAGCTGGATCAGGTAACCGGAGACGAAGCGCGCCGCCAGCCCGAGCCGGCGCAGCACCTGCACCAGCAGCCAGCCCGAGTCGCGGCAGGAGCCGCTCGCCTTGACCAGGGTCTCCTCGGGGGTCTGTACGCCGGGCTCCATGCGCACGATGTAGCGGGTGCGCGCGTGCACCGCCTGATTGAGGGCCACCAGGAAATCCACCGTGGGCCGCCCCTCCCTGGGCAGGGCGGCGCGCTGCTCCGCCACGAACGCTGCCAGGGCGGGGGTGTCCTCGCCGGTGTCCAGGAAGGGCGCGAGCTCGCGCCGCTGCACCTCGGTGTAGGTGAAGGGCAGCCGCTCGACCTCGGGCTCGAGGAAGAAGTCGAAGGGGTTGATGACCGTCATGTCGGCCACCAGGTCCACGGTCACCGTGAACTCGCGGGTCCTCTCGGGGAACACCAGCCGCGCCACGAAGTTGCCGTAGGCGTCCTGCTGCCAGTTGACGAAGTGCCTGGCGGGGCTGATGCGCAGCGAGTAGCTCTCGATGGGGGTGCGGGTGTGGGCCGCGGGCTTGAGGCGCACCTGCTGCGGGCCCAGGCTCACCAGCCGGTCGTAGCGGTAGGTGGTGCGGTGGCTCAGGGCCACGCGGATGGTCATGGGCGCACCGCCGCCCTCAGGCCAGCCAGTCGGGGTTGGGCAACTCGCCGAAGACCCGCCGCAACCCCCCGCCCCAGCCCTGGCGCAGCATGCCGAAATAGGGATCGCCCTCGGTGATGCGCTTGTAGGCGCCCACGCGCAGCGCGTCGCGGGGGTACCACAGCATCTCGATGGGCAGCCCCACGGAGATGTTGGATCGGATGGTGGAGTCGAAGGAGATGAGCACGCACTTGGCCGCCTCGGCCACCGGCGTCGCGCCGCTCACCACCCGGTCGAGCACCGGCTTGCCGTACTTGCTCTCGCCGATCTGGAAGTAGCGGGTGTCGGCCGTGGCCTCGATGAAATTGCCCTGGGCGTAAATGTTGAACAGCCGCATGGGCTCGCCGGCGATCTGGCCGCCCAGCAGCAGCGAAGCGCTGAAGTCCACGTTGCCCTGGGCCAGGAAGGGCCCGTCGCGGCGCTGCATCTCGCGCAGCGCGTCCCCCACCATGGTGGCCACGTCGTACAGGCTGCCCGCCGTCCAGATGGACTCGCGCTGCGGGTCGAGGTGCCCATGGCGGTCGAGGATGTTGGTGACGCCCTGGGTGATGGCCAGGTTGCCCGAGCTGAGCAGAACCATCACGCGGTCGTCCTTCTTCTCGAACACCTTCATCTTGCTGAAGATGGCGATGTGATCCACGCCCGCGTTGGTGCGCGAGTCGGATGCGAACAGCATGCCCGAGTCGAGCATGATGGCCACGCAGTAAGTCACCGGGTTCCCCTTCCGTGTTCAAGGATGCCGGCAGACTATAGCCACGCGGGCCGGCGCACGCCAAACCCGTGCCTCAGGCCGCCGCCGCGCCCGCGCCGCGGGCGAAGAAGGCCTCGTGCACCGCCTCTCCCAGGCGCTGGATGCGGCTCAGGAAGGCAGTGAGGTATTCGTGCAGGCCGCCGGAGAAGATGTCCTCCATGCGGGCGAAGTGCAGCCCGGCGTGCATCTCGCCGGCCAGGCGCACCGCCTCGTTGGGGCGGGGGCCGGAGATGTGGCGCAGGATGTCGTAGGCCTCGCCCATGCACAGGTGCAGGCTGCGCGGCAAATCGTCGCGCAGCACCAGCAGTTCGGCCACCTTGAGCGGCGAGATCACGTCGCGGTAGACCTTGCGGTAGGACTCGAAGGCCGACACCGAGCGCAGCACCGCCGCCCACTGGTAGTAGTCCACCGCCCCGCCCACGTCCTGGATGCTGGGCAGCAGCACGTGGTACTTCACGTCGAGGATGCGCGCGGTGTTGTCGGCGCGCTCGATGAAGGTGCCCAGGCGGTTGAAGTGGAAGGCCTCGTCGCGCAGCGCGGTGCCAACCGTGACGCCGCGAAACAGGTGAGAGCGCTCCTTCACCCAGTCGAACAGCGCCAGCAACCGGTCGGAACCCGGGTCGCTGCCGGCCAGCTTCTGCAGCTCCAGCCACGTGGCGTTGATCACCTCCCACATCTCGGAGGTGATGCTGCCGCGCACCGCCCGCGCGTTCTCGCGCGCGGCGCGGGCGCAAGAGACGATGCTGGAGGGGTTGTCGGGGTCCAGCGCCATGAAGCGCAGCACGCCTGCCGCGTCCACCTTGCTGTAGCGGCCGCCGAAGGGGTATAGGGTGCCGGTGATGTTGAGCGGGGCATACCACTCCTGGTGGGCAAGCCGCGCATCCTTGGGCACCAGCGACATGCGGTAGGTCACATCCAGGATGCGTGCGGCATTTTCCATCCGCTCCACGTAACGCGCCATCCAGTACAGGTTCGACGCGGTGCGGCTCAGCATGGCCATGCTCGCTTGGGTGCGTTCATGCCTCGAGCACCCACGTGTCCTTGGTGCCGCCGCCCTGGGAGGAATTCACCACCAGCGAACCCTCGCGCAGCGCCACCCGCGTTAGGCCGCCGGGACACATCACCACTTCCTTGCCCGACAGCACGAAGGGCCGCAGGTCGATGTGGCGCGGGGCGATACCCTGCTCCACGAAGATGGGGCAGGTGGACAGCGCCAGGGTGGGCTGGGCGATGAAGCCTTCGGGCGCATCGAGGATGCGCAGCCGGTAGGCCTCGCGCTCGCGCTCGCTGGACGCCGGACCGATCAGCATGCCGTAGCCGCCCGAGCCGTGCACCTCCTTCACCACCAGTTCGTCCAGGTGCGCGAGGGTGTAGTCCAGGTCCTCCCGCCGGCCCAGCTGGTAGGTGGGCACGTTGGCAATCAGCGGCTCCTCGCCCAGGTAGAAGCGGATCATGTCGGGCACGAAGGGGTATACGGACTTGTCGTCTGCCACTCCGGTGCCAACGGCATTGGCGAGCGTCACGCGGCCCCTCCGGTAGGCCGATACCAGACCGGGCACGCCCAGAATGGAATCGGGCCGGAAGACCAGCGGGTCGAGGAAATCGTCATCGATGCGTCGGTAGATCACGTCCACGCGCTCGGGTCCGGCGGTGGTGCGCTTGAAGACCGTGTCGTCCTCCACAAACAGGTCGGCACCCTCCACCAGTTCAATGCCCATCTGCTGGGCCAGAAAGGCGTGTTCGAAATAGGCGCTGTTGAACTGCCCCGGGGTGAGCAGCACCACCACGGGGTTTTCCGCCTGGCCGGGCGCCACGGCGCGCAGCGTGTCCAGCAGAAGGTCCGGGTAGTGCTCCACGGGCGCCACGGGCTGGCGGGCGAAAAGCTCGGGCACCAGCCGCATCATCATCTTGCGGTTCTCGAGCATGTAGGACACGCCCGAGGGCGTGCGCAGGTTGTCCTCGAGCACGTAGTATTCGCCGGCGCCGGCGCGCACCAGGTCCACGCCCGCCACATGCGCATAGATGCCACCCGGCACGTCCAGGCCCACCATTTCCGCCTTGAACAGCTTGTTGCCGGTGATGCGCTGGGCGGGAATGCGTCCGGCCCGGAGGATCTCCTGGCCGTGGTAGATGTCGTGAAGGAACAGGTTGAGCGCCCGTACCCGCTGACGCAGCCCTGCCTCCAGGTGGCGCCACTCCGCCGCCGGAATGATGTGAGGCAGCATGTCGAAGGGGATCAGGCGCTCCGCGCCGGCCTCCTCGCCATACACCGCGAAGGTGATGCCCACGCGGTGGAACAGCATGTTTGCCGCCTCGCGCATCTGTTTGATGCGCTCCGTTGGCGCGGCAGCGATCCAGTCCGCCAGCGAGCGGTAATGGTCTCGCACCGCGCCATCGGCGGCGTGCATTTCGTCAAAAGGAGGCTGCATGGGCGCCGGGCTCGGGCGGATCGAACATGTGTCTTGCTGCTTCCAGTGCAACCCGTGTGCCACGGGGCTCCACCCCCCGAGGGACAAAACAGTTCAAGCACTTGCAGTAACGAGCCGCGCAAGGCACCCGCTCGACGCACCGCGGCGGTGCGCCTTTCCCGGGAAGCGCACCGTGGCGGACGCCCATCCCTCGGGACGCCCACCCCGGGGCACCCGGCGCTCTTCAACCGCCGGTGCCGGCGCCGCCGAGGCCGCGGGCCACTCGCACCACCTCGGCCGCCACCGCATGCACGGCGGCCTCCTGGCGCGGGTCCTTCAGGCGCCCGTCCGCCTCGAAAGCCTCATGGGCCCGAGGTACTGCCAGGCGCCGCGACACCACCAGGGTCCCCAGTTGCACCAGCACCTGCCGCACGGCGTCCTGGGCTCGCAGCCCACCCAGATTGCCGGGGGAGGCCGACAGCAACCCGGCCACCTTGCCTTCGTAGGGCAGCAAGCCGGACTGGGCACCGTCGGGCCGCGATACCCAGTCAAGCACGTTCTTGAGTACCGCGGTGAGCGAGCCGTTGTACTCGGGACAAGCGATCAGCAACCCGTCATGGCCGATGAACAGCGCCTTCAGGGAACGGGCGTTGGCCGGCAACCCGTGTTGCGCTTCCAGGTCGGCGTCATACAAAGGCAGAACATAGTCCCGCAGAGCGACCACGGTGACGTGGGCACCGGCGGCATGAGCGCCCTCGGCTGCTACGTGGACGAGTTGCCCATTGAGCGACCCGGTGCGCAGGCTGCCGGAAAAAGCCAGAAGCCGGATAGACGCACGAGACGCAGTGGCGGATTGCGTTGCGGGAGAAAGCTCGGAAGCCATGGCAAGTATCCTTGTTTTTCTCAATTAAAACAGTCTTATTTACAATTATTTATGCGTTTATTTGAAAGCATTTTCTCATGTTTGGCTACCGCAGCCGCCGCCCCGTTCCATACCCCTGCCCAGGTGCTATAGTCGCGCGCTTCGTCACTTGCCCTGCCCATCATGCGCGTGGAGTTGAGTTTCGGCCGCGGC
>JBIIUM010000154.1:0-7751 GCA_044339985.1 Burkholderiales bacterium | reverse complement strand
GCCGAGAACGGCCTGCCGGTGATCACGCCCGATTCGCCATCCGACCCACTGCTGCTGGCACGCGTGCGCGAAGCCGCGCCCGACCTGCTGTTTTCCTTCTACTATCGACACATGCTGGGCGAGGCGCTGCTGGCCGCGCCGCGGCTGGGCGCCTTCAACATGCACGGCTCGCTGCTGCCCCGATACCGCGGGCGCGTGCCGGTGAACTGGGCGGTGATCCGCGGCGAGCACGAAACCGGCGCCTCCCTGCACCACATGGTGGCCAAGCCCGACGCAGGCGACCTGGTGGACCAGCAGGCCGTGCCCATCCTGCCCGACGACACGGCCCGCCAGGTGTTCGACAAGGTCACCGTGGCCGCCGAGATGGTCCTGCATCGCCAGGCGCCCGCACTGGCGGCGGGCACCGCGCCGCGCCGCGTCATGGACATCGCCAGCGGCAGCTACTTCGGCGGCCGCAAGCCCGAGGACGGCCGCATCGACTGGACGCGCCCGGCGCGCCAGGTACACGATCTGGTGCGCGGCGTGGCCCCGCCCTACCCAGGCGCCTTCACCACCCTGCAAGGGCGCCCGGCGCGGGTGCTGCGCACCCTGCACGCGAGCCTGCCCACGGCCGAGGCACCGGGTACCTTCTATCGCGACGGCGACCGCCTGCTGGCCGCCTGCGGCGACGGCCGCGCCCTGCCCGTACTCGATCTTGAAATCGCCGGCCAGCACGTGGATTTAGCCGACCTTCCCGGCGGGCGCCTTCGCGCCGCCGCCTGACTGCTCCTGCAAGAGGTTTCCCTTGAAGAAGATTCTCATCCTCGGTGTCAACGGCTTCATCGGCCACCACCTCTCGCGCCGCATCATCCAGACCACCGACTGGGAGGTGTACGGCATGGACATGCAGGCCGACCGCCTGGGCACTCTGGTGGAAGAGAAGCGCTTCCACTTCTTCGAGGGCGACATCACCATCAACAAGGAGTGGATCGAATACCACGTGCGCAAGTGCGACACGGTGCTGCCGCTGGTGGCCATCGCCACGCCGGCGCTGTACGTGAAGGAGCCCCTGCGGGTATTCGAGCTCGACTTCGAGGCCAACCTGCCCATCGTGCGTCAGTGCGTGAAGCACGGCCGGCGCATCGTCTTCCCGTCCACCTCCGAGGTGTACGGCATGTGCCGCGACGCGCAGTTCGACCCCGACACCTCCGAACTGGTGCTGGGGCCCATCGCCCGCCAGCGCTGGATCTACTCGGCCAGCAAGCAGCTCATGGACCGCGTGATCTGGGCCTACGGCGCCCAGGAGGGCCTCGACTTCACGCTGTTCCGGCCCTTCAACTGGATCGGCTCGGGCCTCGACAGCATTCACACCGCCAAGGAAGGCAGTTCGCGCGTGATCACCCAATTCCTCGGCCATATCGTGCGCGGCGAAGACATCAAGCTGGTGGATGGCGGCCACCAGAAACGCGCCTTCACCTACATCGACGATGGCATCGACGCCCTCATGCGCATCATCGCCAACGAGGGCGGCTGCGCCACCGGGCACATCTACAACATCGGCAACCCCGCCAACAACTACTCGGTGCGCGAGCTGGCCACCATGATGCTGGAGCTGGCGCGCGCCTATCCCGAGTACCGCGATCAGGCGGCCAAGGTGCGGCTGGTGGAGACCACCGCCGATGCCTACTACGGCAAGGGTTACCAGGACGTGCAGAACCGCGTGCCGGCCATCGCCAACACCATGGCCGAGCTGGGCTGGGCACCAAAGGTGGACATGGCCACCGCGCTGCGCCACATCTTCGAGGCCTACCGCGGCCACGTGGGCGAGGCCCGGGGGCTTGTGGAATGAACGACGCGCCGGCGCCGTCACCCAACCCGCACGCTGACGCCGCGCTCGCCGCTGCCCCGGGGCCGCAACCCGATGCCGGCACGGCCCGCCCCCGGCTTGCCCTCAAGGTGGACGTGGACACCTATCGCGGCACCCGCGAGGGCGTCCCGCGGCTGATGGAGGTGCTGAAGCGCCATGGTGCCGGCGCCACCTTCCTCTTCAGCCTTGGCCCGGACCACACCGGCCGCGCCATCCGGCGTGCCTTTCGCCCGGGCTTTGCCCGCAAAGTGCGGCGTACCTCGGTGCTGTCCCACTACGGCCTCACCACGCTGCTCTATGGCACGCTGCTGCCCGGTCCGGACATCGGCCGGCGCTGCGAGGCCCAGCTTCGGGCAGTGCGTGATGCCGGCTTCGAGGTGGGCGTGCACGCCTGGGACCACGTGCGCTGGCAGGACGGCGTGGCGGGCGCCGGCGAAGCCTGGACCCGGCGCGAAATGGAAGCCGCCTGCAACCGATTCACCGACGTGTTCAAGGAGGCGCCGCGCGTGCACGGTGCCGCGGGCTGGCAGATGAACCGCCATGCCTGGCGGCTCACCCAGCGGCTGGGCTTTGACTACTGCTCGGACACCCGCGGCACCCATCCCTTCGTGCCGCTGTACGAAGCGGAAATCATCGCCTGCCCGCAACTGCCCACCACCCTGCCCACCCTGGACGAATTGATCGGTATTGATGGACTCGGCCCCGAAAACGTGGCCGGCCACCTGCTGGGCCTCACCGCGCAGCCACCCTCGTCGGGACACGTGTACACCCTGCACGCCGAACTGGAGGGCGGCCTGCTCGCTCCGGTATTCGATACGTTGCTGGCCGGATGGAAGGCTCAGGGCTGGGATCTGGTGAGCCTGCGCGACTACTTCGACGCGCTGACTGCCCGGGACCTGCCGCGCCACGAGGTCACCACGGCCGCCGTGCCGGGGCGCAGCGGCACCCTGGCGCTGCAGGGCGGAGAGTTCCTGCCGCAGTTCGCCTGAGCGGCCGGCGCGCTTGATTCGTCACGAACGATTGGGCACGATTGGCTCAAGTTCCCATCACCGCAGCTCCTGGAAATGCCCATGCTCGAAAACCTCCCCGTTCCCGACTTCTCCGCCGCCGCCACCGGCGGCATCACCTTCAAGCTCTCGGACCACGCCGGCAAACTCCTGGTGATCTACTTCTATCCCAAGGACGACACGCCCGGTTGCACCACCGAGGGCGCGGCGTTTCGCGATCTTCACGGCGAGTTCCAGGCGCTGAATTGCAGCATCTTCGGCGTATCGCGCGATTCCATCGCCTCCCATGAGAAGTTCAAGGCCAAGATGAGCTTCCCCTTCGCCCTGATCTCCGACCCCGACGAGGCGGTGTGCAACATGTTTGGCGTCATGAAGAACAAGAACATGTACGGCAAGCAGGTGCGCGGCGTGGAACGCAGCACCTTCCTCATCGACGGCAAGGGCGCGGTGCGGCGGGAGTGGCGCGGCGTGAAGGTGCCCGGCCACGCCGAGGAGGTGCTGGCCGCCGTGAAAGCCCTGGGCGCGCCAGCCGCTTGAGCCGGCACCCGCCCCATCCATCGCCACCCCGGGCGGGCGCCGCGCCCGGCCGCTGTCGGCGCCGCCCGCGGCGCCGCTTGCGATCGCTGCCTCCAGGCCTCGCAGCCACCGCCGCTTTTCCGCCCACAGACGCCGCCGGGGTTCCGAACCCCGGCGGCGTCTGTGTTTTCAGCCCCCGCTGTTCTTCACAGGACCACCACCACCATGATCCAGAAGAAGGCACAACCGGCTAACGTCACCCCCCTCAAGGCCGCCGCCACCAAGCTGTTCGTGCTGGACACCAACGTGCTCATGCACGACCCCACCAGCCTGTTCCGGTTCGAGGAGCACGACATCTACCTCCCCATGGCCACGCTGGAGGAACTGGACGCCCACAAGAAGGGAATGTCGGAGGTGGCGCGCAATGCCCGCCAGGTGAGCCGCACCCTGGACGAAATCGTCAACCGGGCACCGGACGACATCGAGTCGGGCATTCCCATCCACAGCGCCAGTCGCGAGGCCACGGGCCGGCTGTTCCTGCAGACCGAGGCCATTCCCGCCGAGCTCCCGGCGCGGCTGGCAGCCGGCAAGACGGACAACCAGATCATCGGGGTGGTGATGTTCCTGCAGGAGCGCCACGCGCCCCGCCAGGTGATCCTGGTATCCAAGGACATCAACATGCGCATCAAGGCCCGCGCCCTGGGCCTGGCGGCGGAGGACTACTTCAACGACAAGGTGCTGGAGGACACCGACCTGCTCTACACCGGTGTCACCGCGCTGCCGGAGGATTTTTGGGATCAGCACGGCAAGGACACGGAGACCTGGACGCAGGCGGGCCTCACCTACTACCGCGTGCATGGCCCGCTGGTGCCAAGCCTGCTGGTGAACGAATTCATCTACCAGGAGGGCGAGCGGCCCTTCTACGCCCAGGTGAAATCGGTGAGCGGCAAGACCGCCGTGCTCACCCTGGTGCGCGACTACAGCCATGCGAAGTACGCCGTGTGGGGCATCACCGCCCGCAACCGCGAGCAGAACTTCGCCCTCAACCTGCTCATGAACCCGGAGGTGGATTTCGTCACCCTGCTGGGCCAGGCCGGCACGGGCAAGACGCTGCTCACGCTCGCGGCCGGCCTCACCCAGGTGCTGGACGAGTCGCGCTACAGCGAGATCATCATGACCCGGGTCACCGTGCCCGTGGGCGAGGACATCGGCTTCCTGCCCGGCACCGAGGAGGAGAAGATGACCCCCTGGATGGGCGCCCTGGAGGATAACCTCGAGGTGCTCATGCACACCGACGAGGACGCCGGCGAGTGGGGGCGCGCCGCCACCCGCGACCTGATCCGCACGCGCATCAAGGTGAAGTCGCTGAACTTCATGCGCGGGCGCACCTTCATCAACAAGTTCCTCATCATCGACGAGGCCCAGAACCTCACCCCCAAGCAGATGAAGACGCTCATCACCCGCGCGGGCCCCGGCACCAAGGTGGTGTGCCTGGGCAACATCGCGCAGATCGACACGCCCTACCTCACCGAGGGCAGTTCGGGGCTCACCTACGTGGTGGACCGCTTCAAGGGCTGGAGCCACGGCGGCCACGTGACCCTGCAGCGCGGCGAGCGCTCGCGGCTGGCCGATCACGCCGCGGAGGTGCTGTAGCCTTGTTTCTCCGCCCCGCCGCCCAGCCATGGAGCGCGCCGGCGCCCGCCCGCGTCCCCCGGGCCCTTGCCGGGCGCATCCGGCGCGCAGCGCTGCCGTGGTGCGGCGCGCTGGTCCTGATGGCAGCGCCGGCGCTCCGCGCGGAGCCCGTGACGGATCTTCGGAAGATCGTCCTCTCGGAACACAACGCCTGCGGGATCACCCACGGCGGCGCGCTGCGTTGCGCTGGAAGCAACCCGGGCACGGCGCGGAAATCGCTGCTCCTGTTCACGCGGGGCGCCAGCACGGTGCTGCCGGAGGGCGTCACCGACGTGGCGATCAGCAGCGGACCTCTCGAACCTCACACCTGTGCGGTGGTGAAAGGCGAGCTCTTCTGCTGGGGCAACAATGAGACTGGCCAACTCGGCACGGGCAAGGCGGGCGGCAAGCTCACCGCACCCACCAGATCTTCGGTGGTGAGGGGCGTCGTGACGTCGGTCGCGGTGACCAGTGGGTCCACCTGCGTGATCCTGTCGCCCGATGGAGCCCTGCAGTGCTGGGGGCGCAACTACAACGGTTCCATCGGAGGCGGGGCGAGCCGGGACACGGTGCTGCAGCCGATCACCGTCATCGCCTCGGGCGTCACCAGCGTGGCCATGGGCGTCCAGCACACTTGCGCCGTCGCGGATGGTGGCCTGCAGTGCTGGGGGTTGTTGCTCTTCAGGGAAAAAACCTCCCGGACCGAGTTGAAGCCCGTTTCCATCATTCCCCCTGGCCGGGGCGTGACTGCCGTCGCAGCCGCCTGGCATACCTGTGTGGTTGTGCGAGGTTCGCTGCAATGCTGGGGCCGCAATCTGCACGGTCAGGTGGGTGTGGCGGAAGGCGCACGCGTGGCTCCGACGATACCCACCACCATCGTTGCCTCCGGCGTGACGCAGGTGGCGCTCACGGACCGCAATACCTGCGCCGTGGTCAGGGGGGAGGCGTACTGCTGGGGAGACAATGATGCGTCCGGGCAGTTTTGCACTGCGCCCTCCCCCCCGAGCCCCACGCCCGTGAAGCTTGCCGTGCCCGATGTGCCGCCCGCCGGCGTCGATGCCGTCGCCGTCGGCATGAACAAGGTCTGCGTCCTCACCCGCAGGCCCGGCGACGCGAGAAACACCCTCCTGCAATGCACCTGCCGCAACGCAACCCCGGACGACCCGGACGACCTGGAACAAGCCGTGCCCGGTGCGGACCGCGGGAAGTGGCTCGCCTTCGGCACCGAAGGCATCGCGCTGGCGGAATCCCGGCCCAGGCCCGTGGTGCGCCGGATCGCTCCCTACGGCCTGTGGCACGGCACCATCGGCGCGCAACCGGTGGTGGTGGTGCTGTCTCCCGAGTCGTGCGGCGGGGGGCTCTACTACTACCGGAAGCACGCCAGGGACATCCCGCTCACGGAAAAGGATCGCGCGCGGGGCGGCACCTGGGCAGAGGCGGAGGACACGCCTGCCGGCGCTTCATGGATCTTTTCCGAGGCCGCCCCGGATTCCCGAACCCTCACCGGCGAGTGGGTGAGCGAGGACGGGCAGCGGCGCGTGCCGATCCGGCTCGAGCTGCAGGCCCCCACGGAGGCCACGGAAGACGGGAACGGCAAACGCAAGTACGAATGCAATGCCCACGACCAGGCCTACGACGAGCCGCGCGTTGCCCAGGCCGTGCAGCGACGCAAGGTGGCAAGCAGGGACACCGTGTTCAAGGGCGCCGACAGGTCTTACACCTATCGTGGCGTGTCCCTGCTGGAGGGAAACATCACGGGCTTCTCGCACCCGGAAGCCGCCCGCCTTCCCCGGCTGCAGCAGATGCTGGCGGACTGGGAGCGCAGGGCTGCTGCCGGCTACTACGACTGCGCCAGAGCGGTCGCGGGCACGGCCATGGCGCCACCGGACTTCGGCATGGGCCTCGTCCCGGTGTTTTGGAACGCGCGTCTCCTGGTGCTCGAGGAGAGTTCGGGGTTCTTCTGCGGCGGCGCGCATCCCCACCGCGGGATCGAGGCCTACCGGGTGTGGAATCTCCGCGACGACCAGCCCGTGGACGTGGACTCGTGGATCAGCGGCAGCAGCGGCACGCAGGGAATCACCTCCAGGCGCCTCCTCAAGCTCGTGGCTTCGCGCTACGGCCGGCGCGACGATCCCTCTGGGGAATGCGGCGGTGTCCTCGAAGGCGACGTGCTCTACCTCACGTACCCCTCCTCCTCGGGCATGGTGTTCTATCCCAAGCTCTCCCACGCCGCGAGAGCCTGCGAAGAGGCGATCACGATTCCCTGGGCGGGCATGCGGCCATTCCTGAGCCCGAAGGGCGAAAAGGCGCTGCGGGAGCTGGTGGAGAAGTGACGGCTCCGGGGCGCGCCAACCCGGCGACCGTCGCCGTCAGCCCGCCAGGAATCCCCCGTCCACCACCAGTTCGGCGCCGGTGATGTAGGACGCCTCGTCCGAGGCGAGGAACAGCACCGCGCTGGCCACTTCCTCGGGGCGCCCCGAGCGGCCCAGCGGAATGGAGGCCATGAGCCGCTCGCGCAGCGCCGGATCGGCCGAGGTGACGGAGGTGCGCATGGGAGGCATGTAGCCCGGGTGCACGGAGTTCACGCGGATTCCCTCGCGGCCGAATTGCACCGCGGCTGCCTTGGTCATCACGTGGATGGCCGCCTTGGCGCCGTTGTAGCCCATGTGCACGAAGGCCTGCCCCACCAGTCCGGAGATGGAAGAGATGTT
>JBIIUM010000153.1:0-7826 GCA_044339985.1 Burkholderiales bacterium | reverse complement strand
GCGAGCACCCAGGCCAGATCAGACACGCCACAACACCACCTAGACTCATCGCCTAAATGACACCAAAGCATGCCCTACACCCACCAGGCGCCCACACCTATCGGCTGTTCTTTCTGTTAAAGAGCGTCGCCGCAAGACCGGCGAAAGGCGCGCATTATAGGGACCGAAAAACCCCCGTCAAGGGCTTTTTTTTTGGGCTCTGGCAATTTCTCTCAAGTCACCACGAGTCGTGCGAACTTGCGCCTGCCCACTTGCAGCACGTAACTGCGACCAACGGCAAGTTTCAAGGTGCGATCGGAAAGCTTTTCGCCGTCGAGCCGAACTCCCCCTTGGTCGATCATGCGCAACGCCTCGGACGTGCTGGCCACCAGTCCGGCATGCTTGAGGGCCGCGCCGACCGCAAGCCCTTCGGAAGTGGCTGCAATAACCACTTCGGGCATGTCTTCGGGTATCTCACCCTGGCGGAAGCGTGCCTCGAACTCGGCCTGCGCACGCGTCGCCGCTGCCTCGCCGTGAAAGCGAGCCGCCATCTCCCATGCGAGTAGAACCTTGATGTCGCGAGGGTTTCGCCCCGCCGCCACCTCGGCCCGCCATTCGCGCAGTTCGCCAAGCGTGCGCGAAGAGAGCAGATCGAGGTACCTCCACATGAGTGTGTCCGAGACGGACATGAGCTTGCCGAAAATCTCTCCTGGCGGATCGGTTATCCCCACGTAGTTACCGAGGGACTTTGACATCTTGTTGACGCCGTCAAGGCCTTCGAGCAGCGGCATGGTGAGCACGCACTGCGGCGGCTGTCCATGATGTTTCTGCAACTCTCGTCCCATCAGCAGGTTGAACTTCTGATCCGTGCCGCCCAGCTCCAGGTCTGCCTTGAGCGCCACAGAGTCATAGCCTTGCACGAGCGGATAGAGAAACTCATGGATGGCGATGGGGCGATTGTCCCGGTATCGCTTGCCAAAGTCGTCTCTCTCGAGCATGCGGGCCACCGTATGGGTAGCAGCCAAGCGGATCATATCCACCGCAGACATGGAGTCCATCCAAGTGGAATTGAAACAGACCTCCGTGCGTTTTCGATCCAGAATGCGAAACACTTGTTCGGTGTAAGACTGGGCGTTTTGGTTCACCTGCTCGCGGGTAAGGGGCGGGCGAGTGGCATTTTTTCCCGTCGGATCGCCGATCATGCCGGTGAAGTCGCCGATCAGGAACAGCACGTGATGGCCCAGGTCCTGAAGCTGGCGGAGCTTGTTGATCAACACCGTGTGGCCGAGATGCAAATCGGGCGCAGTAGGATCGAAGCCAGCCTTTACCCGCAGGGGACGACCAGACTTGAGCCGCTCCGCCAATTCTTGCTCGAGGAGCAATTCTTCGCAGCCGCGCTTGATGACCTCGAGCTGCCGTTCTACCGCAATCATGGGACTCGCCTGTAGTGCAAGAGCCGCCAGCCTGCACAAGCTGGCGAGGGGTTGATGGAGCGGATTGCACAGGGTCAGCGACCGAACCGTCCGTCTCTGCTAAACTCCGCGGTTGTGTTTGTCTTTGAACATACCAAGACCTCAACCGCTGGCGCCCCGTGCAGACGCCCGAAAAAGAGCGCGCGATTCTAGCGCAAAGCCCCTCCGCAAGGCCGCGACTTCGGTTGCTGGCGTTGGCATCTGCCATTCCATTCTTGGGTGTCGTGGCGGCGTTCGGTATCGCGCCTCAGACGATCACCGAAACCGTTCCGCTCGAGAGAGTAGTGCAAGAGGTAATGCTGGCCCCTGTGGCCGTTGACCCACCTGCCCTCGCAGATCGTTTCTGGCGCGAGCAACGCATTCAGCGCGGGGACACTCTCGCGCAGCTATTCGCACGGCTGGGCATAGACGATCCCGACGCTCTTTCTTGGCTCGCAGCAAACCGTGAGGCACGCGCGCTCTACCAACTCGTTCCGGGACGTACGGTTCGCGCCATCACTGGCATTAACAATCGCTTGTTGAGTTTCGAATATCGCACCGAAAAGGCAGCCCTCGCAGTTCGCCGTAACGGGGACGGCTTCGTACTCGACGACGTGGCACCGGTCATCGAGCGGCGCACCGCGCTCAAGTCCGGCACGGTACAGACATCATTGTTCGCGGCGGCCGATGCGGCGGGATTACCCGAAGCGATTGCCGCCCAGTTGGCAGATGTTTTCTCAAGCGATGTGGACTTTTTGCGCGATCTGCGCCGCGGCGACCGGTTTTCCGTGTTCTACGAGGTGGAAACCATCAATGGCGAGCCAGGGCGTAGTGGTCGGCTCTTGGCGGCAGAATTTTTCAATCAGGGTAATGTGCTCCAGGCCTTTTGGTTCGACGGCGGCGACGGGCGCGGCGGCTACTACACCGCCGACGGGCGCAACGTGCGCAAGGCTTTCCTGCGCTCACCGCTGGAATTCTCGCGCGTCACCTCGGGCTTCTCTTCCGCCCGCCTGCACCCTGTGTTGCAGGTGTGGCGGGCCCACAAGGGTATCGACTACGGCGCTCCCACCGGTACTCCGGTCCGGGCCACCGCCGACGGCACGGTTTCGATGGCTGGAACCAAGAGCGGCTACGGCAAGGTTGTGATTCTGCGCCATGCGGGCGGCTTCCAAACGCTGTACGGACATCTGTCGGCTTTTGGGAAAGGCCTTGCGGCTGGCGCCCGCGTTCGACAGGGGGACACCATCGGGTTCGTTGGCGCCACAGGAATGGCTACCGGGCCGCATTTGCATTATGAGTTCCATCTCAACGGCACCCACGTGGATCCGCTTCGTCACGCAACGCCGCCGGGCGCGCCCATAACAGCCGACTTGAAACCCGCTTTCGAGCGTAGCGCCCTTGAGCGCCAGGGTTTGCTTGAATTGTTGCGCTCGGCCAACCTGGCGGCGCTGGAATAGCGCTCCTTCCCCGTCGTGCCCGGGCTGGAGTCCTATGTGGGGCTGATGTCCGGCACCAGCCTGGACGGGGTGGATGCTGCCCTGGTGTGCTGGGACGGCGCCGCTGCGAGTACTCTCGCGACCTGTTTTATTGAATATCCGTCGACGCTACGCACCGAGTGCTTGGCGCTGAGCAGCCCGGGCTGCAACGAACTCGAACGCGCCGCAGCCACTGGAATCACGCTATCCAGCCTCTACGCAAGAGCGGTGCGAGCAGTGCTCGACAAGGCCGGTATGGGAAGCGCCTCGGTTCGCGCCATCGGTTGCCATGGCCAGACTATTCGTCACAGGCCTGCGTCGGGCTTCTCCATTCAGCTGGTGGATGGCGCGCGCCTCGCAGAAGCCACCGGCATCGATGTAATCTGTGACTTCCGCAATCGAGACCTCGCTGCTGGTGGACAGGGGGCGCCGCTGGCACCGGCTTTTCACGCCGATTCGTTCGGCAGCGCCACGGAACATCGTGCTGTGGTGAATGTGGGGGGAATCGCGAACATCACCAATCTTCCCCCAGGCGGAACGGTCACTGGGTTTGATTGTGGCCCGGGCAATGTGCTCATGGACGCCTGGGCCCAGCGCCACCTTGGCACACCTTTCGATGAAGACGGGCGTTGGGCACGCAAGGGGCGTGTGGATGCGACACTACTCCGCCGGATGCTCTGTGAACCGTTTCTGGCTGCAACGCCGCCGAAGAGTACCGGACGGGAGTTGTTCTGCCTGGACTGGCTGGTGCGTCAGATCGATAGCGCGGCGAAACCCGACGACGTGCAAGCCACCCTATTGGCCTTCACCACGGAGGCAATCGCGGTTGCCCTCGAAACATGGTGCAGCGGCGTACAGGCGGTATTTCTGTGCGGCGGAGGGGCCCGCAACGGCGCACTTGTGGATGCCTTGCAGCTACGCATGGGCTCCACCCCGGTGAACACCACCGCGGCCCTCGGCGTAGATCCCGATTGGGTTGAAGCCATCGCGTTCGCCTGGCTGGCCCGACAGTGGATCAACCGTCAACCTGGCAACTTGCCCGCGGTTACCGGTGCCGCGGGTCCGCGCTTATTGGGCGGTTGTTACCCCGCCTGACCGCAGCAATGGCGACCGGGGCCAACACCTCTCCGCGTTCTGAGTACGACAACTAGGCTGAGAACGATGAACCGCAACCACAGGTGGACGTGGCGTTGGGGTTCTTGATGACAAATTGCGCGCCCTCCACGGACTCCTGGTAATCAATCTCTGCGCCTACGAGGTACTGATAGCTCATGGGGTCGATCAGCAACGTGACACCGTCCTTCTCCATTGCCGTGTCATCTTCTTGGGCTTGTTCTTCGAAGGTGAATCCGTACTGAAAGCCCGAGCATCCTCCCCCGCTCACGAACACCCGCAGTTTGAGCGCGTCGTTACCTTCTTCCTCGATTAACCGGCGCACCTTTTCCGCGGCATTGTCGGTAAAAACCAGCGGGGCCGGCATTTCAGCAACTGCGTTCATGGCTCGCTCCTGCTAAGTCTGGTTCGTGAAACTGTTGGCAAGGCTGCCCGTCAGGATCAATCTGACTGCCCCGCCGAAGCCTTGAGGGGCATGACCTTGGCGGTTTCCACTGGCTCGTGAACCAGACGACCCTGTACCAAAGCCCCAAGCTGGATCTCAAGTGTGCGATAGCTAATATCTCCTGTGACCTTGGCTTTCGCCTGCAGTTCGACGTACTCCGAGCCATGCACTGGACCTTCCACGGTGCCGTTTATCACCGCATGGCTCACGCGGATCAAACCCTCGATGTGGCCTTGCTCAGAGAGCACCAGCGTGGAGGGTTGCCCCCCGGTGGCGACCACATTACCACGCACTCTGCCATCAACACGAAGCCCTCCCGTGAAGGTTATGTTTCCCTCCACCACCGTACCGGCACCCACTAGGCCGTCAATGCGGCTGTGAGGTTTGGATTGTTTACCACCGAACATTTGCGTCTCCAGGCGCTACAGATTCAATGTAATCGTGGACTTTGGCACCAAAGCCCCTTGCTCGATGACCCGCGCATGCACCCTCCTGACCACCGCTCCGGAAGGCACTGTGAACATACCCTCTACCCTCTGATAAAAGCGGAAGCTCAACTTGAACGACGGGTTATCCAACGGCCCCTCCGGCGGAAGCGTCAAAATCAGCGCTTCGCTACCTCGCTGTGCGTCGACCACGAGCTGAAGGCGCCCCTGGAAATCCTTTTTACCGTTTCGCCGCGATTGGGCCACAAACAGATGATAACGGTACTCTCCGGGCAACGCGTCAGGCTCTACGCGAAACCGGCTGATGGTAATGGCGCCCTGATCCTCCTGAACCATTAGAGACTGAAAGAAAGCCAGGTCTTCCTTAAGACTCGCATTCTCCTCATTCAGGGTGTTCACTTGCTGCAAGAGAGTCTGCCGCGTGGCGGAGTCCATCTCCAGTTGCCGTTCCGTGGCGGCCTGGCTGCGGCGCAATTCCTCAACCTCTGCCTGGAGCTGACTGACCTGTAGGCTCAACTGTTCCTGCCGCTTCGCGTTCAGGCCAATGTCAAAGCCCGCCAACTGCCGCCCCACATCGAAAGTACTCCAGGCAATAAAGCACACCACCACCAGCACCATCCCAAGGACCAGCAACCGCCAGTGCCAACCCACATGCGGGCGCACGGATACTCTCGAAGCGCGGATTCCGAACCGCCGACGCAGGGAACGCAGGGGATTCACGGCAGAAGCGCTGGTGCTTCGAGGCCCAGGATCTCGGGAAAACCAAGCATCAGGTTCATGTTCTGCACCGCCTGGCCCGCCGCGCCCTTCACCAGGTTGTCGATGACCGAGAGCACCACCACCATGTCGCCCCCACCGGGTCTGTGAATGGCGATGCGGCAGATGTTGGCCCCGCGCACGGAGCGTGTGTCGGGATGGCTGCCCTGTGGCAGCACATCAACAAAGGCCTCGCCGCCCCAAGCCTGCTCGTACAAGGTTTGTACGTCCGAGGTGGCTGGCACCCGGGCGTAGAGAGTGGCATGAATACCGCGGACCATTGGTACGAGGTGAGGCACGAAGGTCAAGCCCACCGGGCGGCCTGCGACGACTTCGAGGCCTTGGCGGATCTCCGGCAAATGTCTGTGCCCAGGCACCCCGTAGGCCTTGAAGCTATCGGCAGCCTCGGCAAACAGGATATGAGTCTCGGCTTTACGCCCAGCGCCGCTCACGCCTGACTTGACGTCAGCGATGAGACTTGCCAGATCGGCTTGCCCGGATCGCACCAATGGAATCAGGCCCAACTGTACCGCTGTGGGATAACAACCAGGGTTCGCCACGATACGAGCCTCTCGTACCGCGTCGCGGTTGACCTCCACAAGCCCATACACCGCTTCAGCCAACAACTCCGGACACGCGTGGGGCATGCCGTACCACTCATGCCACTGGGCGGGATCCTTAAGTCGGAAGTCGGCCGCCAAGTCCACGATTCGCACCCCGGCATCATGCAGAGCGCGCGCCTGTTGCATGGCCACTCCGTTGGGGGTGGCGAAGAAAACCAGGTCGCAGTTTTCCAGCCCGGCCTGGCCTGGATCGCTGAAAGCTAAGTCCACGAAGCCGCGCAGGTTTGGAAACAAAGCGGCCACCGGCGTCCCCGCCTCCGCCCGGGAGGTGATGGATACGAGTTCGACACCCGGATGGCGCGCCAGCAACCGGAGCAATTCCACCCCTGTGTACCCGGTGCCGCCCACAATGCCGATCTTCGCTGGTCTACCCATGCTCATTGTTCTCCTCGGTGCTTCCTCGCTACCAAAAACAAAAGACACCCCAATTACGCTGAAGCCCCACCAGCAAAAAGGCCGCCCTTGGGCGGCCTTTTTGGCAGGATGCCGGACAACCGCCGGGCGTCAACGCTTGGAGAACTGTTTGCGCCGACGCGCCTTGTGCAAACCGACTTTCTTGCGCTCCACTTCACGGGCATCGCGAGTTATGAGCCCCGCCTTGCGCAAGGACCCTTTGAGGGCTGCATCGTAATCCACCAACGCACGGGCTATACCGTGACGTACCGCACCGGCCTGACCCGACTCGCCGCCACCCTGCACATTGACCAGAATGTCGAAAGTGCTCGAATTGCTGGTAAGTTCAAGCGCTTGACGCACTACCATGCGGTTGGTCTCGCGGGAAAAGAACACATCAACAGGCTTGCCGTTGACCTGGATGCTGCCCTTGCCGGGCTTGATGAACACGCGCGCAACAGCGCTTTTACGCCGGCCGGTGCCGTAGTTGTAATGGACTGGCATGAGGATTCCTGGGAGACGGCTACTGCAGAGTCAGCGCACGGGGTTGCTGCGCAGAATGAGGATGGGAAGGACCCGCGTAAACCTTCAGCTTCCGAAGCATGGAATATCCAAGCGGGCCCTTCGGCAACATGCCCTTTACCGCGATTTCCAACACGCGCCCAGGAAACCGGGCGTGCAGCTTGCCGAAGCTGGTAGTGGAAATGCCTCCAGGGAAACCGCTGTGCCGGTGATACTGCTTTTGCTCGGCTTTGCGGCCCGTGACCTTGAGCTTGTCGGCATTCACCACAACGATGAAATCGCCAGTGTCCACATGGGGCGTGAAAATCGCCTTGTGCTTGCCGCGCAGGCGGTGCGCAATCTGGGAGGCCAAGCGTCCGAGCACGAGTCCGGAGGCATCCACGACAAACCAGTCACGCTGCACTTCCAAAGGCTTGGCAGAAAAAGTTTTCATTTGAGCGAACAGTCCGACGTAAGCGACAATCCTCGGCCACCGGACGGCGACCGAAAGCCACGCATCGTATTCGATGCATAAACCGCTGTCAAACCGGCATTGTTCCAGCTTCCCGCAGAAGCGGCCTGGGGCGATAATCGGGCGTTAGCGCTCGACGGCCATCGCGCCGCTATCCATATAACCGTTAAAG
>JBIIUM010000152.1:0-7910 GCA_044339985.1 Burkholderiales bacterium | reverse complement strand
TGTTTCAACTTTTGTTTACCCAGCCCGTCTTGCGTCACTGGACGTACCTGTCGCCAACCCGGATCGGAGGCATCGATGGCCGTAGCCAAGAAACCCGCCGCAAAGAAGCCCGCTGCCAAAAAGGCCGCGCCCGCCAAGAAGCCCGCTGCCAAGAAGGCCGCGCCCGCCAAGAAGCCTGTCGTCAAGAAGGCGGCTCCCGCCAAGAAGGCTGCGCCTGCCGCCAAGAAAGCGGCACCCGCCAAGAAGCGCACCCCGAACGCCGCTTTCATGAAGCCCATGACCCCCAGCGCCACGCTGGCGGCAGTGGTGGGCGACAAGGCACTGCCGCGTACCGAAGTGACCAAGAAGGTGTGGGACTACATCAAGAAGAATGGTCTTCAGGATGCCAAGAACAAGCGCATGATCAACGCCGACGACAAGCTCAAGGGCGTGTTCGGCGGCAAGAAGCAGGTGTCCATGTTCGAGATGACGAAGCTCATCAGCGGTCATCTGAGCTGAGTTCGGTTCCGGGGTGGCGCGCAGCGGCCCTCACGGTCCGGCGCGCCGCCACCGGGCGCCGCTTCCCGCGGTTCGCGCGGGTCGTGCAGTTTCCCAGCAGGTCCCGGCGCCAAGGCCCGGGTGTTTCCTCAAGAAATGTTTCAGGCAGTGCCTGAGCAGCGCCGCACGGCGCAGATCGCCGCAACCTGTGGCGAGCGCGATGTCATCGCGGATCATGCCGGCCACGCGCCATTCGCCTCCGGTCGTGCGCATCAGATAGTTGCCCAATTCAACCGCCGCCATTTCCGGGATGCCCTCATGGGCGGCGATGGCGAGGATCTCCTCCTCGGTGAGTTCCGAGAGCGCGATGCAATCTTCGATGGTGAGCATGGCTGGAGAGCTCCTCGCGGTGTTTCGCCAGTTCATGTAACCGCAACACGCCGCCGCCGGTATTGATGTGCCGCAAGCCCCGCTGCCGGCGAGCGGCTGCCGTCACGGACCGTGGTAGGCGCTTACCCGTTGCACTTCATTGCGCGACCCCAGGAACACCGCCACGCGCTGGTGCAACCCGCCGGGCTGCACATCCAGGATGCGTCTGCTGCCGTCGGTGGCCGCTCCGCCCGCCTGCTCGATGATCATGGCCATGGGGTTGGCCTCGTACATCAGCCGCAGCTTGCCCGGCTTGTCGGGCTCGCGCGCGTCGCGTGGATACATGAAGATGCCGCCGCGCGACAGGATGCGGTGGACGTCCGCCACCATGGAGGCTACCCAGCGCATGTTGAAGTCCTTGCCGCGCGGGCCGGTCTTCCCCGCCAGCAATTCGTCCACGTAGCGGCGTACCGGCGCTTCCCAGTGGCGCTGGTTGGACATGTTGATGGCGAATTCCCGGGTGTCTTCGGGGATGCGCAGGTTCTCTTCGGTGAGGATGAAGCTGCCCAGCTCGCGGTCGAGGGTGAAGCAGTGGGTGCCGTTGCCCAGGGTGAGCACCAGCAGCGTGGTGGGTCCGTACACCGCGTAGCCGGCGCACACCTGGCGCGTGCCGGGTTGCAGAAAGTGTTGCTCGCCCGGTTCGGCCACGCCCTCGGGACAGCGCAGCACCGAGAAGATGGTGCCCACGGAGACGTTCACGTCGATGTTGGACGAACCGTCCAGGGGGTCGAACAGCAGCAGGTATTCGCCCTTCGGGTAGCGGTGGGGAATGGCGTAGGGCTTCTCCATCTCCTCCGAAGCCATGGCGGCGAGGTGGCCGCCCCATTCGTTGGCTTCCAGCAGGATTTCGTTGGAGATGACGTCGAGCTTTTTCTGCACTTCGCCCTGCACATTGCCGGTGCCGGCGCTGCCCAGCACCCCTGCCAGGTCGCCCTTGCCGATGGCGATGCTGATGGCCTTGCAGGCGCGGGCAACCACCTCCACCAGCAGTCGCAAATCTCCCTCGATGTGCGCGGCCGCGCGTTGTTCCTCGATGAGGTAGCGGGTGAGGGTGACGCCCTTCATGGAAAGTGCCTTGGCCGAGGTGCTGCTGAAAGGAGCGGCGAGTATAGCGGCCCGTGCGCGGCCCAAGGGATTGGCGCACCGCTTCCGGGCGCCCTGTTTTTTTCAGCTACCCGCGCATGCAGACACGAAGCGCGCGCGGGCGTCGCATAGATCGAGCCGCGCCCGGGCCAGATCTTCCGGAGAGGGTTCTTGCACCCATACCGCGTGGGGACGCACCGATTCCACCACCACGTACAGAAACCGCGGCCGCGTTCCCGTGAGACGCTCCACCCCTTCCAGGTACAGGGCGGCCTGCAGGTCGTAGCCAAAACGCTCGCGGGCGCGCGCGAAGCGTTGTGGGCGAATGTCACTGGTGGTCTTCAACTCAAGGATGACCTCTTCGGTGAAGCAGTCGGGGCGGCCCTTCCAGCGGCCGCCCGCGGCATCGTGCCAATACAGGGACAGCTCCTTCGCGCCGTGCTCCAGCCAGTCGGCCAGCCGCGGGCGGGTGCATTCGCGCACCCCGCGCGCCATGGCGCGCAGCGCCTCGCAGTCGCGCGCCGACAGCCAGGCGCGGTCGAACAGCTCTTCCGGCCCGCGTACCCGCGGCGTCGGCGTGCCAGGCGCGGTCTGCACGAACTGCGCATCGAAGCGGTCTGGTTCGAGCAGCAGGGCATGGAGGGCATCTCCCAATGACGCCTCGCGCGGTGGCGCGTGGGACACCACGGCCAGCGCGGGGCCCATGCCGTGGCGTACGAAGCGCCTTAGCGCTGAACTCGAGATGTACTCCGCGCAGGCCAGATAGTCGGCCAGCGGCTCGCGGCGGGTGAAGCAAGCGCTTTCGGCATTGCCCGGTTCAGTTGCGGCGCCCCGTTCGATCATGCTGGCATTGTAGGCTTGGCACCCCGGGGTCTCTCACGCCTGAAGCGCTTTTCCGGGTATTCCCCATGCCGATTTCGACGGCGGCCCGGACCGGGCGCGAGGCTTGGCTGCGGCCCTGGGCAACGGATGGCCGCTCCGACGACGGTGCCGCGCGTCGGGGAGGGGTGGCGGGCTTGGTCCGTTGCCTTTTCCACCGCCTCGACCCTTCAGTGCAACCCCGCATCGCGCAACTCCGCCACCCGGTGGCGGGCCTGCGGGAGATGGGGGTGAATGCGCAGCGCGGACTCGAAGGCGAACAGGGCGCCCTGTGCATCGCCCAGTCCGGCGAGCACCTCCGCGAGGCTGCACAGAGCACCGAAATGGCGCGGCTCCAGGGCCAGGGCGTGGTGCAAGCTCGCCAGGCATTCCAGGTCGCGCTCCTGCAGGTAGAACAGCGTGGCCTGTTTGTTCCAGGCCTCGGCGTAGTCCGGGTCGGCGCGCAGCAGGCGGGCAAGCCGCGTCTCGGCCAGATCGTGGCACTGACCGGCAATCTCGGTGGAAGCAAGGTCCAGGTCGCGGGCAGCGCGCCGATGGGGGTGGTGCATCCACAGCGCCCAGATGCGCGCCTCGGTAGCCTCGGCCTCGGTGGCGCAGCCGCTGGCGGCCAGGGCCGCGAACAGCCCATCCAGGGCGACTGGCAGGCGCGGGGAGGGCGCCCGGCGGTGGGCCACCAGCGCCAGAGTGGTGCAATAGGGGGAGGAATACCGGCTCGGCTGCATGGCTGGCTCCCGATACTGACGATGTGGTGAATCATGCAGGCGCCGCGCCGCCAGAAAAAGCCCACCGCGTTGGCTGTGTAATCCCCAGGGCTTGATGGGGGCGGGCACCGATTCCCCCGTCGGGCCTGGACAACCCGGCACGCCTTCGGCTCCCGCCTCATCCAGCACGGGCCCGCGGCCGGCGATCGAGAGTTTGTTCTTGACCCTCTCGCAGTCCGCAGGTATAAGCGGCGCTGCAGGATTTCCGGGCCGTGAAGTCGCCGGCCGGTCGCAACCGCCTCCAGCGGTGCCCCCGAGTCTCCGTCCTTCTCCCTTGAACTTCCCGCGGTATGGGCGTGGCGCTCGCGCGCGCCCGATTTTCGACTCTTTGTAAGGAAGACACACGCATGAGTACCGGCACCGTGAAGTGGTTTAACGACGCCAAGGGTTTTGGCTTCATCAAGCCCGATGGCGGCGGCGAAGACCTCTTCGCGCATTTCTCCGCCATCCAGTCCAAGGGTTTCAAGACCCTCAAGGAAAACCAGAAGGTCGAATTCGAGATCGTCCAGGGCCCCAAGGGCAAGCAGGCGACGAACATTCGTCCCATGGAGTGAAGCCTCTGGCGCATTCCCTGAAAACCCCGCTCCGGCGGGGTTTTTTGTTTGCAGCGCCAGTCGCGGCGCGCACACGAAAAAAAGCCCCGCGCGCAGGCGGGGCTCTTTCGGAGCAGCGGACGCTTACGACCGCACCCCGTGCTTTGCCCACACTTCGGCGTTCACGCGCGCCTGTTCGTTGGACAGAGACAGCACCCAAAAGAGGCAGCCGATCACCACGAGCAGCGGGCCGCCGAGAAGAACCATGCCAGTCATTTCAGGAAAACTCCATGTCGTAATTGATTTGAACGACGTCAGCGTTGCAACACGGCCGACGCCCTCGCCCGCAACGGGCGCAGGCCCGTCGCCGGAGAGGGCGCGCATGATCCAGGATTAGCCTCCGGCGTTCAACCCGCAGCCGCCGGCTTCGACGGGGCGGTTTCGCCGCCTTCAACGCCAATACCCGGAAAGCACGCGCTTTCCGCGGAAGGGGCGCCATTGACATGGCTGCCGCCCGGTGCGACAACGGCGCGGTCCATTCGCTGCAGGGGGTGACGTGAACCTCGAAAAGGTTGTGTTCGGCTTCTTCATCATTCTTGCCATGACCATGAACTTCGGGTTCTTCATCGGCGACCCCACCGATCCCGCCCAGCACAACATCTACGAGATGTTCGCCGCCATCGTGGTGAATCTGGTGGCCACGGTGCTCAAGTTCGGAGACCGCACCCAGATGGGCGCCATCCACCTGGCCGCGAGCCTGGTGGCGGACCTGCAGTTGATGGCCGGCGCGGTGGTGTGGGCCTGGGCCGCCAACGCCAGCCCGGCGGGTCTCACCCCCGCGGCCGTATCCAGCGTGGTGTCCCTGGCCGGGGGCGCCTTCATGGCCAACCTGGTATCGGTCATCCTGCTGATGGTGGAGACGGCGCAACTGCGGCGATGAACGGCGCCCTGTTCCTCGCCCTGCGGCGCATGCGCGCGCCGCTGCTGGTGCTGATCGCCAGCTACGCCATCAGCATCCTGGGCTTGGTGCTCATCCCGGGCCGCGACGGCCAGGGATTGCCCTGGCAGATGGGCTTCTTCCACGCGTTTTATTTCGTCAGCTACACCGCCACCACCATCGGTTTTGGCGAGGTGCCCCACGCCTTCACCGACACCCAGCGTCTGTGGGTGACTTTCACCGTCTACCTCACCGTGGTGGCGTGGTTCTACGCCCTGGGCAAGATCATCGCCCTCACCCAGGAACCGGCTTTCCGGCAGGTGCTGGCGCGGGCACGATTGCAGCGCAAGGTGCGCCGGATGCGCGAACCCTTCTACATCGTCTGCGGCTATGGAGAGACCGGCAGCGCGCTGGTGGCGGCCCTGGACCGGCGCGGCATCCGCTGCGTGGTGCTCGACCTCAACCCCGAGCGCGTGGCCGAGGCCGACATGGCCGGGTTGAGCGTCGATACGCCGGCGCTGGCGGCGGACGTGCGCGCCGGCGAGTCGCTCATCGTGGCCGGCCTGCGCAGCCCCCACTGCCTGGGGGTGGTGGCGCTAACCAACGACGACCGCGCCAACCTGGCCGTGGCGGTAGGCACCAAGCTGCTGCGCCCCGAGCTCGAAGTGCTGTGCCGCTGCGAGTCGCGCGATGTGGCCGCCAACATGGCCTCTTTCGGCACCGATCACATCGTCAATCCCTACGAGTCCTTTGCCCGTCACCTGGGCACCGCCATGCGCGCCTCGGGCCTGTACCTGCTGCGCGAGTGGCTTACCGCCACCCCCGACGAACTGCTGCCCGAGCCGCGTTTTCCGCCCCTTGGCCTGTGGGTGCTGTGCGGTTTTGGCCGCTTCGGGCGAGAGATCGCCCATTGCCTCGATCGCGAAGGCATCCACTGCACCATGATCGACGCCGATCCAGCCGCTGTGCAAGGCGTGGCCTCGGGCATCCTCGGCAGCGGCACCGAGGCTGCGGTGCTGGAAAAGGCCGGCATTCGCGGTGCCGCCGGGCTTGTGGCTGGCACCTCCAACGACGTGAACAACCTGGCGGTGGTGCTGACCGCCCGCGAACTCAACCCTGAGCTGTTCGTGATCCTGCGCCGCAACCAGCGCAGCAACGCCGTGCTCACCGATGCCGTGGCTGCACAAATAGTGATGCAGCCCGCCTCGGTTGTGGTGCACGAGGCCATGGCGCTGCTCACCGAGCCTCTGTTGGCGCGTTTCCTGGCCGAGGTGCGCCACCGCGACAACGACTGGGCCAACGAGGTGATCGCGCGGCTGGTGGGCATCCTGGGCGAGCATGCGCCCGAGACCTGGACCTTTGCGGTGGAGCCGCGCGCCTGCCCGGCGCTGCACGAGGCCGCCGGGCGGGGCGCCGTCTCGGTGGGTGACCTGGGCCGCGATCCGCGGGACCGCGCCGAACTCCTGCCCGTGGTGGCGCTGGCCATCGAGCGAAACGGCGACCTGCTGCTGTTGCCGCTCGACAGCGACCGGCTGAGAATCGGTGACCGGGTATTGTTCTGCGGCCGCGGGCGCGGCCGGCGCAAGCAGCAGTTCTTGGTGCATGACGCCAATGCGCTGCGCTATGTGCTCACCGGCGAGGACGCGCCCGGCGGCTGGGTCTGGCAGCGCCTGGCAAGCCGTCGCCGCGCGCGGCCCGCCGGTGCCTGAGGAGCGGCCCGCGTGAGGCGTGTCCTGGTGCCCATGACCCGCCGCTCCCCGGCGCGGGCAGGCTTCACGCTGCTGGAGGTGGTGGTTGCGCTGGCGCTGATTGCGCTGGTGGCCGCCTTGGCCGCGCCGCTCATCGTTGCTGCCGCAAAGCGCGAAAAGGAGGTGGAGCTACGCGCGGCGCTGCGCCAGATACGCCAGGCCATCGACGATTATCGCGACGCCGTGGATGAAGGCCGTGTGCTGCGCCTGCCTGGCCAGTCGCGCTATCCGCCCTCCCTGGAGTTGCTGGCCCAGGGTGTGCCCGACGCGCTCGACCCCCAGGGCCGGCGCATCTACTTTCTGCGGCAATTGCCGCGTGACCCGTTCGCTCCCGATCGCGACGCCGGCGCTGCCGCCTCGTGGGGGCTGCGCAGCTACGCATCGCCGCCCGATGCGCCAGCCCCCGGCGCCGATGTGTTCGATGTGTTTTCGCGTTCCCCGGGCACGGGCAGCAACGGCGTGCCCTACGGGCAATGGTGACCAGCCCGCGGCGAGAGCGTGGCGCGGCCCTGTTCGCGGCGCTGCTGTTCGCCGTGGCGATGGCGGCGCTGCTGGCAGCCATGGAAAAGCTGTGGGAGGACCGCTCGCAGCGCGAACGCGAGCGAGACCTTCTGTGGGCTGGTCGCCAGTTCAAGAAAGCGCTGGAGCGCTACGCGGCTGCCACCCCCGCCGGTCAGATCCCGGCGCCGTCGCGTGTGGAAGAATTGCTGCAGGACGACCGCGCCGCGCCCCTGCAGCGCCACCTGCGCCGCATTCCCCTGGATCCCATGACGGGCACGTTCAACTGGGAGTTCGTGCGCGATGCCCAGGGCCGCATCGCCGGCGTGCATTCCAGTTCCAGCGCCAAGCCCCTGCCGTCCGACGGCCTGTGGCCTGAACCGCGCGTCTTCGAGGGCGCCACCACTTACCGGCAGTGGGTGTTCCGCCCAACGGGGCGCTAGCTGCCAGGCATTTCCGCACGCCTGGCGAGGGCCGACGTTGCCCCGAAGAATCCCGCCCCCGGGCCCGTTAAGCTACGGTTTCATGGCGGGCAGCGTGTCCGCCACCCACACCAGGAGACCCC
>JBIIUM010000151.1:0-7913 GCA_044339985.1 Burkholderiales bacterium | reverse complement strand
GGTTCGCAAGAGCGCTCGCCTCACGCCTTCCCGCCGATCTGCGCGGTGCGCAGGTGATGCGTTGGGTCAAGGCAGTTCTTGCGGCCAACCTGCATGGCGTACGGGCGGGGGAGGATCTGGTGTCCCGCGGCGGTGTGTTCGCGCTGGTGGGTCCCACGGGAGTCGGCAAAACCACCACTGTCGCCAAGCTCGCCGCCAGTTGCACGCTGCAGCATGGCGCGTCGAGGGTGGCATTGGTGACCACCGACAGCTACCGCATTGGCGCGGTGGATCAGCTTCGAATCTACGGCAAGATCCTCGGTGTTCCCGTGCTGGTGGCGCGCGATCAGAGCGATCTGGCGGCCGCTCTAGCCGAATTGCACGGCCGCCACCTCGTTCTCATCGATACCGTGGGCATGAGCCAGCGGGACCGTCGCGTGGCTGAGCAGGCGGCGTTGCTCTCAGGCCATGGCAAGCCTGTGAAGCGGTTGCTGTTGCTTTCCGCGGTGGCCCAGGGCGAGGCGCTTGAGGACACTGTTCAACGCTATCGCGCCGATGGCGTGGCAGGGTGCGTCCTGACCAAGGTCGACGAGGCCTTGACGCTCGGCGGCGTACTCGACGTGCTTGCCCGTGCAGCCCTGCCGCTGCATTACGTGACCAACGGGCAACGCGTGCCGGAAGACCTGCACCTTGCCAACCCGCTGTATCTGGTTGAGCGCGCCTTTCGCGGTGAGGTGCCAGACGGTTCTTTCCGCCTTGCGCCAGAGGATGTGCCTCTGGCGGCCGCTCGCGTCGCCGCAGGCCCCCGCACACGGGTTTCCCCATGAGTGAAGTGCTCCTTGACCAAGCGACCGGCTTGCGGCGCCTGCTTGGAGCCGGGGCTGCAGTGCGAAGCGTCGCCTTTGTGGCGTGCGGCAAATCCGGCGCGGGCGCCGGCGTCACTGCCAATGCAGCCTTTGCCCTCGCGCGGCGGGGCAGTAGTGTCTGCGTTTTCGACGAAGGGGGCGAACCAGGCATGGCGGCCCGATTCGGACTGCGTCCGGGGCACGACCTGACCGCTGTCATGGCACGGGAGCACCCTCTGGCCGAGGTGGTCGTGGACGGGCCCGAGGGGGTGCGCTTTCTGGCGGCCGGGCGCGGCGTCGCGCGTCTCGCGCACATTAGCTTCGAGGAAGAGCAGGGGTTGATCCGCGCTTTCGCGGCGCTCGATCCGGCCCCCGACATGCTTATCGCCGACGCCGCCGCCATGGGCGACGGCGTCTTGCCGAGGTCCGTCTTGGCGGCCGGGGAGGTTGTGGTGGTGGTTCGCGGCGCAACCGATGCCATCACGGAGGCCTATGCGCTCATGAAGCGCCTCGCATGGGATTTCGCTCGCCGCCGTTGCCACGTACTGGTGAGCAGGGTGCGCGAACGTGAACGTGCCGAGGCGGTGTTTGGAAACCTGCGCGATACCGCGTCCCGCTATCTTGGACTCGAATTGCGCTGGTTGGGGTGGATTCCCGATGATGAGTCGATGCGCAAGGCGGAGCGGTTGCATCAGCCCGTCATAGGGGCCTTCCCCGACTCTGGCGCTGCCCGGGCGTTCAGAGACGTGGCTGAAACGATAGCGGCCTGGCCCTATGCCGGGGAACACGGTCTGGGCGGTTTCGTGCAGCGCTTGGTGCGCGCCAGCCGGATCGCTGCGCTCGACGGCGATCACTGAGGTCTGCTTTCCATGGTCAACGCCACCTCTCTTGCCAACCGCGACGTGGATGCCATCGTCAACGAACTGGCACCCCTCGTTAAGCGCATTGCGTATCACTTCATGGCGAAACTTCCGGCCAGCGTGGAGGCCGACGATCTCATCCAGGCGGGGCTGATGGGCCTGCTTGATGCGGCCAAGAATTTCGATGACACCCAGGGTGCGCAGTTCGAAACCTATGCCATCCAGCGCATCCGCGGCTCGATTCTCGACGAGCTTCGCCAGGCCGATTGGCTGCCCCGCAACGTGCGCAAGAACCTTCGCAAGATTGAACAGACGGTCGCGCGTCTGGAGCAAGAGCTGGGTCGGGCGCCGAGAGAGGCCGAACTCGCCAACAAGCTCGAGGTCCCGATCGAGGACTATCAGCAGATGCTTCTCGATGCGCGCGGTTACCAGTTGTTGCACTTCGAGGATTTCCAGGACGGCGACGATGGGGATTTCTTCGACTCCTTCGTGGCGGATGGCCAACGTGGTCCGCTGGAGGTGCTTGAGGACGAAGGCTTTCGCCGTCATCTCATCCAGGCCATCAGCGCCCTGCCCGAACGCGAAAAACTGGTCATGGGGCTTTATTACGAGCAGGAGATGAACCTCAAGGAAATCGGTGAGGTGCTCGGCGTCACCGAATCGCGCGTATGTCAGCTTCATTCCCAGGCTGTGGCGCGCCTGCGAGCGCGAATGAGAACCTGGACCCAGCCCGGCTGAGGGGCGGGTCTGAAGCTGCCGCCGGGGCCGACTGGCGTAGGGCAGCGTTTCCTCAAGTTTGCTTCCAGGGCGCCGTAACCGGTTCGATTGCCCCGGTTGTGGGGTGCGTCGTTGCACCATCCCGCCTTCTTGATCACCATGGATTTCCTCAGCCTGCTCGGTCTGCTGATCGCCGCCGCCGCCATCCTCGGAGGCCAATGGCTGGAGGGCGGTCATATAGGGGCGCTTCTTCAGGCGACCGCCTTTTTCATCGTCGTGGGCGGCACCCTGGGTGCAGTGATGCTGCAGGTTCCTCTGCCCACCTTCACGCTGGGACTTCGCATGGCGGGATGGGCATTCCGTCCCCCGGTGGTGGCGTATGGTTTGCTCATCGGGCGGATCGCGCAGTGGAGTAATGCCGCGCGGCGTGGGGGCCTGTTGGCCCTGGAAGGCCATGCCGAAGCCGTAACCGACGCCTTCGAGGGCAAGGGGTTGCGCTTGCTCGTGGATGGTGCCGATCCGGAAATCCTGCGTGAGATCCTGGAGCGGGAGGTGGAGACCTGGGAAGATTCCCATCGAGCGGGAGCCAGGGTTTGGGAGGCGGCTGGCGGGTATGCGCCCACCATCGGTATTCTTGGGGCAGTGATGGGCCTGATCCACGTGATGGAGAATCTCGCCGATCCGAACCAGCTGGGTGCCGGCATCGCGGTTGCGTTCGTGGCAACCATCTATGGGATCGGCTCGGCAAACCTGGTGTACCTTCCACTGGCCGGGAAACTGCGCGCCCATGTCGGCCGTGAGGTCAAGCGGCGCGAGATGGTGATCGACGGCCTGGCCGCCATCGCCGTAGGTACGAATCCGCGGGTTATCGAGGGCAAGCTTGAAGGTTATCTCGCGGAGGGTGACACATGAGCGTCAAGGCATCGAGACAACGGGCTCGCCGCCACGACGAAGAGTCTCCACATCTGGACCGGTGGCTGGTGAGTTACGCGGACTTCATCACGCTGATGTTCGCTTTTTTCGTGGTGCTCTATGCCATCTCACAGGTGAGCGAAGGGAAGTACCGCGTCCTGTCCGACGCGCTGCTCAATGCTTTTCGGGACGGGCGCTCGCCCTTGGGCAATGTGCGCGGCGACGCGATCATCGCGTTGCCTGTGCCAAGCCACGACGAATTTAGTCGCCGTCGGAGCGAAGCGCGGCTCAAGGCCATTGCACGGGATATGAACGACGCCCTCATAGCCCTGGTGCAGCAGGGGCAGGTGCGCGTCAGCGAGACTGCCCGCGGCATCGCTGTGGATATCAACGCGAGCCTGCTGTTTGCCCCTGGACGGGCTGAACTTTCCAGCAGCGCCCAGCAGGCCCTCGGCTCGGTGGCGCGGGTGCTCTCGGCGTTGCCAAACGCGGTGGAAGTTGAAGGGCATACGGATGACAGCCCGATTGCCAACTCGCTGTATCCGTCAAACTGGGAACTGTCCGCTGCGCGCGCCAGTCGGGTGGTTAGGCTGTTCTCCGACCAGGGCCTCGCGCCGACACGTCTTTCTGCTGTGGGCTACGGGGAGTTCCGAAGCGTCGAAGACAACACAACCGCCGAGGGCCGGGCACGCAATCGGCGCGTTACCGTATTGGTGGTGCGTCCGGGCGAGGCAATAAGAAACATCCCGCGCTGAGGCGTCTCGCCGCCAAGGCTCAAGCCTCACCCAGGTCTCGTCCGGCGACGCCGGACAAGCGAGTGGTACCGTCTGGCCCGTAGGCGACGTCTGCGAAGCGATTCGAGCGCCGCAGTGCGGCGAGGGCCGCCTGATTGAAGGCCATGCGTGCCTGGATGAGCGCGCCATTACGATCATTGAGTGCCTGGGCGCGGGCGGCTGACTCGAGCAGACGGTTCCACAGATCGGACAATTCGCTCTGTCGGGGGCCGGAAGCCAAAAGAAGCCATTCGGCCATCCCCTTGCGGTTACCGGCAAATCCTGCGGCTCGCAATGCAGCGAGGCGTCTCTCCGCCAGGCCCGACAGCTGCACCACCCGCTCCGCCTTGTTGGCCGCCACTCGAACAACCGCATCGAGGTCACCTGCGAGCAACGCCGCATGCTCCGTATCCAACAGCGTCGAAAACGCTTCGAAGGCGGCAGCCTCGTCCGCAATATCGTCGGCAAAACTGGCACCGACAGGCTTGGGGGAGTAGGCCACCTCGATCATGTCCTCTGGCGAATCGTGGCGGCTAAATGGCACGTTTCCCTCGCGGGGAGGCGCCGGTCAATGCCGTCAAGACCTCTGGTTGAGGAGGTATTCACGCACGGAGGAAATGAGCCGGTCGGCAACCACCTCCGAGTTAACCTCGAAGCGTCCCTCGGTGATCGCCTGCTTGATGGATTCAACCTTGGCGGCATCCACCACATTGACATCGGCAATACGACTCTCCAGGGACTGCAACTGCGAAGACAGGGATGTGATGTCCACCCGGTCGCCGGAGCCCGCGCGAGTCTGGGCGGGTTGCGCTGGGCGTGCCCCCGCCACATCCTGAGGAGCCCCGATCCCGCCCGGACGCCCAAGTGAACCGTTGTTGTTGACTTTCACGATGAACCTCGCTGCAAGTATTGGGGCAGAGTACCACCCCCGTCGAACCCATTAACGGTCACCGGCGGCAATTCTTGAGGTACCAGTGCGGGATAAAAAAATCTTTCTCTGCAACAACGGGTTGCAAAAAGGCGCGGATGCCATCATCGAACCTCAACCACGCCGGGGCTGGTGACAACCACTTTAAGTACTCTGCCTGAGGCGGACCGCACCGGCAAGATGTCTCCCACGGCGCCGTTGCCCAAAGCGCTGCCTTCAGACGTCACTATGAACCCTTCCCCCGCCGCCAAGATTTTCACGACTTGGCCGGTGCTGACAACAACCGCGCCTCGCAGCATGTCTGCCCGCAGGGCCAAACCGGCTTGCAGCGATACGCCCGGAACGCGTTGGAGCGCCTGCGAGGCGTGTGTCAACACCCCCGCGGGCAGCGCGGTGAGGTCCACACGGCGGATATCCAGATCGGCTGGCTCCACCGGCTGTCCCCGTGCCAGTGGGCGGGCAGTAAACACTGCGTCCCCCATGATCCGTACCGTGATCGGCACGACGAGCGACCAGCGCTCGGGTCTCAAACAGCGCACCGCCACATGGGAACGGCCCCACAGGCGGGTGCCGGGAGGGAGGTAGGCTTCCAGTTCGGCGCAGGGGGTCAGTTGCAGCCGGGCGTCCACGGCTGCCCCTTCCACCTGTATCTCGCCCGCCTGGCCAGCGAGTTGCTGGCGCGCGAACTGCACGGCGGTTTCGCGAACCCGATCGAGGTCGTGCCCATGCCCGGCCAGCAGGGATTCGCAATAGGTTGCCAGACCGACGAGGAACACAATAATCGCGAGTGGCGGGATACGTTGCATGTGCTTATGCTAGGGAAATGCGGCGACGCCGCTGTGTTTTGGAATCCTGGGGTCAAGCAAGGCCCATGCCCTATCGTCATTGATTTCTTCGCAACCCAGCGTGCATGGCTGAAGCCAGTAAAGCCACCGACCTCGCCCGCGAGACCCTGAGGGTGCTCGCGCTGAGGCGCATTCCTCCCACCCCGGAGAATTACCAGCGCATTTTCCACGAGATTGCGGGCACGGCGGTGCCGGCAGCGGGTTTGCAGAGTCTGCTCCTTGCGCAGGCGCGCACAGTGCTGGCGCAACATCCAGACGTGGCGCCTTTGGGTGCTCTGGTGCGTGGTCTGGAGCAAAACAGCCGGGAGCAGGTGACCAGCGCGCTCAACGAGTGGGCCTCGCTGGGAGAGCGTCCTCCGCCGGATCTCGTGCCGGCGTTCAGGGAAGTGCTTCGGCAGATCGAAATACCCCACCGCGGCGTATCGCCCGCCCGCAAGCGCGCGGCACTTGAGCGCCTGCTCGTGTCCGCCGGATCAGACCCGGGCCTGTCTACGCGCTTGCTGGGGCTGGCGAAATCCTGGGCGGAATTGCCGGCCGACCGGCCTCCCGAGACCGCCGTGGAGGCGGAAAGCAGCAACCTGACCCGGGCGCCCGCTGGTGACACGGGGATGCTGCGCCAGTTCGGGGAGTTGCTTGGCTCGGTGCTGGAGAAAGGCGTGGCCCCCCGCCTCGAACGAGTCTCGAGGGTGCAAGCCGAGGTGATCCAGACGGCGGCTCGTGCCCGTGAGCTCGCGGACGTGGCCGGGCTCGACCGGCTCGCCCGCCAGTTGCGGCTTCTTTGGGTGAAAGTCGAGCGTGGCATTGAGTCAGACCAGGAAGTGATCGACAACCTGCTGCGGCTGCTCGGGCTCTTGGTGGACGGCCTCGGGGAGCTCGTGGAGGACGATCGCTGGATGGCGGAAGAACTGGACGCTGTCCGCTCATTGCTGCAGGGCTCGGTGGACGCCCGAACCATTCGAGATGTGGAGCGCGGCTTCAAGGAGGTTCTGTTCAAGCAGTCGCGGATCAAGGCCAGCGTCACTGATGCAAAGAACACGCTCAAGAGCTTGCTCGCCACCTTCGTGGAGCGTCTCGGCGAGGCGGCCGCCAACACCGGCGAGTACTACTCGAAGATTCGCAGCTTTGCCGACCGTATTCAGAGCACCGACAACATCGATTCCCTGCGTGGTCTGCTTGACGAGATCACCGCCGACACGCGCAGCATGCAGCTCGACATGCTGCGATCTCGCGACGAGCTCGTGGAGGCTCGCCAACAGGCCGAGGCGGCCGAGAGGCGTCTGCATTCCCTCGAAGCGGAACTCGCCAGGGTCAGCGAGCAGGTTCTGGAGGATCAACTCACTGCGACTTTGAATCGCCGCGGAATGGCCCAGGCGCTATCGCGCGAGATGGCTCGCGTGCGGCGGAGCGGCAAACCACTGTCGCTGATCGTGCTGGATCTGGACAACTTCAAGAAGCTCAACGACACCCTCGGGCACGCTGCTGGAGATGCGGCCCTCGTCCACGTGGCCGATGTCATGAAACAGACGGTGCGACTCACCGACTCGGTTGCGCGCTTTGGCGGCGAGGAGTTTCTCATCATCCTGCCCGAGGCCACGCTCGGTGAAGGCAAGGCCTTGGCGGAGCGCCTGCAGCAGCAACTTGCCAGCAAGCCGCTGATGTACGGGCAGGAGCGGCTGATCGTCACCTTCAGCGCAGGCGTTGCCCAGTTTGTGGATGGTGAGGATGCAAACGGCTTGGTGCAGCGTGCCGACACGGCCATGTATCAGGCAAAGCTGCAGGGCAAGAATCGCGTGGTGGCCGCGCCCAACCCGTAGTCGGTACCACGGCGCTGGTGGCGCTGCACTTGCCCGTGGTCCACCGGATGTTTTTTTCTTCTGCTCAGGGTGGTGGGGCGGCAAGTCCTTGCCGCCCGGTACGGGCAAGGCATCGCCTTTTGCCGGACAGCGGGGTGGCCGGACCCGGGCGCGATGACCGCAACCATATGATTTTGAAAGCCCAGACGGGTTTCCTGACCCCTGGCACGGCTGTCGCTCCATGGCATGGCACTCACCCAA
>JBIIUM010000150.1:0-7955 GCA_044339985.1 Burkholderiales bacterium | reverse complement strand
CGCGCCTTACCGGCCTGTCGGCCGACAAGTTGCTGGCGGGCCAGCAGCGTGTGCTGGAACTGCTGGCGCGGGGTGCTTCCCTGCAGGAGACGCTCACGGCCATCGCCAGGTTCAGCGAAGAAGCCATTCCCACCATGCTCGCATCGGTGCTCGTCTACGACCCGCTGACGAATTCGCTGCGCAAGGGCGGCTATGGCAGGCTGCCCGATAGCTTTGCGGACGGTATCGACGGCCTGACGCCCGGCCCCTTGATGGGCAGTTGCGGCGCAGCGGCTTACCGGGGCGAGCGCGTCATCACCACTGATGTGCAGTCGGATCCCCTGTGGGCGACCTTCCGGGATTTCGCCGCCGGATATGGGATTGCGTCGTCCTGGAGCACGCCGCTCAAGGATGCGCAAGGCAAGCTGCTTGGGGTGTTTGGCATGTACTACGCCGACCAGCGCGCCCCCTCGAAGGATGACCTTGAACTGATCGACCACTTCTCGCACCTCGCCGCCATGGCGGTGGAGCGCTGGCGCCACGATGCCGAGCGCGAACGGCTCGCGACCCGCGATTGCCTCACGGGGCTCGCCAACCGCCTGGCGCTCCAAACCTTCGCGTCGGACGTGACGCGGGACCCGCGCCGCGCCGAATTGCCCTACAGCGTCGTGATTCTCGACGTGGACTACTTCAAGCTGCACAACGACGCCCTCGGCCAGCACATGTCCGACCGTCTCCTCGCCGGCGTTGCCGAAAGAGTGCAGCAGCATGTGGGTGTGGTGGAGCTTCTCGCCCGGTTTGGCAGCGACCAGTTCGTGGTGGTGATGAGCGGCGAGGCCGATGGCATCCGTGCCCGCATCGAGGAGGTGCTGCGCACGTTTCACGAACCCATCGAACTCGGCGACTCCCGCGTGTCGCTCACCCTTTCGGCGGGGGTGGTGGCGTGGCAGCCCTCGGCAGCATCGCTCGATGACGTGCTGTCCCAGGCGATCGAGGCGGTTGAAGTGGCCAAGCGGCTTGGCCGGGACCGGTGCGTGGTGTTCGGCGAGCGGGAGCGCGCCAGGGTCGTGGCGCAGCGCCACGTGGCGCGCCTGCTCAGGGAGACGCTCGACGAAGAGCGCGTGGAGCCGTTCCTGCAGCCCATCGTCTCCTTTGGCACCCATCGCGCGACCTGCTTCGAGGTGCTCGCGCGGCTGAAGGGCGCCGCCGCCGCGCGCGTGGCGCCTTCGGAGTTCGTTCCGATTGCCGAGCAAAGCGGGCTCATCGACGCCCTCGGGCTGAGTGTGCTGCGCTTTGCCTTCCGCACCCTTGCAGAGCACCAGGAGGAGCTGTGCGGCATCACGCTCAACGTGAACGTCTCCATCCCGCAGTTGCTGCGCGGCACGCTGGTGGGGCAGGCGTGCGAGATGTCGCGCGAGTTCGGCGTTTCGCCGGAACGCATTGCCCTGGAGGTGACCGAGAGCCATTGGCTCGAGGCCGACAGCCCTGCCCGCGAGGCCCTGCTGCGGCTGCGCGAGATGGGATTCCGCTTGTCGCTGGATGACTTCGGCGCCGGCTACACCTCCCTGAACCACCTTCTCACGATCCCCTTCGATGAGGTCAAGATCGACCGCTCGTTCATCGCGCAGTTGGTTCCGGGATCGCGCGGGCGCGCGCTTTGCGAAGTGGCGTTGTCGATGGCGTCCGCTTGCCACATGCCGGCAGTGGCCGAGGGGGTGGAGACCACCCAGCAGGCGCAGGTCCTGGCGCGGATGGGCTTCCAGCTGGGCCAGGGCTACCTTTGGGCAAAGCCGATGCCGCTGGCCGATGCGCTGCGGTGGGTGCGTTCCTGACGCTCCCGGCCATGGCAGCTGCTTTCGCAAGCAAGCCCTCGGGCTGCATGGCGTACCCCTTGCGCTGCATGCACATGAGGTAGATGTGCCGGTTGGGCGTCATTGCCCAGCCGTGGCCGGGGCCGGCGCCCATCATCTGCTGGTGGCAGGCGAGGTGTGCCTTGCAGAAGGGGGGGTCACCCGAGCAGACGGGCCGCGGCGGCGCCGCGCAGGTGGCGGGCGCGGGGAGCACAATCAGGTGCGCCGTGGCATTGCGCATGGCAGCGGACTGGCGGGACACGAATAAATTCGACGCTCGCCCCCATCCCGGGTTCCGCCGCGCGGCAAGGAGACTTCCCACCATGAAGATCGGCATCCCGAAGGAAACCAAGAACCACGAATACCGCGTGGGCCTCACCCCGGCGGGCGCTGCCCTGCTGACAGGCCAGGGCCACCAGGTGCTGGTGCAATCCCAGGCGGGGGCTCGTATCGGCTTTGGCGACGAGGCCTATCGCGCCGCCGGCGCGCAGGTGGTGGACAGCGCCGCCGAGGCCTGGGCCGCCCATCTGGTGGTGAAGGTGAAGGAACCCCAGCCCGCAGAGCTGGGCTTCTTCCGCGACGACCTGGTGCTGTTCACCTACCTGCACCTGGTCACCTGCTTGGACGTGCTGGACGCCATGGAGGCCGCGGGCAGCACCGGCATCGCCTACGAAACGGTCAGCGATGCCCAGGGCCGCCTGCCGCTGCTGATTCCCATGTCCGAGGTGGCGGGCCGGCTGGCCGTGCAGGCGGGCGCGTGGGCGCTGATGCTGCCCCAGGGCGGCAGCGGCGTGCTGCTGCAGGGCGTGCCGGGGGTGCCGCCGGGCAAGGTCACCATCCTGGGTGGCGGCACCGTGGGCACCCACGCCGCGCGGGCCGCCACGGGCATCGGCGCCGACGTGACGCTGCTGGACGTGAGCCTGCCGCGGCTGCGGCAGCTGGAGGAGATTTTCGGGGCGCGCCTCAAGACCGCTGTATCGGAACCCGAGGCCATCGCCCGCCATGTGGCCGAGGCCGACCTGGTGATCGGCGCCGTGCTGGTGCCGGGCAAACACACGCCCCACCTTGTCACCCGCGCCATGCTGCGACGCATGCGCGCGGGCTCGGTGTTCGTGGACGTGGGCATCGACCAGGGCGGCTGCGCCGAGACCTCGCGCCCCACCTCCCACGCCGAGCCCATCTACGTGGAAGAAGGCGTGCTGCACTACTGCGTGCCCAACATGCCCGGCGCGGTGGCGCGCACCTCCACGCTGGCGCTGACCCAGGCCACGCTGCCCTGCGTGGCGAAGCTGGCTGGGCTGGGGTGGAAGAGGGCGTGCACGGAAGACGCCGGTCTGCGAGCGGGATTGCAGATCGCCAGGGGGCAGATCACCTACAAGCCCCTGGCCGACGACCTGGGGCGGCCATGGCTGAATCCCATGGAGGCGGCGCGTTGATATCCTCGGCACCCGGCGGGGTGCCATCCGGGCGCAACGCGGTCCGCCCCGGCTCCTTTACAATGCTGCCCGGTCTTTGCTGGCCCTTTTCATTGGAGACCTCCCATGGCCGAGTTCCGCCCTGAAGTTGCCCGCGCCGCCCTCGGAAACGCTGTGCGAAGGCTGTCGTTGTTTCCCCTGCTGCTGCTCCTCGGGCTGGTTGCGTGGCTGGCCTTTGGCACCATTGCCACCGGCAACGTGGGGGTGCGCATCACCCTTGGCGTGATCAGCCAGGACGAGGTGGAGCCAGGCGTTTATGCCAAGTGGCCGTTCATCTCGCAGGTGGAGGAATTCACCGCCAAGGAAATTGCCGTGGACCTGCAGGACCTCACGCCCAAGGCGCGCGATAACCTGTCGTTGCGCGACATGGACATCACCATCTACTACAAGGCCGCCGCGGCGAAGGTTTCTGAGCTGCAGAGCAAGTACTCCGGCCAGTCGGCGCGTTCCCCCACGGAGGGCTACTGGCTCCCGGCCTACGAGCTGGTGTATCGCGTGGCCCGCAACGTGGCCTACGAGGAAGTGGCCAAGGTGGACTCGCTCGTCCTGCACACCAAGCGCGACGAGATCTCCGCGGCCGTTCAGAAATACATGCAGGCCGAACTCGACAAGACGGACCCTGCGGTGTTCACGGTGACGCGCGTGGTGGTGCGCTCGGTGCTGACCGACCCGTCCATCGAGGAATCCATCCGCCAGGCCGTGTCCAACCAGAAAAAGCTCGAGGCCATGACGGTGCAAACCGAGATCGCCAAGCGCGAGGCGGAGATCCGCATCACCGAGGCCGAGGGCATCTCCAAGTCGAACCGCATCATCGCCGGCAGCCTGACGCGTGAATACCTGCAGCACGAGGCCAACCAGGCGCTGCTCAAGTTCGCGGAGAAGGGCAACACCAACACGGTGGTGGTGCCGGCGGGCATGAGCATCACGCCGCTGGTGAATACCTCGCCGAAGTGACCGGGGCCGGATCGGCCGACCTCGCCAGGACGAGCTTGCGGAACGCGGAAGTTTCAAACGCCCTCAGCAAGGGCTGTAGAGGCCCGGGGACCCGGATGCAGCGGTTGCGGCGGCCTGAGGTGTCAGGGTGGGGTGCCGCTGCCGTCGCGCAGGTCGGGTTCGGCAGGCCCGTGGCCCTTCACGAGGGCCGGTCCGTACAGGGTGGTCTGCTCGGGACGATGACGTTCGTAACGGCGGGCGCTGTTGGTGGTTTTGCCAAGTCTCGGCGGCGACACGGCGGGCATGGGGCCGCATCGAAGGACTTTTTTACGCTTGGTTGATCGGGCTGTGGCGCTGGGGCCCGCCCTGCCTCAGCCCTTCGCCGGCTTGCCGAGCCGCAGCACGCTGGACTTGCGGGTCTCGTCGTCGGGGAAGACACGGCCGCTGGTGATCGTCTGGAAGATATGCTCGAAGACCACGCCCGGCTTCTTTGTCTTCGGGATGCCGCGGAAGTAGCTGTGGCCCTTGGGCGGGTCGTAACTGGTGTTCACGTCGTCGCAGTCGATCGCATAGACGTTTTTCGGCGTGCGGTCCATGTCCTCGGGGCCGGAGTGGCCGAGGCGCCGCGAGGCCTCCGCGTTCTTGAGGTTCGAGACCTTGCTCGCGCGCAGCGCGAGGTCGTCCGAGGCGTAGTAGACAACCACGTTGCGCGAGGCATGGCTCAGCAGCTCGCCCGGCTGGCCGCGGTGCAGGGACTCGTTGACGATGTCGGCCGCGACGAGGAAGGTATTGCGGAACAGCAGCGGCACGCCGCCCGGCTGGTAGTCCTTATGCCAGTTCACCATGGTCTGGCGCAGCACGCGGTTGCCCATTGAATGGGCCAACACATTGATGCGCTTCAGGCAAGGATCGTCGGCCGGGTTGGATTCGGGCGAATTCCGCCAGTCCATGAAGCGCTGCATCATCCGCGCGAGCGCGAAGGCACTGAGGTCGGCGGACTTCTGGTCGTCCCAGTAGTCCTTGACGATGCCGAGGTCGTTGTCGCACGGCCAGATCACCGGCAGCACCAGCACCTCGCGCTTCTTCTTCGCGTCGCACAGGTCCTGGAACTCCTGCGCGTTCGCGAAGATGTCGTCCGGCAGGTTCGAGAAACCGTGCAGATAGAGCAGCACCTGGCGGTAGGGCTCGTTCTTCAGCGCCGACAGCAGCGCATTGCCGCCCAGCTCGACATGGGTATTCCCGTCGGTCTTCTTGCAGCAGAAGAACTCCTGGCCGGACGCGTTATCCTCCAGGTCGAAGGTGTAGGGCTTGCCGGGGCCGCGTTGCGCCTTCGCACGCTCGACCGGCATGCGGCTGGTAATGAAGTACATCGTGCGTTCCTCCCCGGGGAATAGCCAGGTGATCGACCAGGCCGTACCGTTCCCCGCGGCATGGCGGTCAGCCTTCCCGGCTTGGGTGAATACGCCTCGCCGAAAAACACCGGCGTGAGCGTCGGAGAACAGGATCTTCGAATGCGACTGCCTCGCCACCCGGTACGGTAACGACGCTGCATCGAACGGTCAATCGCACGGTAGTTGCGGGACAGTCCAGTACGTCTTTCGGGGCTCGACGACTTCCCGACACCGGCACCGTCCAGTGCCGCATCGTTCCAGCGCACATCGAGCGCGCCCGGCAACCGCAGGCCGAGCAGGCGCGTCGGGCCTGCCGGCGTATCGTTGGCGTGCTTTCGCAGATCGGGCGGTGTGGCGTAGCGAAGGCGCGCGTGCCGATGCGCGCGCCGGCACATGGGTAGACCCAGGTGCGCGAGGATCTTCACGATCACGATCGGATCCACGATCACGGGGACGATCCTTGGCTGACCGCCGCACGCGCACGCGTCGATATCGACGTGTATCACGCGGTCGAGTGACGGCGCCCGGCTCATGCGCGCAATCGCCTCGGGTTGCTCGATGCTCGCCACCATCTTCAGCCGCACCGGGCATCGCGGGTACGTCTCGATCCCGATGCCGAATACCCGCTTCAGACGCCGCGGGCAGCGCATCGCCCCATGACATGGCGGCCCAGGCCGCTCAGCGCCCCGCTCCGCGCCGCCGTGGTCCGTGCTGGGCCCCCGTACCGCGCTCCGCAGGCGTGACCCGCGCACCCAGCTGACGGTGCGGTACGACGAGCACCCTGCGATTCAGGTGGGCTGAACCCCCGATTGCCCCGCGGCCGTCGCGCATCATGGACCGCCGCGTAAGTTAGACCCCGCACGCCAGGTCGCCATGCGCGCCGCGCTCCAACGGGGCGCGGCGCGGGCCCGTGCGACCGACGTCCTGGAGATCGTCGGCAAGTCGCTCGCCTGAGTACACGTGTTCGACGTCGTGTGGACGTGGCGGCCGGTCCCCGGGCAGACTCCCGGGCGACCGACCACCGGGCGCTGCTCCGCAACACCGGTCGATTCTGCTCACGCCGGCCGGTCGAGCACCACATCGAAGCGAATCAGTTCGGCCTGTTCGACGACTGTACCGCCGACGGCCTCGGCGAGCCTGTGCATTGGGTCCGATTGCATCAGCTCGGCATGATCCGCGTAGGCAGTCGCAGGCCGCTGCGCGACCGTCTTGTCGACGTCGCACTGGGTGACCAGCAGGTCGCGCTTGCCCGCCCGTACTGCGACGTGAATGTGAGGCACGAAGGTCCAGGGCAGGAACCCGAACAGCGTCCGCTTGTAGCCACTCGGGCGGATCGTCCGGTACGCGTACCAGCCGTCAGCATCGATGTCGCTTTCGCCGTGGCCACGGAAGGCCGGGTCCGGGCGGCCATGGCCGGGCGTCTCGGCCGGATGGTAGTCGTAGCGGCCGGTGGAATTGGCCTGCCAGACCTGTAACCGCAATCCGGAGTGGGGTCGCCCGGCGGTGTCGAGCAGCCGGCCGGCAAACACCACCGGCTTGCCCGGTGAAACGGCATCGCGAGACGTCATCAGGTCGATACCTCCCCAGTTCGTACCCGCGCCGGGTCGGTACGGACCCTCGAAGTCGGTGGGCGTCGGACGAAGCCGCTGCTGCGCGCTCGCGGGCCTTGGCCCGAGAAGTCCGCCGAGGCTCGATGCAGCAAGCGCTGCGAGAAGCCCGACAGAATTGAAACGGCGACGCGGCAAAGGCCGCGAAGAATGCGGGTCGAGAGAGTTCATCTTTAGCTCCACGAGGTTGCGCTGGGATCGAATGCAGCCACGGATCCAGCCGTGGCGATAATGCAAGCAATTGCGCATCATCTGTACTCGCGTCTTTTGTACCGAGGTCCGACCATGCCCCGCATCGATTTGCGCCAGAGAAAATCGCCCCGCCAGGCCCGCTCGGCCGACACGGTGGAGACCATCCTCGCTGCGGCGGCTCGCGTTCTTGAGCGCGAGTCGCTGGCTGGGTTCAATACCAACCGCGTGGCCGAGGTCGCCGGCGTCAGCGTTGGATCGCTCTACCAGTACTTCCCGAACAAGTCCGCACTGGTCGCGGCCCTGATCGACCGGCACGAGGCGGCGCTCTCAGCCAGCATCGAGTCCTGCGTCGCCGCGCATCAGGACCGCTCGCTGCAGGAGGCGCTGCTGGGCTTGGTGGACATCGGTATCGCGCAGCAGTACGCGCGTCCGTTGCTGGCCGCGGCGCTTGATCACGAGGAAGCGCGCCTGCCGCTCGAGCCGCGGCTGCGCGAACACGAACAGCGGATCGGCATCGCGGTCACGACC
>JBIIUM010000149.1:0-7956 GCA_044339985.1 Burkholderiales bacterium | reverse complement strand
CGTGCGCGCCCGTCTATAATTCGCGTTCATTTTCCGGGGGATATCATGCCCATCTACGAATATCGCTGCGGCAGTTGCGGCCTGGAGAAAGAGTTTCTCCAGAAAGTGAGCGATGCGCCCATCAGCACCTGCCCCTCCTGTGGCCAGTCGTCCATGACCAAGCTCATCTCCGCGGCCGGCTTCCAGCTCAAGGGCAGCGGGTGGTACGCCACCGATTTCCGCAACAGCGGCGCCAAGCCTGCGGCAAAGTCCGAAGCCAAGCCCGCCGATGGCGGCGGCGAGTCCAAGCCCGCCGATGGCGGCGGGGCCTCCTCCGGCGGCGGCGCCGCTCCCGCGGCAGCCTGCGGCACCAACTGCGCCTGTCACTGACTCCGAGCCTCCCGCGTCCCGTGGCGGGAGACCCCTTCCCTGACGCGGAGGGTGTGGTTCCACACCCTCCGCGGCTTTTCCGGCCTCACGAATGCGACGCTACCTCATCACCGGTCTGCTGATCTGGGTTCCCCTGGGCATCACCTTCTGGGTGCTGCGGGCCCTGATCACCACCATGGACCAGACGCTGCTGCTGCTGCCGGAGCGGTGGCGGCCGATCACGTGGCTGGGTTTCGACCTGCCAGGCCTCGGGGTGGTGCTCACGCTGCTGGTGCTGCTGGTGACGGGCGTGCTGGCGGCCAACTTCATCGGCCAGCAGGTGTTGCAGGGGTGGGAGCGGCTGCTGGGCCGCATCCCCGTGGTCAAGTCCATCTACAACAGCGTCAAGCAGGTCTCCGACACCGTCTTCTCCTCCAAGGGCGAGGCGTTCCGCAAGGCGCTGCTGGTGCAATGGCCGCGCGAGGGCATGTGGACCATCGCCTTTCTCACCGGCACCCCGGGCGGCGACGTGGCCAACCACCTGAAGGGCGACTGGGTCAGCGTGTACGTGCCCACCACCCCCAATCCCACCGGCGGCTACTTCGTCATGCTGGCGCGCCAGGATGTGATCGAACTCGACATGAGCGTGGACGAAGCGCTCAAGTACGTCATCTCCATGGGCGTGGCCCCGCCAACGGTGGCGAAGCGCCCCGTGCCCGCTGCCTGAAGCCCATTCCACTCCCCGACCTCATCCCGAAAGCTTCCTCTGTCATGCGCACCAACTACTGCGGCCTCATCGACAAGACCTACCTCGGCCAGACCGTCACGCTGTTCGGCTGGGTGCATCGCCGCCGCGACCACGGCGGCGTGATCTTCATCGACCTGCGCGACCGCGAGGGCCTGGTGCAGGTGGTGGTGGATCCCGACACCCCCGAAACCTTTGCCACCGCCGACCGCGTGCGCGGCGAATACGTGGTGCGGTTGCAGGGCCTGGTGCGCGAGCGTCCCCAGGGCACCGCCAACGCCAACCTGCACAGCGGCGAGATCGAGGTGCTGGCCCGGGACATGGTGATCCTCAACACCGCGCTCACCCCGCCTTTCCAGCTCGACGACGACAACATCTCCGAGACCGTGCGCCTCGAGCACCGGGTGCTCGACCTGCGCCGCCCGCAGATGCAGCGCAACCTTCGGCTGCGCTACAAGGTGGCCATGGCGGTGCGCCGCTGGCTCGATGCCCAGGGCTTCATCGACATCGAGACTCCCATGCTCACCAAGTCCACGCCCGAGGGCGCGCGCGACTATCTGGTGCCCTCGCGCGTGCACCACGGCGAGTTCTTCGCCCTGCCGCAGTCGCCCCAGCTGTTCAAGCAAATGCTGATGATGGCGGGGTTCGACCGCTACTACCAGATCACCAAGTGCTTCCGCGACGAGGACCTGCGCGCCGACCGCCAGCCCGAGTTCACGCAGATCGACATCGAGACCTCGTTCCTGGGCGTGGCCGAGATCACGGGGCTCATGGAAGAGATGATCCGCACGGTGTTCCGCGAGGCCGCCGGCATCGAGCTGCCCGCGCCCTTTCCGCGCATGAGCTTCGCCGAGGCCATGTCGAAGTACGGCTCCGACAAGCCCGACCTGCGCGTGCCGCTGGTTCTCACCGAAATCACCGACCTGATGCGCGAGGTGGACTTCAAGGTGTTCCGCGACGCCGCGCTCATGCCCGGCGGGCGGGTGGCGGCTCTGCGCGTGCCCGGCGGCGGCAAGCTCTCGCGCAAGGAAATCGATGACTACACCCAGTTCGTGGCCATCTATGGCGCCAAGGGGCTGGCCTACGTGAAGGTCAACGACTGGGCCAAGGGCATGGAAGGCTTGCAGTCGCCCATCCTCAAGTTCCTGCCCGAGCCCGTGGTGCTCAACGTCATGGAGCGCACCGGCGCAGAGGATGGCGATGTCATCTTCTTCGGCGCCGACAAGGCCAAGGTGGTGAACGACGCCATGGGCGCGCTGCGCGCCAGGATCGGCCACGACCACGGCCTCGCCTCCAAGGAGTGGAAGCCCCTGTGGGTGATGGACTTCCCCATGTTCGACTGGAACGAGGAAGACAAGCGCTGGGACGCCCTGCACCATCCCTTCACCAGCCCGCAGGACGGCCACGAGGGCTTCCTCGACACCGACCCTGGCAAGGCCCAGGCCAAGGCCTATGACATGGTGCTCAACGGCTGGGAAATCGGCGGCGGCTCGGTGCGGATCCACGACCAGGCGGTGCAGTCCAAGGTGTTCACGGCGCTCGCCATCGGCCACGATGAGGCGCGCGCCAAGTTCGGCTTCCTGCTCGATGCCCTGCAGTACGGCGCTCCGCCCCACGGCGGCATCGCCTTCGGTCTGGACCGCATCGTCACCATGATGACCGGGGCCGAGTCGATCCGCGACGTGATCGCCTTCCCCAAGACGCAGCGCGCCCAGTGCCTGCTCACCCGCGCCCCCAGTCCCGTGGACGAGAAGCAGTTGCGCGAGCTGCACATCAAGGTTCGCTGACGCGCCGCGCTCGTGGCCTTCAAGATCCCGCGCTCGGTGCTGGTGGTGATTCACACCCCGGCGCTGGAAGTGCTGCTCATCGAGCGCGCCGATCACCCGGGCTTCTGGCAGTCGGTCACCGGCAGCCTCGACGCGGAAGACGAGCCGCTGGAGGGGGCCTGCGCCCGCGAGGTGTTCGAGGAAACCGGCATCCCCGTGGCCGCCGGGCGGCTCATCGACTTCGGCTACAGCAACGACTACGACATCTACCCCAAATGGCGCTGGCGCTACCCGCCCGGGGTCACGCGCAACACCGAGCACGTCTTCGGGCTGCGCCTGCCGGCCAGGGTGCCCGTGGTGCTGGCGCCGCGCGAGCACCTTGCCTTTGAGTGGCTGCCCTGGGAGGTGGCCGCCGAACGCTGCTTCTCGCCCAGCAACGCGGCGGCCATCCGGCGGCTGCCCCGGCTCGCGGAGCCCTGAGCGCCGCGGCGGGGTTCGCGCGCAACGGCTGCCATGCGCCCTCGCCACCACCTGCTGCTTCTGCTGCTGTGCGTTCTGCTCTGGCCGGCGTGGCCCGCCCTGGCCCAGGAGGTGAGCGTGGCATCGCGCCGCGAGGGCGAGGCCGTCATCGTCGAGGCGATCACCGAGCTGGCGGTCACGCCCGAGCAGGCCTGGGGCCCGCTCACCGACTACGACAACCTGGCGCGCTTCATCCCCGACATGCAGCAAAGCCGCACGATCGAGCGCAACGGCCATCGCGTGCTGGTGGAGCAGAAGGGCAGCGCCGGGCTGTTCTTCCTGCGCCGCGCCATCGAGGTACGCCTCGAGATCGAGGAGTCGCCCCACGGCTGGATCACCGCCCGGGCGGTGTCGGGCAGCTTTCGCGAAATGCAGGGGCGCTACGACCTGGAGGCCGTGGCCGGCATGGTGAGGTTGCGCTACACGGGCCGTTTCGTACCCGACTTCTGGGTGCCCGCGGTGATCGAGAACGCCGCCATGCGGCGCGCGGTCACCCGCCAGTTCGCCGCCATGGCCCGCGAGATCTTGCGGCGCGTGGGCCGCGAGCCCGCGCCGTGAGGGCGGCGTGAGCGCGCCCCGCCGCGCCGCCGGCGCGCGCGCGCTGCTGGCGGCCCTCGCTGTGACGCTGCTGGCGGCGGGCTGCGCCGCACCGGCCCATCGGGCCGCACCCTTCGCCGCCCGCACCCTGGATGCCGATGCCCAGGTGGGCCAGTGCGCACGCCTGCTGGGCGCCTTCGAAGACGCGGTGCTGGCCGCCGCCGCCCGCGACGGTGGCCCGGCGCCCGTGCCGGGGCATCCGTACCTGCGCGCCGACCGCGCGGCGGCCCACCTGTACGGCAGCGATGCACCCGCCGCCCTTGCCGCTGCCCGCGCCCTGGACGCCGAGGGCCGTGCCCTGGAGCTGGCACGCCTGCCCGCGCCCGCCCGGGCGGCCCTGGCGGCGCGGGTGGGCGGCACACCGCCCGAACTGCCCGCCGCCCTGGAAGGCTGCGCCGAGCGGCTGCGCGCCACCGATGCCGCCCGCGGCGAGCAACCCCGCGCCCTCGCCGTGCCCGACGATTACGACACCTGGAAGCGCGTGGCCGGCCTGTACTGGCTCACCCGCATCCCCTTCGCCGCCGGCGTGCGTGGCTACCAGGCCGAGACCCTGGCCGTGTTCCGTACGCCGCTGGAGCGCCTGCCAGTGCGCGGCGCGTTGCTGCGCTTCGAACCCGGCGCCAAGGCCGCTCCCGAGGGGCTGGATGCTGCGCTGCTGCGCCGCCACGCCCCGGTGCTGGAACTGGATGTGGCTTCTCCTGACGACCGCATCGGCACCCTGGCCATGGATGCCGGCGGGCAGCCGGTGGTGGACGTGCAGCGCCCCGCCGCCTATGTGCGCACCGCCACCACCCAGGTGGACGGCCGATGGCTGCGCCAGCTCGTGTACACCTTCTGGTTTCCCGCCCGGCCGCGCACCGGGGCCATCGACCTGCTCGGCGGCCCCCTGGACGGGCTGGTGTGGCGCGTCACCCTGGACGAAGCAGGCGAACCCTGGGTGTACGACACCATCCACCCCTGCGGCTGCTATCACCAGTTTTTCCCCACCCCGGGCGCGCGCCCCCGGCCCGTTCTCCAGACCCTGGACGAAACCGCCTTCGTGCCCCAGAGCCTGCCCGCCGTGGGCCCGGAACAGCGCATCGTGCTGCGGGTGGCTTCGGGAAGCCACTACCTGCAGCGCGTGGTGGTGAGCGGCCAGGCGCCCGGCGCTCAGCCCTACGAGTTGCGGCACGAGCGCGAGTTGCGTGCCCTGCCCCTGTCCGGCGGCGGCGTGGCCAGCCTCTACCGCGCCGACGGCATCGTTCCCGGCACCGAGCGCGGCGAGCGATGGCTGTTCTGGCCCATGGGCGTGCGCGAGGCCGGCGCCATGCGCCAGTGGGGCCGCCACGCCACCGCCTTCGTGGGCCGCCGCCACTTCGACGATCCGCGTCTGCTCGACCGCGCCTTCCAGCGCGCGCCACAATAGCGGCCGCCATGGAAACCCTGCACGTGGTCACCTTCAACATCCACAAGGGCTTCTCGCCCTTCAAGCGGCGCCTTACCGTGCACGGGCTGCGCGATTTCCTGCACGGCGTGGGCGCCGACCTGGTGTTCCTGCAGGAAGTGCAGGGGCTGCACGCGCGCCACGCGCGCAGCCACGCCGACTGGCCGCGCCAGCCCCAGTACGAATTCTTCGCCGACAGCCTGTGGAGCGACTACGCCTACGGCCGCAACGCCGTGTATGACGAAGGCCACCACGGCAACGCCATCCTGTCGCGCTTTCCCATCGCGAAATGGGACAACCAGGACGTGTCCGTGTCCGCCTACGAGCGGCGCGGCCTCCTGCATTGCGAGATCGACGTGCCCGGCTGGTCCACACGCCTGCACTGCATCAACGTGCACCTGGGGCTGTTCGCCTCGTGGCGGCACGAGCAGGTCCGGCGGCTGCGGGCGCGCATCGAAGCGCTGGTGCCCGCCGACGCGCCGCTGGTGATTGCCGGCGACTTCAACGACTGGACGCGCCGCGCCGGCGCGCCGCTGGTGCGCGAGCTGGGTCTTTCGGAGGTGTTCGAGCACGTGGGCGGGCGCCCGGCGCGCAGCTACCCCTCGCGCCTGCCGCTGCTGCACCTGGACCGCATCTACGTGCGCGGCTTCCGTGTGAAGATCGCCCACGTGCACAGCGGCCCGCGCTTCGCGCGCCTGTCCGACCACGCCGCGCTGTCGGCGCTGCTCTCCCTGGCTTGAGGAGCGGGGCGCCGTGCCGCGCTTCCTTGAAGGCAACCGCGTCGAACTGCTGCAAACCGGCGACGAGTACTTTCCCGCGCTGCTGCGCGACGTGGACGCGGCGCGCGAGGAGGTGCATCTGGAGACGTACCTCTTCGCCGACGACCCCACCGGGCGTCGGGTGGCCCACGCCCTGGCCCGGGCCGCGCGGCGCGGCGTCACCGTGCGGCTGCTGGTGGACGGCTTCGGCGCCTCGAACCTGCTGCCGCCGCTGCGCGAGATTCTCGAGCCGGCCGGCGTGTCAGTGCAGGTGTTCCGGCCCGAGGCGGGCCGCTTTCGCCTGCGCCGCAGCCGCATGCGGCGCATGCACCGCAAGCTTGCTCTCATCGACCAGCGCATCGCCTACTGCGGCGGCATCAACGTGCTGGACGATCGCGACGGCCGCGGCGAAGGCGCGCCGCGCTTCGACTTTGCCCTGCGCCTGCAAGGGCCGGTGGTGGCCGAGGTGCACCAGGCCCTGCGGCGGCTGTGGACGCTGGTGGCCTGGACCGCCGCCCGCCGCCGGCGCGACCCGCGCATGCTGCCCTGCCCGCCGCAGCCCGCCTTCAGCGACGGCTGTCGCGCGGCCTTCCTGGTGCGCGACAACTTCCGCAACCGCCACGCCATCGAAGAGGCTTATCTCGAAGCCATCGGTGCGGCCCGGCACGAAATCCTCATCGCCAACGCCTACTTCTTGCCCGGCAAGCGCTTCCGCCGCGCGCTGTTCGACGCCGTGGCGCGCGGCGTGAAGGTGCGCCTGTTGCTGCAGGGGCGGCGCGAGCACTTCTGGGTGCACTACGCCATCCGCGCCTCCTACGCCGGGCTGGTGCGCGCCGGCATCGAGATCCACGAATACCTCACCAGCTGGCTGCACGCCAAGGTGGCGGTGGTGGACGGCCAATGGGTTACCGTGGGCTCGTCCAACATCGACCCCTTCAGCCTGCTGCTGGCCCGCGAGGGCAATATCGTCACCACCGACGCGGCCCTGGCCGAGAACCTGCGGGCGCGCCTGGAGCTGGCCATGGCGGGTGGCTCGGCCGAAGTGCACGCCGAAGCCCTGGCGCGCTGGAGCTGGATCGACCGCCTGCTGGCCGCCACCGGCAGCCGCCTGGGCCGGCTGGTGAGTGCGGTGGCGGCGGGGTCGCCGGAGGGGTGAGGGGCGGGGCAAACCGGGGTGGCATCAACGTGCGTGTCCCCCGGGGCCGATGCGGTGGCGAGCCATCGGCCGTGGGCTCGGCGCGCGGGGCGAACACGAAAACCATCGAACTCGCCCGCCGTTGTCATGGGTTGACCGCAGGTCGGCCAACGCCCTTTGCCTTGGAGCGCGAGGTTGTTTCCCCCGGTCCTGAGCGATGAACGCGAGCCCCAGAGCGTTGAGCGGCACGCCTTCGGCCCGCATTCGCGAAGCCCGTTGCGCATGCACGGTCTTGGGAACCCGCGCCACGAATCTGCCGGATGCCACGCCACCGCTGTTGGGGGGCTGGAACCCACAGCGTCCGTTCGTCATCACGTACGAAAATGCGGAGGCTGCGCTTCTGATTCGCACACCTCGAGGCGTCGGCTGGCAAAGGCAGTTAGCCTGTCCGCGCGCCTCGCGAGCGTCTGTGCCTGCACAGTTGCGCCGTCACCAACGGCTGCGCACGCACTGCCCTATATCGCGCGGGTCTACCCCCTTCCCCGCAACCCCTCCAACCCCTCCCAATCGAAACTGATGCCGTGCCCCGGCCGGTCGGGTGCGATGGCGAAGCCTTCCTCGATGCGCAGCGGTTCGGCGATGTAGCGGTCCAGGCCGAAGCCGTG
>JBIIUM010000148.1:0-7970 GCA_044339985.1 Burkholderiales bacterium | reverse complement strand
TTGTGTTCTTTTGCTTCTTTTACACAGCCTTGGTGTTTAATCCCAAGGAAACGGCTGAGAACCTGAAGAAGGGAGGTGCTTTCGTCCCGGGGATTCGTCCAGGCGACCAGACCGCCCGCTACATCGAGAAGATCACCCTCAGATTGACGCTTGCAGGTGCCATCTACATTACGCTGGTTTGTCTCATTCCAGAGTTCCTGATTGTCTGGAAGAGCGTGCCCTTTTATTTTGGCGGCACAAGCCTCCTGATCATTGTGGTTGTAACCATGGACTTCATGCAGCAGGTGCAGGCTTACATGATGTCGCACCAGTATGAGAGTTTGTTGAAGAAGGCCAATTTCAAGGGTGGAGTGTTTCCCACTCGCTGAGAGCGCCAGGCACGTGTCAAAGGAAGAGACCATCCAGATGCAGGGCGAGGTCGTCGAGACCCTGCCAAACGCAACGTTCCAGGTGAAACTGGAAAATGGTCACGTGGTGTTAGGACATATCTCCGGCAAGATGCGAATGCACTACATCCGCATATTGCCGGGTGACAAGGTAACGGTGGAACTGACGCCCTACGATTTGAGCCGTGCTCGAATCGTTTTCCGGGCAAAGTGACCGGCTGGTAGTGGACGCATGGGCAAGATCACGGCCCGCTAGGAGAATCAGATGAGGGTGCAGGCATCAGTCAAGAAGATTTGCCGCAAGTGCAAGATCATCCGGCGCAACCGGGTGGTTCGGGTCATTTGCGAGGATCCTCGGCACAAGCAGCGTCAGGGCTGATCAGCCTGGTCGTTGACGACACAACTCGAGACAGACAAGGTCTAGCATGGCACGCATCGCAGGGGTAAACATCCCAAACCACCAACACACCGAAATTGCGCTCACCGCGATTTACGGAATCGGCCGCACTCGCGCAAAAAAGATTTGTGTCGATGCTGGCGTCGCGCCCACGGCCAAGATCAAGGATCTGTCGGACGCCGAAATGGATCGCCTCAGGGAACACGTGGGGCGTTACACGGTTGAAGGAGACCTTCGACGCGAGGTGTCCATGAGCATCAAGCGGCTTATGGATCTCGGCTGCTACCGTGGGTTGCGTCATCGTCGTGGCCTGCCGGTGCGCGGCCAGCGGACCCGCACCAACGCGCGTACCCGCAAGGGACCGCGCAAGGCCGTGCGCGCCACCAAGTAACTTGCATCCAGAGGACCCCCATGGCTAAAGCGCAGACCCGCGTCCGTAAGAAAGTCAAAAAAAACGTGGCTGAGGGCATTGCCCACGTTCACGCTTCATTCAACAACACCATCATCACCATCACCGACCGGCAGGGGAACGCATTGTCCTGGGCCACGTCGGGCGGTGCGGGTTTCAAGGGATCGCGCAAATCCACTCCTTTTGCCGCGCAGGTAGCTGCCGAATCGGCAGGTCGCGCCGCACAGGAATGTGGAGTCAAAAACCTGGAAGTTCGAATCAAGGGACCCGGCCCGGGGCGGGAATCCGCCGTACGTGCGCTCAATGCGGCCGGCTTCAAGATCACCAGCATCGCGGACGTCACGCCCATCCCGCATAACGGATGCCGTGCCCCCAAGAAGCGCCGTATCTGACCGAGGGTCGACCACCATGGCAAGAAATACCGACGCCAAGTGCCGCCAGTGCCGCCGCGAGGGCGAGAAGCTTTTCCTCAAGGGTGAAAAGTGTTTCACTGACAAATGCGCTATCGAACGGCGCAGCTATGCGCCAGGACAACACGGGCAGAAGAACGCCCGCGTATCGGACTACGGCACCCAGCTCCGCGAAAAACAAAAAGTCCGCCGGATCTACGGCGTCCTTGAGCGGCAGTTTCGCCGTGAATACAAGGAGGCCGACCGTCGCAAAGGGATTACGGGCGACAACCTATTGCAGCTCCTTGAAAGTCGGCTCGACAACGTGGTCTACCGGATGGGGTTCGGTGCGTCTCGTTCCGAGGCTCGTCAAGTGGTTCGCCACAACGCAATCCTCGTAAACGGCAAGCGGGTAAACATCCCGTCCTATCACGTGCGCGAGGGCGACGTCATTTCGGTCGCTGAACATGCCCGCGGGCAACTGCGAATCAAGGGAGCCGCGGAAGCGGCTGAGGGCCGCGGCTTTCCCGAGTGGGTGGAGGTCGATGCGAAGGGGCTTAAGGGCACCTTCAAGGCAAAGCCCCAACGCAGCGAGTTGCCGTCCACCATCAACGAGTCGCTCGTGGTGGAACTGTATTCAAAGTAATCCCGCGCGCGCCGCGGTGTCTACGCGGCGCATGCAGCACCCCTGTGCCTAGAACCGGAGGGATTCATTCATGGCTGGCAGTGCTTTACTGAAGCCCCGCATCATCGAGGTCCAGCAGGTTGGACCATCGCACGCGAAGATCATCATGGAGCCGTTCGAGCGCGGCTATGGCTATACGCTCGGCAATGCGCTTCGTCGTATTTTGCTGTCCTCGATGCATGGTTTCGCGCCCACCGAGGTGAAGATTACCGGGGTGTTGCACGAGTACTCGACGATTGACGGCGTTCAGGAAGACGTGGTCGACATCCTGCTCAACCTTAAGGGAATCGTTCTCAAGGTTCACAACCGCGAGCACGCAGTCCTCAATCTCAAGAAGCAGGCGGAGGGCCCCGTACGTGCAGGAGATATCGAACCCTCGCACGACGTCGAGATCGTCAACCCGGACCATGTGATTTGTAATCTTGCACCCAACGGCAAGATCGAGCTTCAAGTCACCGTTGAGGGGGGGCGAGGGTACGTGCCAGCGAGCCAGCGTCCGGTCAATCGAGATACTCGGACCATCGGCAACATCATGCTCGACGCGTCTTTCAGCCCGGTGAAGCGTGTGAGCTATGCGGTTGAAAGCGCCCGCGTAGAGCAGCGCACGGACCTCGACAAGCTTATCATCGACATCGAAACCAACGGTGTCATGGAGCCTGAAGAGGCGGTCCGCCGCTCAGCCCGCATCCTGATGGATCAACTCTCCCTTTTTGCTGATTTGCAGGGAACGGCCATCCAGCCCGAAATCTCCAAAGGCCCCTTGGTTGATCCGCTTCTGCTTCGTCCGGTGGATGATCTTGAGCTTACCGTACGGTCAGCCAACTGCCTCAAGGCTGAAAACATCTATTACATCGGCGACCTCATCCAGCGTACGGAAACCGAGTTGCTCAAGACACCCAACCTGGGGCGCAAGTCACTCAATGAAATAAAGGAGGTGCTTGCGTCGCGCGGACTTACATTGGGCATGAAGCTCGAAAACTGGCCCCCCGCCGGTCTCGAACGGGCCTGATCCCGCCGGTCCCCATCGCTCAAAAACATTTATCTGATAGAGGCCCCCCATGCGCCACCGTCTGGGACTCCGAAAGCTCAACCGTACCAGCAGCCATCGTCTTGCGATGCTGCGAAACCTCGCCAATGCGCTTCTTAGGGAGGAGGTCATAAAGACTACCCTTCCCAAGGCGAAGGAACTCCGGCGCGTTGCCGAGCCCCTCATCACTCTTGGCAAAACCCCGACGCTTGCAAACCGTCGCCTTGCGTTCTCTCGCACGCGTGACCGCGAGATCGTCGGGAAGATTTTCGATGAACTCGGTCCTCGCTATGCCAATCGCAACGGCGGATATCTGCGAATCCTGAAATTTGGTTTCCGCAAGGGTGACAATGCCCCGATGGCATTGGTGGAACTGCTCGACCGACCGGAAGCGGAAACCGCTGCGGCGGAAAAGGCCGCTTAGTGCAGGCAACGCTGGCGATGCAGGAGCTTTCGATTTCCTGACGCGGGGCCCGGCGTCTCAACCTGGGGCGCTTTTTGCCGAGCGCTCCAGAATTGTGGTCAGCTGCGGTGCCGCCATGGGTCTGCCTATGAAATACCCTTGGGCGTACTCGCAGCCGCGTTCCTTCAAGAATGCCATCTGCTCTTGGGTTTCCACGCCCTCTGCCACCACTTCAAGCTTAAGGCTGTGAGCCATTGCAATGATGGCCGACGGAATCGCCGTGTCATCAGCGGCGGCGGACATGTCTTTCACGAACGAGCGGTCCACCTTGAGTGCATCCAGCGGAAAGCGCTTCAAGTAGGCGAGCGAAGAGTACCCTGTACCGAAATCGTCGATTGAAAGGCGTAGCCCCATGCCTTTCAGGCTTCTGAGCGTGGCGAGCGTCGCTGCAATGTCTTCCATCAGGATGCTCTCGGTCAGCTCAAGCTCCAGTAGCTGTGGCGGGAGCCCTGTGTTCTCGAGAACTCTTGCCACGGTAGAGAGAAGGGTCCTGTGGCGAAAGTGCAGACTTGAGATATTCACGGCCACAGGGGTCGGAGGCAGGCCCGCCTGGAGCCAGGTCATGCTCTGTTGGCAGGCGGCCTGAAGGACCCACTCACCAACGGGAACGATCATCCCCCCTTGCTCAGCCAGGGGGATGAAGTCTCCCGGAAGAACCATGCCACGCTCCGGATGCCGCCACCGGATCAGCGCCTCGGCGCCTGCGATGCGATCACTGCGCAAATCAAGTTTCGGCTGGAGGTGAATTTCGAACTCGTTGCGTTCGATCGCCTTGCGTAGCTGGGCCTCCATGGCGAGTTTTTCGGAGGCGCGTGCATTCATGGCGCGTCCGTAGAACTGGTAGTTGTTCCGGCCCTGTGACTTGGCGTGATACATGGCGGCGTCGGCGTTCTTGAGCAGCGTCTCGGGATCTTCCCCGTCGTTTGGGAACACCGCGATGCCAACTGAAGCGGTGACAAAGAGTTCGTTGTCTCCTATGACCATCGACTGTCCGAACGACCTGACGATACGGGCCGCCACCTTGGCGGCGTCGTCGAACTGGTTTATGTCATTTAGCAAGATGCAAAACTCGTCGCCGCCCAACCGGGCGATGCCAAGCGCCCCCTCGCCGTAGGCAACCTCGTCGTAGGCGCGCAGGCCATCGCGTAACCGTACCGCTACAGCTTCGAGCAGTCTGTCCCCGGCTGAGTGACCCAGGGTGTCGTTGATGCGCTTGAAGTTGTCGAGATCAAGGGACAAAACGCTTGCAGCCCGGTTGTGACGCCTGGCGCGATTGAGGGCTTGCGCCACGTTCTCCATGAACAACCGTCGATTAGGCAGGGTGGTCAAGCCGTCATAGAAGGCCAGCCGATGAATGCGCTCCTCCGCAAGCTTGCTTTCGGTGATGTCCTGCAATGTGCCAAGCGCGCCGATCACTTCGCCGTCATCACTCATGCGCAGGTCGCTGTGGATCCGGACGTGACGCATCTGGCCGTCTGGCAGCTCTAGCCGATAACTCGCCTCCGCGGCACGTTCGCCGGCGCCCAGTGCCCGCACGAACCCGAGAGCTGCGTCGCGGTGACTTGGATGCACGCGCTGGATAAGCACGTCCATGCCTGGGGCCACCTCTCCTGGCGCGTAGCCGAGTACCGAGAATGTCTCGTCCGACCACTCACTGGCCCCGGTGCGAAAGTCCCAGCTCCACGAGCCTAGCCGCGCGATGCGCTGGGCGTCGTACAGCAGTGCCTGGTTCTCCACCAGTGCGCCGAAGGTCTCGGAAGCGCGAAGCATGTAGCGCACCCGGTGGGGAAGTACCGCCCAGTTGATGGGTTTGCCGATGAAGTCGGTCGCGCCTGCATCGTAGGCGCGGTTGATGGATTCCACGTCATCCAGGCTGGTGAGCATCAGAATTGGCACATGACGGCAATTCGCCGTCGATCGAAGGCGGCGGCACGCATCGAAGCCGCTCATCCCGGGAAGCACCACGTCCAGCAGCACGATGTCAGGCCGCTCGTCCTTCACCCACTCCAGCCCCTGCTCGGCGCAGTCGGCCTCCCGCACGCGAAGCCCCGCCCTGACCAGCGACTGGCTCACCACCGTACGCACCACCGCATCGTCATCCACGACGAGCGCGAGCGGTTGGGATGGGCGCTCAAACGGCCTCATGGTTTCTCTCCAGCACCTCGTGTTGCAGCAGACGAACCGACTCCGCACGCGCCTGCTCGAGCGACGCGAGCAGCGATCCCAGAACACCCTCGTCCGCCGTGGCTGCCAAGGTCTCGATCTGTCTGGCCAGGGCTGCGACCCGCAGCGCACCCACGGACGCGCTTGCCGACTTCAAGGTGTGCGCCAAACGGCGTAGCGTGTCCATATCGCTGGAGGCGAGCGCCGCTGCCGCTGCGGTGCATTGTTCACCCGAGGAGTCGATCCAGATTCTGGCCAACCTGCATACGAACTCTCCAGCGCCGTCGACGCTGAACTCCTCCATGCATTTGAGAACGGACAGGTCCAAGGCCGGCAGGTCCCCTGGGATGCGTGACCGCGAAACCATGGCGAGGGGCTCAGTGGATGACGGGGTTGGCGCCAAGAAGTCCTTCAGCACGGTCATGAACTGCGCTCTGTCGAAGGGCTTGGACAGATAGCCGTCCATGCCGGCGGCGATGCAACGCTCGCGATCGTCGTCAAGCGCGTTTGCAGTGATGGCAACGATCGGCACGCGCCGCACGCCCGAGATCCGCTCATGGAGACGCCACGAGGCGGTGGTTTCGTAGCCATCCCGCTCAGGCATTTGGCAATCCATCAGGACGAGATCGTACCGGCCGCGCTCGAGATATTGGAGCGCCTCGTTGCCGTTCCCCGCCACGTCTACGCGACAACCGACGGCCCTCAACAGGCCCATTGTTACCAATTGGTTGGCGGGATTGTCCTCCGCCACGAGGACCCGGACACTTGCGAAGGGCCGTGAGTCCGGCGTGCCACCGCCCTCGACCACCTCTGCGGAGGCACTCTCGTCATCTGCATCGCCCTGCGCCGCACCATCCTCGGGGACCGACGCAACGGCATCCATGACCAAATCCACCTCGAAGCGCGTCCCCACGCCTGAAATGCTCGACAAGGTGACGTCGCCACCCATCAGGCGAGCCAGCTGGCGGACGATGGAAAGCCCCAGACCAGTACCGCCAAATTTTCGCGTTGTGCTCTCGTCGGCCTGCGTGAATGCCTCGAACACCGCGGCCTGGGCGTCGGGCGCAATGCCCACGCCGGTGTCCGCCACGGCAAGTACCAGCGCAATGGCGTTGCTTCCCGCCAGCTCGCCGCGCAAACCCAGAGTCACCTTCACGTGGCCTTCCAGCGTGAACTTGACGGCGTTGCCCACCAGGTTGAATGCAATCTGCTTGAAGCGCATCAGGTCACCCAGCAACCGGCCCGGAACCGATTCTGACACGGTGCATTTCAAGACGATGCCCTTGTTCAGCGCAGCATCGGCGAACGATGCCATCACCTCGTCCAAGGCTGAACGCGGGTCGAAGCTGATGTGCTCCAGGCGCAGTTTCCCCGCTTCCACCTTGGAGAAATCCAGCACGTCGTTGGTCAGTTGCAGCAAGTGTTGCCCGCTGCGTCTTGCCGTCTCGGCGTAGTTACGCTGTTCCTGGGTCAGGGACGATCCAAGCAGCAGTTCGGTCATCCCCAGCACCCCGTTCAGAGGCGTGCGAATCTCGTGGCTCATGTTGGCTAGAAACTGGCTCTTGGCGCGGTTGGCCGCCTCTGCCACCTCCTTGGAGCGAGTGATCTCCTGCTCAGCCGCCTTGCGCGCGGTGATGTCCACATGGGTGCCGATGGCCCGTGGCGCCATACCCTCGGAGCTGCACGTAACGATGTTTCCCCGGCTTTGGATCCAGCGCCATTGGCCCGCGTTGGTCCGTACGCGGTGCTCGATGCCGTAACTTGGCGACTGCCCACTGAGCAATGCGTCGAGCGCCTCGGAAACGGTGGCACGATCATCCGGATGAACGATTTCCAGGAAATGTTCAAGGCTGATGGTGGCTTCACCGGGGGCTCCCCCCACGATGTCGCTCCAGCGGTCCGAGAGAAACACCTGCTTGGTGGCAAGATCCCACTCCCACAAGACCAGCCTCGATCCGTCCATGGCAAGCCCAAGCCGCTCCTTGGTCCGTGCCAGATCGAGTGCGCGCTCGTTGAGTTCGGCGGTACGGGCTTCCACGATGGCTTCCAGT
>JBIIUM010000033.1:0-25077 GCA_044339985.1 Burkholderiales bacterium | reverse complement strand
CCCGAGACCGGCCTACGTGCCCGCCTCCTTCCCCGGCGCCATCATCCGTCGCCACACCGGCTCGCCGGTGATGGGCTACTCCGGCGCCACCTGGGTAGTGCAGGAGTATTGCAACGCGCTGTTCGATGCGCTGTTCCACGTGCTGCCGCTGGCCCGGGAACTTGATGCCATCGAGGCCACACCAGGCCGGGCGCTGCAGCCCGTGAGCTGGGAGTCGGCGGCGCGTGAGCGGCTCGAAGCGCTGATTGCCGCCGAACCCGTGCTGGTACGCATCTCCGCAGCCAAGCGCATGCGCGACATGGCCGAGGCCGACGCGCGCGCCGCGGGCGGCAGCGAAGTGACCGCCGCGCGCCTCACGGCGTTGTTCGGCATGCCGCGCGAGGACGTGCCGGCGTGAACCTGCCCTGCCCCCTTTCCCGAACAAGCGCCGCCACCACGCGGGCGCCTGTCCATCACCGCTGCGAGGCGGTGGTGGTTGAACCCCGCGCCATCCGGCGCGGATCCCGCCGAATGGCAAATCTGGAGGACTTTCCACCATGGCAGAAAAAGTGAATCCCTCAGGCCTGACGGACGAAGAGTGCCAGGAGTTCCACGAGTACTACCTCAAGGGGTACATGCTCTGGGCTGTCGGCGCTTTCATCGCCCATAGCCTGGTGTGGATGTGGCGCCCCTGGTTCATTTTCTAGTCGCAACACACTTCGGAGAAGCCACCATGGCACACGAGAACGTTGAGGTACTCACGACGCAGCGCGACGGCGCCCGAGAGGGCTTCCTGGGCATCTACGTCGCGATGTTCATCGTCTTCCTGATGCTGGCACTGGCTTCTCTGGTGTTTGCGCAGAACTGGCGCTCGCTCCTTCCGGGAGCGGAAGGTGCGCGTTCGGTGCTCGACGGCGTGAAGTCGGCCGTCTACACCGTCATGTCCCAACTGAGCTAGACAAAGAGGAATCGAACATGTGGCGTTATTGGCGAATCGTCGATCCCCGAAAGGCGATCATTCTCACGGGTCTTTTGATTGCCTTCATCTCGGGCACGATCCATCTGATCATGATCAGCACCGATCGTTACAACCTCAACACCTGGAGCACTCCCGCCGCTCATGGCGGGCAAGCCGCCGCGGGCTCGAAGTAGAGCCCGAGCGCGGTGACTGGCGGGCGGGTCTGTCAGGCCCCCCGCCCGTCCACGAACACACGAGGGGGGCTCAAGCCCCCGGACCTGCGCGGATTCCCATCCGTTCGGAGGAAACAACATGGCCATGCTGAGTTTTGAAAGGAAGTACCGAATCCGCGGAGGAACCCTGGTGACGGGAGACCTGTTCGATTTCTGGGTCGGTCCCTTCTATGTGGGCTTCTTCGGCATCTCTGGTGCCTTTTTCACTGTGCTTGGCACGGTGATGATTCTCTACGGAGCCGCCATCGGCCCCACCTGGAACCTGTGGCAGATCAGCATTGCGCCACCGGACGTCTCCTACGGGCTTCGCTTCGCGCCCATACGCGAAGGCGGGCTGTGGCAGATCATCACGGTTTGCGCATTAGGCTCCTTCGTGTCCTGGGCGCTGCGCGAGGTGGAGATCTGCCGCAAGCTGGGCATGGGTTACCACGTGCCCGTGGCCTTCGGCTTCGCCATCGGCGCCTATTTCACCCTTGAAGTGGTTCGACCGGTGCTGATGGGCGCGTGGGGCCATGCGTTCCCCTACGGCATCTACAGCCACCTCGACTGGGTGAGCAACGTGGCTTACCAGTATCTGCACTTTCACTACAACCCCTGGCACTGCATCGCCGCGAGCCTGTTCTTCGCCACCACGCTGGCGCTGTCGCTGCACGGTGCGCTGGTGCTCTCGGCCACCAACCCGAAGAAGGGCGAGGAGGTCAAGACCCCCGAGCACGAGGACACCTTCTTCCGCGACTTCATCGGCTATTCCGTGGGCACCCTGGGCATTCACCGGCTGGGGCTGTTCCTGGCGCTCAGTTCCGTGGTCTTCGCGGGCCTGTGCATCGTGGTGAGCGGTCCCTTCTGGACCCGCAGCTGGCCCGAGTGGTGGGGCTGGTGGCTGAACATGCCGATCTGGCGCTGAGCGAGCGAGGAGGAGACTTCAATGGCTGAATATCAGAACCTGTTCACCCAGGTGCAGCCCACCGGACCGGCATCCGAGGGTGTGCCGCTGCCCAGGGGAGACTGGGAGCGCACTGGCGTGCCGTTCTTCCTGCACCTGCTGGGCCGTCTGGGCAACGCCCAGATCGGACCGGTGTACCTCGGCGGCTTGGGCGTTGCCTCGCTCATCGCCGGCACGCTGTCCTTCAACATCATCGGTTTCAACATGCTCGCCTCGGTGGACTGGAACCCCATCCAGATGGTGCGCCAGATCTTCTGGCTGGCCCTCGACCCGCCAGCGCCCTCCTACGGCCTGCGCCTGCCGCCCCTGGGCGATGGTGGTTGGTGGATGCTGGCGGGCTTCCTGCTGACCATCTCGCTGCTGCTGTGGTGGGCGCGCACCTACCGCCGCGCACGCCAGTTGGGCATGGGCACCCACGTGGCCTGGGCCTTCGCGGCGGCCATCTGGCTGTTCTTGGTTTGCGGCTTCTTCCGCCCGGTGCTCATGGGCAGCTGGGCCGAGGCGGTGCCCTTCGGGATTTTTCCGCACCTCGACTGGGTGGCGGCACTGTCGTTGCGCCACGGCAACTTTTTCTACAACCCCTTCCACGCCCTGTCCATCGTCTTTCTGTATGGCTCGGTGCTGCTGTTCGCCATGCACGGCGCCACCATCCTGGCGGTGACGCGCTTCGGCGGCGAGCGAGAGATCGAGCAGATCGTGGACCGCGGCACTGCCTCGGAGCGCGCGGCGCTGTTCTGGCGCTGGACCATGGGCTTCAACGCCACCATGGAGTCGATCCACCGCTGGGCGTGGTGGTTCGCCGTGCTCTGTCCCCTGGTGGGTGGACTGGGCGTGTTGCTCACCGGCACCGTGGTGGACAACTGGTACCTCTGGTCCATGAAGCACGGCGTGGTGCCGTCCTACCCCGATGTGTACCCCGTGGTCGTCGATCCCGCCCTCATGGGAGGCAAGTGATGAACTCCTTCACACGCGTTGCACTGGCGCCGCTGCCGATGCTGGCGGTGCTCCTGGCGGGTTGCGAGCGCCCGCCCATCCAGACCGAGCAGACGGGCTACCGCGGCACTGGCATGGAACAGATCTACAACCCGCGCACCCTGAAGAAGCTTGCCGCGGCCAATCAGGCGCCTGCCGCTCCGGCGGTGGCACCCAATCCGGACGGCCCCAAGGCGAGCGCCACCTACCAAAACGTCAAGGTGCTGGGCGACCTCAGCGTTGCCGACTTCACCCGGCTGATGGTCTCCATCACCCAGTGGGTGGCACCCCAGGAGGGCTGCAACTATTGCCACAACCCCGAGAACCTTGCCGACGATTCGAAATACACCAAGGTGGTGGCGCGCCGTATGATCCAGATGACCCAGCACGTGAACGCCGACTGGAAGGCTCACGTGGGCGGCACCGGTGTCACCTGCTACACCTGCCACCGCGGGCACCCGCAGCCGGCCCAGGTTTGGTACGCACCCGCCGACCGCAAGTACAAGAACGCGGTGCTCGGCAACGACGCGAAGCAGAACCACGCCGCCGCCTCGGTGGCGCTGAGCTCCCTTCCCTATGACCCGTTCACGCCCTATCTCAAGGAAGACCAGCCCATCCGTGTCAATGGCAACGAGGCGTTGCGCCAGCTTGGCGAGGGTGCCCATCGCACCTCCACCAAGCAGGCGGAGTTCACCTACGCGCTGATGATGCACATGTCCAGTTCCCTGGGCGTCAACTGCACCTTCTGTCACAACACCCGCGCTTTCCAGTCCTGGGAAGAGTCCACCCCCAAGCGCGCCACCGCCTGGCATGGCATCCGCATGGCCCGCGACCTGAACGTGAGCTACCTGGAGCCGCTGACCGGTACCTTCCCGGCCTCGAGGCTGGGTCCCAAGGGCGATGTGGCGAAGGTGAACTGTTCCACTTGTCACCAGGGCATCCACAAACCCCTGTATGGGGCCCGGATGGCCAAGGATTTCCCCGAGCTCGGGGCAACGACGGGCAACCCCTGACGCATCACCTCCAGGCGGGTTTGCAACGCGCCCGCCTGGATTTAGCGATTTAGAGGGTTCCCCCAACCACCCAGCCCGCCTCCCCCGCTGAGTGGTTGTTCAAGGGCGGTGTCAACCGCCCTTTTTTCTTGTGTAGCGCGCCAGCACTGGACCGCGCAACCCAACGAACCGCTCAGACCGCCTTGCTAACCATGAGGTAGACGATGGGCAGCGGCACCAGGGTGGCCACGGCCCCGGCAATCTGCCACAGGCGCGACCAGCGCAGGTACTCGGCGGTGATGTGGTCGTGGTGACGCAGCAACCCCCGCAGCTTGAGTTGGATGGGCAACAGCACGAAGGCCCAGATCAAGCCCGAAATACCCAACAAGCGGTAAGACCACGTGGTCCACCCATGGGCGGTGTCACCGCCGTATTGACCGGCCATGAGATGGCCGGTGATGACGATGCCGAGCGCACCCGTCACCGTGAACAGGAAATCGGTGACCAGCACCAGGCGGTTGCTGAACTGTATGACGGCATGGTTGCGGGTACGCTCGGCCATGAATGACCACACGCCGCTCACGATCACGTTGCCGAGAAACAGACCGGCGCTGGCCAGATGAACGATCTTGAGGGTGCTGCTCATGGCAGGCGCCGTCTCGGGGCAGGCAAAGGCGACCCAGTCGCGTTCCTCCGACCGGCGACTGCGCTGTTCAGGAGTGTCCCGCCGAGTCCCGACGGGGCGCAGCCCCTGAGGCTGCACCCTCCTCGCGGCGCCGACGGGCGGCTTCGCGTTCCTTGCGCAGATCGCGCAACTGCCACCCCACGAACCCCAGGGCGAAGACCAGGAAAAGAATGCCCTCTAGCATGACCGGACGGGCTTGCGGCGCGGACGGAAGCCTCTGCCCCGTCGATGCCGTCAGCGCGCGGGCGCCACATGGGCGTCTTCGACCGCCGTGCGCCGCTCGGGAGGCGGTGAAACGCCGGCATCGGCACGGGCGCCCCGCGTACGCTGGCCCATGGCCCAGCCCCACAGGGCGGCAGCGGGAATGGGCAGCACGAGCAGCCAGTGCTCCAGGATGCCCAAGGCGAGCATAGTGCCCGCCAGGGTCAGCGCCAGCCCTCGCTCCGGCGTAACCCCCGGCTCCAGGGCCTGAGTCACCATCCAGCCAAGCACTGCCGTGGCCGCGCTCACGGCAAGGGGAAAGAACAGGTTCACCGCCCGGCGCCGGAAATAGCTCTGCAGATAGGCGATGTGGGGCGGCAGAAATTCCTCGCTCAAGTTGCGCACGCCGAGGAACAGGTTGATCTTGGCGCTGGTACGCATGGCCCACAGCACCACGAAAGTCCACGCGCCCACGGGGTTGGGGGCGTTCCACGCCAACGCCACCACCGCCACGCCCACCGCGACAATGCCCAACTCATGCCAGAGAATGGCCTGGATCGCCTGCCAAAGTCGGCGTAGTCCCCGGACACCGGGGGATTGCGCCACGCGGCGCGGGCCGGTGATCCATCCTGTGAGGAAACTGAGTTCGTGCCAGCCCCACACCAGCAGCGCACAAGTGAAGGCGCAGTAGGTGGAGGCTGTGTCCGCACGGGAGGCCGTGTGGGCCATGGCGAGCAGCGCTGCCGCGGCCAGCAGCGAGGAAATCACCAGACTCCAGCGAAAGGTGCCCCGCGGCAGACCATCCAGCAACAGGATGAGCCCGGTGCTGAACCACCAGATGAACACCGCGAACAGGGCCGCCAGCCCGAGGTCTGCCATGCGCGCGACTCGCGGCCTTCGCTTCGCCGCCTACCAGGCCGGCGCCATCCGGGCGCTGGCAGGCAGTTCATGCCGCTGTACCGGTAGCAGGTACAGCCGCGCGAAGGTGGCCACACCCGCCGCCGACCACAGCACCCGCGAGGCAAGCCCCAGCACCCCGCCACGGGCCTTGGCGGCATTGATGCGCGTCTGGATGCGGAACAGCCGGTCCATGCCCGCACGAAACGCCGGGTGTTCGATGTCCAGGGTTAAGGGGAACACCTGCCTGGAGATGTCGTTGGTAATGCGAAACACGGTGTAGTCATAGGTCGTGGACTCCAGCCCCATGGCCTGGTGCAGCATGGGCCGCGTGTGGTCGCGCACGTACATGGTGGCGTACACGGCCAGCAGGAAGAAGCGGATCCACAGCAGGTTGCCGCCGCGCAGCAGGTGCGGGTTGGCTCGCATGATCAGCGCGAAGGACTCGCCGTGGCGGAATTCGTCATTGCACCAGCGCTCGAACCAGCGAAAGATGGGGTGGAAGCGTTTGTCGGGGTTGCGCTCCAACTGACGGAAGATGGTGATGTAGCGCGCGTAACCGATCTTCTCCGACAGGTAGGTGGCGTAGAAGATGTACTTGGGCTTGAAGTAGGTATAGGCCTTGGTCCGCTTGAGGCCGCCGAGGTCCAGGCCCAGCCCGAAGTCCTTCAACGACTGGTTGATGAAGCCGGCGTGGCGCGACTCATCCCGGGCCATGAAGCGCATGAGCTGCTTGATGTCCGGGTTGGTCACGTTTTTCTGGATCTCGTTGTACAGGATGCAGCCTGAGAATTCGGAGGTGACGGAGGTGATGAGAAAATCGAGGAACTCCTGGCGCATCTCCGGGCTTACCTTCGAGAAACGCTCCGCCACCTCGGTGGCGAACTCGGGTGTGCGCTGGAAATGGTCGTGATTATTGTCGCCCTCGTACTCGGCCATCATGGCGGTCCACTCGGCTCGCACGGGCGTCATGTCCAGCCGGTCCATGGCGCGGAAGTCGGTGGTGTAGAAGCGCGGACTGAGCAGCGTGGTTTCCTTGGCCTTGCGCTCTGCGGCCGCGGCGCTGTCGATGGTGAGGTCGGCTTGCATGAAATCTCCTCCTGACGAGCGGGTCAGCGTTGGCCTTCGTCCAGCAGGGTCGCGAAGGCGCTGGCGTTGGCGGGGCCGAAAGACTCCAGGTCCACCCGCTTTCCGGTGGCTGGGTCGTAGAGCGTGAGGCCGCCGTCCTGGCGGGCGATGAGGTGGAAGGGCGCCTCCGGCCCGATGTCGCGGGCGCGCCGCTCCCGGGCCAGCGCCCGCACGGCGCCGCGCACGAAACCTTGTTCGCCGCGCAGCAGTGACACCAGTTCGCCGCTGCGGGCATCCACCACCGCCACATCACCGTTGGCGCGGTCTTCGAAACGCAGCGGCCGCTCGATCTTTCCGGGCGCGAGCTTCTGATCGGGCCCGTTGCCGGTGAGGCGTACCAAGGCCACGGCGGCCAGCGAAAACAGCATCAGGGCGCCGGCGCCCACGAGGAACCAGCGCGGGAAATGGTCGGGGGCGCGAGGCCGCGGCGCGCTGCCCAGGGGAGCGACGGTACTCATGTGGGGCTCGTCCGCCAGGCGGGAGATGCCGCCACCGAGGGCGATTGCACGCTGGCGGCTGCAGCCGCCACGGCGGACCCGGTGCGTGCCGACCAGGCCTGGGACAGCAGCGCCGCCACCCGCACCGCATCGGGCACGCTGCGCAACATGGGCTCAGGGTGGGCGAGGCGCCAGGGCCGCGCATGTGGCCACAGGTGCAGGTACGAAATTCGATCTGGTCCCGCCAGGGCGAGTGGAATGTCGCCGCGCCCCTGCTCCAGCGGTCGCAGGCCTGCGGCGGCAATGGTGCGCAAGGGCAGGTTGAACGTGACAGTGAGCACGATACCGATGCGCATCACCACCCGCTTGTCGGTGATGGTGTACACGGTGGCCCGGGCGGTGAGCCAGGCAAGCCACAGGAAGGTGCCCACGCACAGCAGTGCAGCCACCGCCAGCCACCGCGCCGACCACAGCGCCGCCCCTGCCCCCAGGCCGTCGGCGAGGCTGCTCGCCACGCTCCAGCCCAGGAGGACGGCGAAGTACGCCGCCAGTGCACGCACATGGAATGCGTGGCGCGCCAGACCCCGCCAGTGTGGCGATCCCTGCCACAGGATGCGCTCGTCTGGCGGCAAGCGCTCGGGCAAGCCGTGCTGGGGCTCGATCTCGTGTTCGTGCCCGCTGTCGTGGATGCTCATGTCACCTCCCCTGGTGAATCGTTTCGACGCGCGGCCGTGCTCAGAGCTTCGGCTCGAGCCGCTTCGGATCGGCGTACAGGGTGCCGCCGCCGTAGAAGCCCGTGATCTTTTCTTCCTCGAGCTTGGTCACCTGGTCGGCTGCGCGGGTGCCGGGCACCTTGGCGAAGTGATGGCCGTACACGGCGCTTACTTCCACGGCGTTGCGGCGAATGCGCGCGAACGTCATGGGCAGCAATACGCGGCGCGAGCCGGTGTCCACCTCGAGGTATCGGAACATCATTTCGGTGGTGTCCACCCAAAGATCGGCCACGGTACCGCCTTGCTTGCCATCGCCACCCAGCACCGGCAGGCCGCGCGGGTCCACGTCCTGCGGCGCGACGCCAAATCCGGCGGCGGCGCGCAGCGGCCGGATGACAGGCTCGCCGTGGGGGTTGAGTTCCGCCTTGTCCTCGCGCAGGGCATAGCCGCCCGGGCCCACGCCATCGAGCATGGCGTCGCCGGTGGGCTCCACCGGAGAGCCGGGAGAGGCGCCCGTGGGGGTATAGGCCTTGGGCGGTTCGCCCTGGCGCAGGTTGGGCACCGTTGCCTCCCGTCCGCCGGGCAGCTTGAAGATCTTTGGATCGGGAATGGGCCAGCCCTTGATCACCGCCCGTCCGAGGCTGTCCGATTCCATGGGATAGCCCTCGCGATGGTTTTCGCGCACCAGGTAGAAGATCAGGCCGGCGAAGAAAAGCCAGAACATGTAAAGGACGATCTGGGCGAGATCCACATAGCCCGTGATTGCTCCGAAGGAATTCATGATGCTTTCTCCTTAGTGACGACTATCCCGGGAGATCGGCCAGGCCGAAGCTCCGCGGCGCGGTGGACACCCCGGAGGAGCGCCGGCCCACGAGCGGACCGATCGCCACCAGGGTGACGAACAGCAACAGCATTTCGAGGTGATAAACCACGTTGTAGCCGGTAACGGGGTTGGCGAGCGCCACCCCCAAGTCGCCCGAACGTGCCAGCGTCGAGGCCAGATCGCGCAGCGCGCCGCCACCGGCCACCGACAATCCGGCGGCCGTGGCCTGCACGGCACCCCACGCGCCCAGGGCGAGGCCCACGAAGGCCCGCTCCTCCATGCGCATGGCCGCCGACAGCGTGCCAACGGCGAACAGGCCGCCGCCGAAACCGATGCCGGTGGCCCCCACGCGAAACGCCAGGGCCGACTCCAGCGGCGCGGCGAACACCACGGCGGAAAAGGCAGGCAGGCCCGCCACGGCGCCCCATGCCGCCAGACGCAGGGCATCCATGCCGCGGCCCAGCAAGCGGGCCGACAGCGCGAAACCGGCCAGCGCACCACAGGCCATCAAGGCCGTCAGGGCGCTGGTAGCGCCCACACTCAGGTGCAGGATCTCGCCGCCGTAGGGCTCGAGGATCACGTCCTGCATGTTGAAGGCTGCCGTGCCCAGGCCCACGGCCCACAGGTAGCGGCGGGCGCGCCCGTTGGAGAGAAAGCGCCGCCAGGCGTCCCTGAAGGCCGGCGCCGGCTCGCCGCGCAGCGCCGCCGCCCTTGCCGGATCGCGCGCCTCCTGCTTCCACAGCGCCACGCTATTCACCACCATGGTGACCACGGCGGCGCCCTGCACCACCTGGATGAGGCGCTGCGGGGTGAACTCGGCCAGCAGCAGGCTGAAGAGGAAGCTCGACCCCAGCATGCCCGCCAGCAGCATCACGTACATGAGCGCAACCACCCGGGGCCGGGTCGCGTCGTCGGCCTTGTCCGTGGCCAGCGCAAGACCAGCCGTCTGGGCGGTCTGAAGGCCGATTCCCACGGTCAGGAAGGCAAGGCCGGCGGCCGCCTGTCCGAACCACGGCGGTGTGGGCACCTGCCCCTGCCCCGAGAGAACCAGCAGGGCGAAGGGCATGATGGCGAGCCCGCAGAACTGCAACAGCGTGCCAGTCCAGATGAAGGGCACACGACGCCAGCCGAAGGCCGAGCGATGGGTGTCGGAGCGAAACCCCGTCAGGGCACGAAACGGTGCCGCCAGCAGTGGCAGCCCCACCATCAGCGCCACCACCCAGGCGGGTACCAGCAGCTCGACGATCATCACCCGGTTGAGGGTGCCCACCATCAGCGCCGTAGCCATGCCAACGGTCACCTGGAACAGCGACAGCCGCAGCAGCCTCGACAGCGGCAGCCCCTCGCTGGCCGCATCCGCGAAAGGCAGGTATTCGAAGGGAATACGCCGCACCACGGTGGAAAAACGCGGCAGCCTCATGGGCGACGCCACTCCAGGGCCTGGGAGGTGTAGAAGCCGCACGCCACGCGGTGCGTGCGTCCCGGCCCCCATCCGCTCATGACGGGATGGGCGCCCAGCGCGTCCAGCAGCGCCTGCTCGCGCACCGGTTCGATGCTCGGCGCGCGGTCGCCGCGGGGGAACAGCCGCCCGGCCGTGTGCATGGCAGCCAGCAGCGCTGTGCGCGGCGCGAAGGTGAGGGCGATCGAAGCCGCGGTACGTTCCGCCAACCGCGCCACGGCCGCCACGGCGTCGGTGCAGCCGTAGTGGATGAGCGAATCCATGGCCACGCAGTGATCGAAGTAACCCAGGCGCGCGTCGAGCATGTCGCCGGTGCGAAACTCCACGCTGCCCCCACCCAGCTCACGCGGCTGGCGCTCGCGGGCCAGTTCCACCAGCGTGGGCGAGAGGTCGATGGCCACCACCTGCGCGCCGCGGCGCGCCAGCTCCACGGCCAGGGCTCCGGTGCCGCAGCCCGCATCGAGAATGCGCCGGCCGGACAGATCGGGCGGCAGCCACGACAACAACGTGGCGCGCATCTGCTCGCGCCCGGCGCGCACCGTGGCGCGAATCCGCGATACCGGCGCATTGGAGGTGAGCCGCGCCCAAGCCTCGGCCGCGGTGCGGTCGAAGTAGGTCTCGATCTGGTCGCGGCGGCGCTGGTAGGTGGCGGAGTGCATCAGTGGAACCCCAGCAGGTCGAAGATCTCGCGGTCGCGCAGGGGCGCCGGGGCGAGAGGCTCGGTGCCCTGCCACAGGGCTTCGGCGAGCCGCAGATACTCCTCCTGCACCGCGGTCACCTCAGGCGAATCTTCCATCTCGAACAGCGTGGCCTTGCGCAACCGCGACTGGCGGATGGCGTCCAGGTCGGGGAAGCGCGCCATGGTGCGCAGCCCCGTGCGATCGTTGAACTTGTCGATCTGATCGGTGGCGTTGCTGCGGTTGGCGATGACCCCGCCCAGGCGCACGGCGTAGTTCTTGGACTTCGCCTGGATGGCGCCAACGATTCGGTTCATGGCAAAAATCGAGTCGAAGTCGTTGGCGGTGACGATAAGCGCCCGGTTGGCGTGCTGCAGCGGCGCGGCGAAGCCGCCGCACACCACATCGCCGAGCACGTCGAAGATCACCACGTCGGTGTCTTCAAGCAAGTGGTGTTCCTTGAGCAGCTTGACCGTCTGGCCCACCACGTAGCCGCCACATCCGGTGCCCGCCGGCGGACCGCCCGCCTCCACGCACATGACGCCGTTGAAGCCGGTGTAGACGAAGTCCTCGGGGCGCAGCTCCTCGGAGTGGAAATCCACCGACTCGAGCACATCGATCACCGTGGGCACCAGCCGCTTGGTGAGGGTGAAGGTTGAATCGTGCTTGGGATCACAGCCGATCTGAAGCACCCGCCGCCCCAGCTTGGAGAAGGCGGCCGATAGGTTCGAGGAGGTGGTGCTCTTGCCGATGCCGCCCTTGCCATACACGGCGAACACCTTGGCACCCTCGATCTTGAGGTCGTCCATCTTCACCTGAACGCTGCCTTCGCCGTCGGGGCGTGTGGGCAGCGGGCGGAAATGCGTGGTGGGCGCGTTCATGAAGCCTCCAGGTAAGTGCACGGCGTGATCGGGTGACGGGTCATGCCGAGGCGGCCTCCGAATAGACGCCCTCGAGCCGGTCCTCCAGCTCTTCGCCGGCGCGGCGCAGGGCTTCGAGCACGTCGGCTTCGGGGGTCCAGAACTCCCGTTGCGAAGCCTCCAGCAGCCGACTCGCCATCTTTGCCGAGGCGCCGGGGTTGAGCCGTGCAAGCCGCTCGCGCATTTCGGGGTCGAGCAGGAAGGTCTGGGTGAGTTGCTGGTACACCCAGGGCTGCACCTGGCCGGTGGTGGCCGACCAGCCCATGGTGTTGGTGAGATGCGCCTCGATGTGGCGCACGCCCTCGTAACCGTGGGCGAGCATGCTTTCGTACCACTTGGGGTTGAGCATGCGGGTACGCGTTTCCAGGGCAACCTGCTCGCACAGAGTGCGCACCGTACCCTCGCCACGGGTCTGGTCGCCGATATAGACGGGCGCAGCCTGCGCACCTGGCCCCTGGGCACGCTTCACGGCGCGGCTGATGCCGCCCAGAGTGTCGAAATAGGTGTCGATGGTGGTGACGCCCAGTTCTACCGAGTCAAGGTTCTGGTAGGCGAGATCCACGCCCGAGAGCACGCTGTCCAACAGCGCGCTGCGCTGCACCGGCCGGCCGCTGCGCCCGTAGGCGAAGCCCTTGCGGCGGGTATAGGTCTCGGCCAGCTCGTCGGCATCGTCCCAGCGGCCGTTGTCCACCAGCATGTTCACGTTGGCGCCGTAGGCGCCTTCGGCGTTGCCGAACACCCGCAGTGCGGCGGTTTCCAGATCGCAGCCGTGGCGCGCCATGTGCGCCACGGCGTGCTTGCGCACGAAGTTGAGTTCCTCGGGTTCGTTGGCGCTGGCGGCGAGGAAACAGGCCTCGGCCAGCATGCGCACTTGCAGCGGCAGCAGGTCGCGGAAGATGCCCGACAGGGTGATCATCACGTCCACCCGCGGACGCCCCAGGTCCTCAAGCGGCAGCAGTTGCGCGCCAGCAAGGCGGCCATAGCCGTCGAAGCGCGGCCGCGCGCCCAGCAGTGCCAGCGCCTGGGCGATGGGGCCGCCCTCGGATTTGAGGTTGTCGGTGCCCCACAGCACCACGGCAATGGTTTCGGGAAAGGCGTGGCCGTCGCGCAGGTGGCGCTCGATCAGCCGCTGGGCCTGGCGCGCACCGTCCTGAACGGCGAAGGCACTGGGGATGCGGAACGGGTCGAAGCCGTGCAGGTTACGGCCCGTGGGCAGCACCGCGGGCGTGCGCAGCAGGTCGCCGCCCGGCGCCGGGCGCAGATAGCGGCCATCGAGGGCCCGCAGCATGCCGGCGACTTCGTGATCCTCGGCGATCAGCTTGTCCATGGCGGCGAGTTCGTTCAACAACTCCACCGGTGCGCCCTCGCGTGCCGCGGCGTGGGGCGTCTCGCCCCGCACCAGCGCCTCAACGGCGGCGCGCGGCAGCTCCAGGCCGTGGCCGGCTTGCGCCGCCGACAACAGCGTGTCCACCCGCTGGGCTTCACTGGGTGCGCGTCCCACCACGTGCAGACCATGGGGAATGAGCGAATACTCCAGTTCCAGCACGGCGTCGGTCAGGGCCTGCACCTTTGCATCCCAGGCCTGCGGCGGCCATGGCGGCGCTGCGGTTGCCAGTTCCACCTCGGCGGCCTGGGCCTGGATGAGCGCTGCGAGTTCGGGCCGCTCGTGGCAGGCGTCGGGCAACAAGCCGCGCCAGCGTTCGATGGAGCTCTTCAGGTCCAGCAACCCGCGATAGAGCCCCGCCTGGGCCACCGGCGGGGTGAGGTAACTAATGAGCGTGGCGGCGGCGCGACGCTTCGCGATGGCGCCTTCGGAAGGGTTGTTGGAGGCGTACAGGTAGAAGTTGGGCAGGTCGCCGATCAGCCGGTCGGGCCAGCACTTGCCCGACATGCCACTCTGCTTGCCGGGCATGAATTCGAGCGCGCCGTGGGTACCGAAGTGCAGCACCGCATGGGCGCCGAAATCCTCGCGCAGCCAGCGATAGAAGGCCGAGAAGGCGTGGGTGGGGGCGAAGCCACGCTCGAACAGCAGGCGCATGGGATCGCCCTCGTAGCCGAAGGCCGGCTGGATGCCCACGAACACATTGCCGAAGCGCTCGCCCAGCACGAAGATGGACGAGCCATCGCTTTGCTGGCGCCCGGGTGCCGGACCCCACTGGGCCTCGATCTCGGCCAACCAGCGCTCACGGCGCACATGCTCATCGGCGGAGATGCGCGCGTGCACGTTGGCGGCGGCGCCAAAGCGCTCGGCGTTGCCGCAGATGATCCGCTCCCGCAGCGCCTCCACGGTGTCGGGCACCTCCACTTCATAGCCCTCCCGGGCCATGGCCTTCAAGGTGTTGTGCAACGACTCGAACACCGACAGGAAAGCCGCGGTGCCGGTGTTGCCCGCGTTGGGCGGGAAATTGAAGATCACCACCGCCACCCGCCGCCCGGCACGCTGAGAACGGCGCAGCGCCACCAGCTTGGCCACCCGCGCCGACAGCGCGTCGGCACGCTCCGGGCACACCTGCATGTCGTGGTTGTTATCGGCGGCAGCGAAATCGCAGCCGCGGGCACAGCCGCCGCAGCGCACATGGGTGCCTTCGGTGCGGCCACCGTACACCATGGACCCGGTGGCGCCGTCCAGCTCCGGGATCGCCACCATCATGGTGCTCTCCACCGGCAGCAGCCCGCGCTCCGAGCCGCCCCACTGCTCGAGAGTCTGGAATTCCACCGGTGTGACGGCCAGATAGGGCACATCTAGCTTCGCCAGCACTTCCTCGGCAGCGCGCGAGTCGTTGTAGGCAGGGCCGCCCACCAGCGAGAAGCCGGTGAGGGACACCATGGCGTCCACCACCGGGCGGCCGTCACGCACGAAGTACCGATCGATGGCCGGGCGGGCGTCCAGGCCAGTGGCGAAGGCTGGAATGACTCGCAGACCGCGCGCCTCGAGGGCAGTGATCACGCCATCGTAGTGGCCGCTGTTGCCTGCCAGCAGGTAGGAGCGCAGCAGCAACAGCCCCACGGTGCCGTTGCGGCCTGCAGTGGCGGTGGAGGGCAGCGCGCCGGCATCGTCCGACATGCGGGCGGGCAGGCGCGGGTGATACACACCCGTGTCGGGATACTCCACCGGGGCTTTCGCGGCCACGCGCCCGCGCAAGGCACGGCGCGGCCCGTCGGCGTAGCGGTCCACCAGGAATCGCACCAGGTTGGCCATGTTCTCCTCGGAACCGGCCAGCCAGTACTGCAAGGATAGGAAGTAGGCGCGCACGTCCTGAGCGGCGCCAGGAATGAAGCGCAGCAGCCGCGGGATGCGCCGCAGCATGCGCATTTGCTGCGCGCCCTCGGTACGGGTGGCGCCGCGCTCGCCGGGCTTGCCGCGCAGGCGCTTGAGCAGCGCCAGGGGCCCCTTGACCTCGCCGTCCATGGTGAAACGGCCCATGCGCGTGAGGCGCATCACCTCGGCGGCGCTCATGGCGCACACCATGGCGTCGCAGCTGGCGCGGCGCGCGCGCAGCGCGTCGATCACCGGCAGGAAGTGGTCTTCCATGAACAGCATGGTGACGATGACGATGTCTCCGGCGGCAATGTCATCGCGGCAACGCGCCAGAGCTGCCGCATCGTCGCCCCACTCGGAGGCGGCGTGAACGGTCAGCGACAGGCCCGGAAAATCGCGCCGCAGCGCGCGGCGCGCACGCTCGGTGGCGCTCACCACATGGCTGTCCATGGTGACCATCACGACGCGCACCGGCACGCTGTCAGCGGCCGAAGTGGGCTTTGGCATCGTAGAGCGTCTCCAGGGTGATGGTGCCGACGCCGCGCTCGTGGGCGAAGCGCTCGGTGTTGCGCCGGGCCTTGCCGCGCACGAAGAAGGGAATCTTTCGCAGTTCCTTCTCGGCGTCGGCGCTCCAGGGAATGTTGGCGTCGGTGGCGCTGGACTCGGGCAGCACGGGCGACGGCGCGGCAACCGGCGCGGCTGCGGCGCGAGGCGCCCCCAGGTGGGAAGGCGCGGCCTCGTCACCGAATTCGAAGTCACCGCGGAACATCTGCAGCAGGTGCTCTTCGAGACCCATCATGAGCGGATGCACCCAGCTGTCGAACAGCACGTTGGCGCCCTCGAAACCGTACACCGGGCTGTAGCGCGCCGGTACATCCTGCACGTGGATGGGCGAGGAGATCACCGCGCAGGGCACGCCCAGGCGCTTGGCGATGTGGCGCTCCATCTGCGAGCCCAGCACCAGCTCCGGGCTGGCGGCGGCGATGGCTTTTTCCACCTCGAGGTAGTCGTCGGTCACCAGCGGCTCGACGCCGTACCTGGCGGCTGCCTCGCGCACTTCGCGGGCAAACTCGCGCGAGTAGGTGCCCAGACCGGCGACGGTGAAACCCATTTCCTCGGTCGCCACCCGCGCTGCGGCCACAGCGTGGGTGGCATCGGCGAAGATGAATACCCGCTTGCCGGTGAGGTAGGTGGAGTCCACCGAGCGCGAGTACCACGGCAGCCGCGATCGCGACGCGCCGGACTGCTCCCCCGCCAGCAGCGGCGCGGCGTCCACGCCCGCGAGCCCGGCCGCCTCGGCGAGAAAGTCGCGCGTGGCGCCCACGCCCATAGGCACGGTACGGGTGAAGGGCATGCCGAAGCTGCGTTGCAGCCAGGACGCCGTGGCGCGCGACACCTCGGGGTAGAGGTCCACGTTGAAGTCGGCCTCAGGCAGGCGGCGCACGTCGTCCGGGCTGGCACCCAAGGGCAGCACGGCGTTCACCTCCACACCCAGCAAGGCCAGCAGCCGGGTGACTTCGGTGACATCGTCACGGCAGCGGAAGCCGAGCGCCGTGGGCCCCAGCAGATTGGCGCGTGGGGCTCGCGACGGAGGGCGCGCAGCGCGCGGGGCACCGGGGGCAGGCACCTGCTCGGCCAGGAGCGTGCGAACCAGTTGGTACAGCGTTTCCGAGGCGCCCCAGTTTTCTTTTTTTGAATAGGCAGGCAACTCGAGCGGCACCACGGGCACGGGCAGATCCATGCCGCGCACCAGGGTACCAGCCTGGTCCTGGATGAGTTCGGCGGTGCAGGATTCGCCCACCAGAAGCGCCTTGGGCTGGAAGCGCTGCACGGCGTCGCGGGCGGCGCGGATGACGAGACTGGCGGTGTCGCCACCCAGGTCGCGGGCCTGGAAGGTGGTGTAAGTGACCGGCGGCCGGCGGTGGTCGCGCTCGATCATGGTGAACAACAGATCTGCGTAGGTGTCGCCCTGGGGCGCATGCAGCACGTAGTGGACCTCGCGCATGGATGCGGCCACGCGCATGGCCCCCACGTGCGGCGGTCCCTCGTAGGTCCAGAGCGTGAGTTGCACCGGCGCTCCCTACACCGCCAGCCGCGCGCGGCGCTGCAACGGCCTCGCGAAGATCTCGGCCAGGTCGCCAGCCTGCTCGAAGCCGTGGATGGGCGTGAACACCAGTTCGATGGACCACTTGGTGGCGTAGCCGCGGGCCTCGAGCGGGTTGGCGAGCCCCAGGCCGCATACCGTCAGGTCGGGACGATCCGCCGCCAGCCGGTCGAGCTGGCGCTCCACATCCTGCCCCTCGCTCAGGCGCACCCCCGCGGGCAGCAGCGGCAGTTCCGCGGCCACCATCTGCCGGTCGAGGTAGGGCGTGCCCACTTCCACGGGGACCATGCCCAGTTCACGGGCGAGAAACCGCGCCAACGGTATCTCCAGTTGGGAATCGGGCAGAAAGGTCACGCGACACCCCTGCAGGCGCTCGCGATGCGGTGCGAGCGCCCGTTGGGCGCGGGCCGCCAGGGGCTCCACCACGGCATGGAGACGTTCCTGCGCCACACCCCAGGCCCGCGCGGCAGCACCCAGCCACGCAGCGGTGCCCTCGGCGCCAAAGGGATAGGGTGCCCCGATCAGTTCGGCGCCACGCGCGCACAGCGCGCGCACCGTTTCCCCGTTGAAGGGTTGCGCCAGCAACAGCCGCGTGCCGGGGCCCACACCCGGCAAGTCCGCCGCCCGGCGCGCCGGCAGGAAGCGCACCGGACCGATGCCGAGGGCTTCGAAGCTGCGGCCGAGCTGGTCTTCCACGATGTCGGCCACGCAGCCCACCACCAGCAATTGCCGCGTGGTGCTCTCCGGCATGAGGGGCACCAGCGCCTTCAGGGCATTGTCCTCTCCCTGGGTGAAGGTGGTCTCGATACCCGAGCCGGAATAGTTGAGCACCCGCACGCGCGGGAACAACCGCGCGTTGAGCCGCTCGGCGGCCTTGGCGAGATCGAGCTTGATCACCTCTGAGGGGCAGGAGCCCACCAGGAACAGCGTGCCGATGTCGGGGCGCCTCTCCAGCAACGACAGGCAGATGCGGTCGAGCTCGTCGTTGGCATCCGCCAGCCCGGCCAAGTCGCGGTCGGTGAGGATGGCGGTGCCGAAGCGCGGCTCGGCGAAGATCATCACCCCCGCCGCCGACTGGATCAGATGCGCGCAGGTGCGCGAACCCACCACGAGAAAGAAGGCGTCCTGCATCTTGCGGTGCAGCCATACGATGCCGGTCAGGCCACAGAACACTTCGCGCTGGCCGCGCTCGCGCAGCACGGCCCCCTCGCCGCAGGCGCCAGCAGCGGGAGGAACGCTCAGGTCCGTCATTTGGCGAGTCCCAGGCCACCGCCAACCGCCACGGCCGGGGGCGGCGGCACTTGGCGCCTCGCGGCGCGCAACTTCAGGACAAACTGCGCTGCGTTGATTACGTAGGTAGCGTAGGCCGCCAGCGCCAGCAGCATCTGACCGCGCACGCCTAACGCACCGGCGGCAAGCGCAACGAGATAGGCCGTGTGCAGGGCCAGCACCAGCATGCTGAACACGTCTTCCCAGAAAAAAGCGCGTGCGAACAGATATTGGCCAAAGACATCTTTCTCCCAGATCGCCCCGGTCACCATGATGGTGTAGAGCACGAGGGTCTTGACGACCACCGACACGGTGGCTGCCTGCTGGCCCTCGCCAGACCAGAGAAAGCGCAGCACCAACGCCAGGCTCACCAGGAAAACCACGAACTGAAGCGGCGCGAGCACTCCTTGCACGACTGTCCAGGTGGACGCATCGCGGCGCTGGCGCTCCTCAGGGGTGTAAAGCGGAGTGGACGCGTGGTCCTGACGCCGGGGCACGGGGGCTAGTCTCCTTGCTGCCAACGGGCAAAAAGTAGACTCCTTCCGCCCTACTGTCAACTTGTCTTAACGTCAATCGTGTTTGACAAACGTCAGTCGTTCATGCTTTAAATTGCCCCGACGCGCATCCAGCCCTTTGGATTTGCCCTGAGTAACCGTCCGCATCCGGTTCCGGCGGTTCCGCAACTGGCAGACCGATCCCGTGCCGACGCGCCGTGATGGACACGCGTTGCCGTTGGGAGGATGGGACCAATGACGGGAAATACGCCGCAGGTCGCCGATTGGGGTAGGGCCGAGGACGCAACCGGGTCACCACCCGATCGCGCCTCACAAGGCACGGGTACGCAATCGACACCCAGCGCCCGCCTTCGCCGCCTGATGCATGCCATAGACTACGAGGTGATTCCACGGCTGGTGCGCGCGCATCGGAACGGGGATCGGCTCAAACCGTCGCCGCGATCCAGGAATCTGGCGGCGCAGGTGGACAATCTGCTGGCGCTGTTGCTTGCCGACCAGACCGATGCCGTCATAGCCCATCTACGCTCCCTGCGGGACGAAGGATCAAGCGTCGAGGTAATGTACCTGGACATCCTGGCACCCATGGCGCGCCGCCTTGGCGACCTTTGGCTTAGCGACCAGTGCGATTTCGCGCGGGTAACGCTGGGCATGCTGGGCGTGCAGCAGGCCATGCGTCATTTCTCCCTGGAGTTCCGCGGGAAACCTTACACCGCGCTGCCGCAACAACGTGCGTTGCTGGCGGTAATGCCGGGCGAGCAGCACACCTTTGGCGTCTCCATGCTGGCGGAGTTTTTCCGGCGGGACGGCTGGGACGTGGTGGAAGACCTGCCGCAATCGCAAAGCGACCTGCTCGATCGGGTGCGCAGCCAGCCCTTCCATCTGGTGGGCCTGTCGCTGTCGCGCGACGGAGCCCTCGGGGCGCTGGCGGGGACGATCCGGGCCATCCGTCGCGAATCCTGCCACCCTGCGGTGGCCATCATGGTGGGCGGTGCAGCTTTCGCGGGCCATCCCCGGCGCGCGGCCCGGGTCGGGGCGGACGCCACGGCACTGGATCCGCGCCAGGCGGTACAGCAGGCGAGGAACCTGCTAATGCTGCTGTCGGCTGAACGATGATCGCGCTGCCGGCTGTGTCACGACTCTCGCACTCGCCTGCCGGGTGCACGGCAACCCCCCGGCCAGCTGCGTGAATCCCTCTCGCGCGCGACCCAAGTCGCTCGGTGTCCTGGACCCCGAGGCAGCGGCTGCACTGGTGGCGGTCAGCGCTGACATTACGCTGGTCATCGACGCGGATGGCGTCATCGAGGACGTGTCGCTGGGCAGCGAGGAGGCGGAGGGCACGGGACTGCAGCGGTTTCGGGGGAAAGCCTGGGTGGACACGGTAACCCCCGAAAGTCGTGGCAAGGTGGAGGCGCTGCTGCGCGATGCGGGCAGCACCAGCGCCACGGGCTGGCGCCAGGTGAACCACCCCTCGGAGGACGGCCCCGATGTGCCGGTTCTCTACTCCGCGATCCGGGTGGGCCGCGACGGCCGCATCGTGGCTGTGGGCCGCGACCTGCGCGCCATAGCCGCCCTGCAGCAGCGGCTGCTGGATGCCCAGCAGTCGATGGAGCGCGACTACTCACGATTGCGGCATGTGGAGACCCGCTATCGCTTGTTGTTCCAGATGACGGCCGAGCCGGTACTGATTCTCGACGCCTCGTCGCAACGGGTCATGGAGGCCAACCCGGCTGCGCTGCAGTTGTTTGGAGGGGAGGCGTCAAGGGTGGTGGGACACGTGTTCCCGATCCCCGGCACCTTCGAGGCCGAGGGCAATCCTTCCCTGGAAGCGCTGCTTTCCGGGGTACGTGCCTCCGGCCGCGGCGAGAGCGTGCATCTGCGCCTGGCAACCACGGGCCAAGCCTTCAATGCCTCGGCAATCCTGTTCCGGCAGGACTCCGGCGCCCTGCTGCTGCTGCGGCTCGCGCCGGTGGGCAGCATTTCCACTTCAACCACCATCTCCGACGCCCGCTGGCAACTGCTCAAGGTGGCCGAACTCTCGCCGGACGCCTTCGTGGTGATCGGGCCGGATGGCAGGATCCTCACGGCCAACACGGCCTTCCTCGACCTCGCACAACTGGCCACGGAGGAGCAAGCCCGCGGCGAGGCGCTCGATCGATGGCTTGGGCGACCCGGGGTTGACCTCTCCGTGCTCATGGCCAACCTGCGCCAGCATGGCGCGGTGCGGCTGTTTCCCACCACGGTACGCGGCGAATTCGGTTCCATGGCCGAGGTGGAAATCTCGGCTGTGCGTGTGCTCAATGGTGAGCAGCCCTGCTTCGGCTTCACCATTCGCAACGTGGGTCGCCGCCTTGGGGCCGATGCACCACGGGCGGCACGCCAATTGCCCCGGTCGGTGGAGCAACTCACCGAACTGATCGGCCGTGTGTCGCTCAAGGACCTGGTGCGCGAGACCACCGACGTGATCGAGCGTCTGTGCATCGAAGCCGCCCTGGAACTCACCGGGGACAACCGCGCCTCGGCGGCGGAAATGCTCGGCCTGAGTCGGCAAAGCCTCTACGTGAAGCTGCGCCGCTACGGACTGGTGGACGCAGCCGCCGATCCGGAAGATTGACCTTGTTGTAAATCTGGATTGACACTCTAACTCGTCAGTCTTACGGTTGCACCATGCGCACTTTCGTTGCCACCACGCTTCCCGCCCGCCCGGCGCCCGGTGCAGTGCTGGAACTGCTCAAGCCCATCACCTGGTTTCCGCCCATGTGGGCGTTCGCCTGCGGCGCCGTGTCCTCGGGGCAGCCTGTGGCCGGGCGTTGGCCACTGGTGGCGGCGGGCGTGATGCTGGCCGGCCCTCTGGTGTGCGCCACCAGTCAGGCGGTCAACGACTGGTTCGACCGGCACGTGGACGCCATCAACGAACCCCGGCGGCCAATTCCCTCGGGGCGCATCCCAGGGCAATGGGGCCTGGCCATCGCGGTGCTCTGGACGCTGCTGTCGCTGGCGGTGGCGGCCTCGCTCGGCCCGCTGGTGCTGGGGGCCGCGGCGCTGGGCTTGGCGCTGGCCTGGGCCTACAGCGCGCCGCCGTTGCGCCTCAAGCTCAACGGCTGGCTGGGTAACGCCGCCGTGGGGTTTTCCTACGAAACCCTGCCCTGGATCACGGGTACGGCGGTCATGGCGGGCGGCGCGCTTGCAGACGGGCGCATCGCCGGTCTGGCGTTGCTCTACGGGTTGGGCGCCCACGGCATCATGACCCTCAACGATTTCAAAGCCATGGCGGGAGACGCCCGTATGGGCGTGCGCTCCCTGCCGGTGCGGCTGGGCGCAGCCCGCGCGGCACGGGTGGCCTGCATCGTCATGGCGGCGCCGCAACTGGTGGTGATGGCGCTGCTGCTGTCCTGGGGGCAGATGGGCCACGCCCTCGCAGTGGCCGCCCTGGTGGCGGGACAGGGGGTGATGATGTGGCGCTTCCTGGCCCGGCCCGTGGAGCGTGCCCTGTGGTACAGCAGCTTCGGAGTGCCGCTGTATGTGAGCGGCATGATGGTGAGCGCCTTCGCCCTGCGGGGCCTGCTGGCATGACCGCCGTGGCGCCCGCACTTGGCTGGCTTGGCATTGTCCGGCTTGGCCTGGTGCAGACCGCGCTCGGGGCCATCGTGGTGCTCACCACCTCCACCATGAACCGGGTGATGGTGGTGGAACTCGCCCTGCCCGCCATGCTCCCGGGCGCCCTGGTGGGTCTGCACTACGCCATCCAGTTGCTGCGTCCCAGGCTTGGCTATGGGTCGGATGTGGGTGGCCGCCGCACGCCCTGGATCGTGGGTGGCATGGCTGTCCTCGCCGCGGGTGGTGTGCTCGCGGCTCTCGCCACCGCCTGGATGACCACCCAGCGCAGCGCGGGCGTGGCGCTCGCCGTGGCGGCCTTCTGCCTCATCGGCGTGGGGGTGGGCTCCGCCGGCACTTCGCTGCTGGTGCTTCTGGCCAAGCGCACGGCGCCGCAGCGCCGGCCCGCCGCTGCCACCATTGTGTGGATCATGATGATCGCCGGCTTCGCCGTCACTGCCGGCGCGGCAGGCCACTTGCTGGACCCGTACACCCCCGCGCGCCTGGTGGGTGTGACGGCGGGCGTGGCCGCCGTTGCGCTGGTGATGACCTTGCTGGCGGTGGCTGGTGTGGAAGGTGCCGCCGAGCCGGACCCGACCCAGGCATCCCGCCCCCCGGCCTTTCGCCAAGCCTTCCGCCAGGTGTGGGACGAGCCGCAGGCGCGGCGCTTCACGGTGTTCGTGTTCGTTTCCATGCTGGCCTACAGCGCCCAGGACCTGATCCTGGAGCCCTTCGCGGGCACGGTGTTCGGTTTTTCCCCAGGCGAATCCACACGCCTGTCGGGCGTTCAGCACGGCGGGGTGCTGGTGGGCATGGTGTTGGTGGCCCTGGTGGGACGCGTGCCGGCGCTGCGCCGCTTCGCCGCCATTCATTACTGGACCACCGGCGGGTGCGTGGCCTCGGCAATGGCGCTGGCCGGTCTCGCCGCGGCGGCTGCCGTGGGGCCGGCCTGGCCGCTGCGTGCCACGGTGTTTCTGCTGGGCGCCACCAATGGCGCCTTTGCCGTGGCTGCCATCGGTTCGATGATGTTGCTGGCCGACCAGGGTACCCAATCGCGCGAGGGGGTACGCATGGGCCTGTGGGGAGCGGCCCAGGCCATCGCCTTCGGGGTGGGCGGCTTCCTCGGCACCGTGGCGAGTGACATTGCACACGCATTGCTGGGCGCGCCGGCGGCCGCCTACGGCACGGTGTTTGCCGCGGAGGCAGTGCTGTTCATGGTGTCTGCAGTGCTGGCGGCACGCGTGGGCAAGGCGCGTGTGGCGGATGCGGATCTGCGCATGGGGCGCAGTGACGCCCTTGCCCCAAGCTAGGGTGGAGGTTGACCAAATGGCAGACCCGCAAACCTGGGATGTGGTGGTAATCGGCGGCGGACCTTCCGGCGCCACGGCAGCCTGCGATCTGGCGCGACGTGGACGCAGCGTCGTGCTGCTAGACCGCGCCGGACGCATCAAGCCCTGTGGCGGCGCGGTACCGCCGGTGCTACTGCGCGAGTTTGCCGTGCCCGAATCGCTCTTGGTGGCCAAGGTGCGCTCAGCCTGCATGGTGGCGCCCTCGGGCCGTCGCGTGGACATGCCCATCGACACAGGCGGCTTCGTAGGAATGGTGGACCGGGAGGCGTTCGACGAATGGCTGCGCCAGAGGGCAGCAGGTAGCGGCGCAGAGCGCCGGACCGGCACCTTCCAGCGCATCACCCGTGACGATGACGGCACAGCGCGTGTGCACTTCCAGCCCAAGGCAGGCGGCGATGTGGTGTCATTACGCGCCAGGACGGTAATTGGCGCCGATGGCGCCGCCTCGGCGGTGGCGCGGGACTACATCCCTGGCGGAAAGGAGCGGGTGTACGTCTACGCCTACCACGAAATCGTGCGCTCGCCGCGCTCAGCCGGACAGGGCTTCGACCCGGCGCGCGCCGATGTCTACTACCAGGGCCAAGTCTCGCCAGACTTCTACGGCTGGATCTTCCCCCACGGCGACACCACCAGCGTGGGTACCGGCACTGCCGAGCGCGGCTTTTCCATCCGCAACGCCACCACCGACCTGCGCCAGGCGGCTGGACTCAAGGATTCGGAGACCCTGCGCCGCGAAGGGGCGCCGATCCCGCTCAAACCCCTCAAGCGCTGGGACAACGGGCGCGACATCGTGCTTGCCGGCGATGCCGCCGGTGTGGTGGCGCCCGCCTCGGGCGAGGGTATCTTCTACGCCATGGCAGGCGGGCGGCTGGCGGCGGAAGCCGTGGAACAGTTCCTCGCCACGGGCGAGGCTGGCGCTCTGGCCATAGCGCGCAAGCGCTTCATGCGCGCCCACGGCCGGGTGTTCTGGATC
>JBIIUM010000147.1:0-8044 GCA_044339985.1 Burkholderiales bacterium | reverse complement strand
CCGCTCGCGCCCCTCGCCCTCGGGAATGTCCTCCAGCGCGAACAGCACCGTGCCCGCCGCGGGCGCATCCGGATGCTCGCGCCAGGCCACCGTCAGAAGGGTTTGCCGCCGCAACTGCGCGGCTGGGCGTACACCACGCCGAAGGGCGGATCGCGCTCGGCGAAAAACCGCCCCACCAAGACGCCTTCGCACACGGCGTTGATGCCGGCCGGCGCATCGGTCTGCTCGAAGCGCACCGACGGGTACTCGAAGCGCAGCTTGCTGCGCCAGGCGCTCAGGTCCGGGTAGGTCACGCCTAGAACTTCTCCGGCCGCAGCACGCCGATGTCGGCGGTGAAGATGGTGGTGGCGTAGTGGGCGGAGTACTCGGCGCGCACGTGCTCGGCGATGGCGCCGGCCACCTGTTCGTCGCAGATCACTTCCATGCGGATGTTGCGGTCGCCCTCCCAGGCGGCGTCGCGGGCGCCGTGGCGGCCGCCGCCGCGCACGTCCGAGAGCGTGTAGCCGTGGGCGCCCAGGTGCAGCACGTCCTTCACCAGCAGCGGTTCAAGCGCGGCCTCGGTGATGATCACGATCAGTTTGCGGGGATGAACCTGCATATCAGCCACCGTAGAGGGCTTCGGCCATGCGCTGGTAGAGCGGGATGCCGAACAGCACGTTGAAGGGGAAGGTGACGCCCAGCGAGGCCGCCAGCGACAGCGAGGGATTGGCCTCGGGCACGGCGATGCGGATGGCGGCGGGCGCGGCGATGTAGGAGGCGCTGGCCGCCAGCGTGCCCAGCAGCATGGCCCCGCCCGCCGACAACCCGATGGCCTTGCCCACCGACAGTCCGATGGCGGCGAACAGCACCGGCATGAGTGTGCCGAAGGCCACCAGGAAAGGTCCGGTACGCGCCAGGTCCCGGATGCGCCCGGCCGCCACCAGCCCCATCTCGAGCATGAACAGCGCGAGCACGCCCTTGAACAGTTCGAAGAACAGCTTGGCCTGGGGCTCGAGCGCCTTGGGGCCGGCGATCCAGCCGATCACCAGCCCGCCTGTGAGCAACACCACGCTGCGCCCCAGGAACACCTCGTGTGCCAGGGTGCCCCAGCGCACCTGCCGCCCGCCGCCCACCTTGGCCAGCAGGATGCCCACCACGATACCCGGCACCTCCAGCAGCACCACGAACAGCGGCATGTACTGTTCGTGGGACACGGCGCGGTCCACCAGGAAGGCCAGCGCCACCGCGAAGGTGACCATGCTCACCGAGCCGTAGTGGGCGGCGATGGAGGCGGCATCGGCGCGCCCAAACCGCCCCACGAAGCGCAGCACCGGAAACGCCATCAGCGGCAGCGCGAGCCCCAGCAGCAGCACCCCGCCCATCTGCGGCAGCAGCGGCCCCACGGGCACCTTGGCAAGCTCCACGCCGCCCTTCAGCCCGATGGTGATGAGCAGGAAGATGGACAGGCCCTCGTACATGGCCTCGGGCAGGCGCAGGTCGCTGCGCGCCAGGCGCGCCAGCACGCCGAGCAGGAAGAACAGGACGATGGGATCCATGGCCGCGATTATGGCAGCGGCACGCCCGCGCCGGCCGCGGCACGGGCGAGGCGGTCGCGCACCGCCGCCCACTGGGGCCCCTCGGGGGGCGCCTCCACCAGGATGCAGGACGCGCCTGCGGCGTCAAGCTCCCGCAGGCTGGCGTACAGGTCGTGGGCGTAGCCGCCGGCATCGGGCGGCGCCACGCGCCACGCCAGCGCCCGTGCGCCCGGCGGCGCCGCGCGGCGCGCCAGCACCGCCACGCCCGCGCCTGCGGCCGCCAGTTCGCGCTCCAGCGCCCCGGCGGCCACCAGCCGCAGCGGCGTGCGCGGGGCGTAGTGGGCAGCAAGCGTCCCGGAGGCGCGAGGCGCGTCGGCCCCCGGCGCGCCCAGGGGCTCGCCCAGCACCGCCTCCAGGGCCGCCGCGCCCAGCATGCCGGGCCGCAGCAGCGCCGGCCGCGCGCCGGACAGATCCACGATGGCCGACTCGATGCCCACCGCCGGCGCCTCGCCCTCCAGCACCAGGTCCACCGCGTCCCCCAGCTCGGCGCGCACGTGCTCGGCGCGGGTGGGCGAGATGCGACCGAAGCGATTTGCCGAGGGCGCCGCAATGCCCCCGCCGAAGGCTCGCAGCAACGCCTGCGCCACGGGGTGGGAAGGCACGCGGATGCCCACGCTGTCCTGTCCGCCCGTCACCACGTCCAGAACGCCCGCCGCCCGCGGCAGGATGAGCGTGAGCGGGCCGGGCCAGAACGCCGCCGCCAGGCGCCGCGCCGCCTCGGGCACGCTGCGCGCCCACTGTGGCAACTGGCCGGCCTCGGCCAGGTGGACGATCACGGGATGGTCGGCCGGCCGCCCCTTGGCCGCGAAGATCCGCGCCACGGCCCGCGCATTGGACGCGTCCGCGCCCAGCCCGTACACCGTCTCGGTGGGAAAGGCCACCAGCCCGCCCGCGCGCAGCACCGCCACGGCGCGCTCGATGGCATCGGCACGCGCCACACCCGTCACTGCGTGAGCAGCCGCAGCGCCTCGCGGTACTTCTCGCCGGTGCGCGCCAGCACATCGTCGGGGAGCGCCGGCGCGGGCGGCTGCTTGTTCCAGCGCTGCGCCTCGAGCCAGTCGCGCACGAACTGCTTGTCGAAGGACGGCGGCGAGATGCCGGTGCGGTACTGGCCGGCGGGCCAGAACCGCGAGGAATCGGGCGTGAGCGCCTCGTCGATGAGGTACAGCGTGCCGGCGGCATCGGTGCCGAACTCGAACTTGGTGTCGGCGATGATGATGCCGCGGCCGCGGGCGTATTCCGCTGCCTCGGCGTAGAGGCGGATGGAGGCCTCGCGCACCTGTGCGGCACGCGCCGCGCCCAGCAGCGCCTCGGCCTGGGTGTAGGTGATGTTCTCGTCGTGGGCGCCCTTGGGCGCCTTGGTGGAAGGCGTGAAGATCACCTCGGGCAGCCGCGCCGCCTCGGGCAGCCCGGGCGGCAGCACGATGCCGCCGATGGCGCCGGTGCGCTGGTAGTCCTTCCAGCCCGAGCCCGCCAGGTAGCCGCGCACGATGGCCTCGATGGGCAGCGGCTCGAGCCTGCGCACCACGAAGGCGCGTCCGCGCACCTGGCTGCGCTCGGCGGGCGACACCACCGACTCGGGATCATCGCCCGTGAGGTGGTTGGGAATCACGTGGGCGAGCTTCTCGAACCAGAATTTCGACACCGCCGTGAGCACCTCTCCCTTGCCCGGCACGGGCGTGGGCAGGATCACGTCGAAGGCCGACAGCCGGTCGGTCTGCACGATGAGCAGCCGGTGGGCATCCACTTCGTAGAGGTCGCGCACCTTGCCCCGGTGAAGGAAGGGCAGCGAGGCGAGGCGGGTCTCCTGGACGGCGGCGGCTGTGATGGCAGGCATGGGCGGGATCGGGCGCGGGGGGCGGGGCGGGAAATCAGGCAGAACGGGCCAGCGGCGCGCGGCGCGCATCCTCGCGCAGGGCGGCGCGGATGGCGAGCGCCTCGGCCTCGGCCTGCTCCACGGCGGGCGCGAGCACGGTGAAGTGGCCCATCTTGCGGCCCGGCCGCGCCTCGGTCTTGCCGTACAGGTGCAGCTTGGCGCGGGGGTTGGAGAGCACGCGGGTCCAGTCGGGCTCGCCGGCGGCCCATAGGTCCCCCAGCAGGTTCACCATGACGCTGGGCGAGTGGGCCGACGTGTCGCCCAGCGGCAGGCCGCACATGACGCGCGCCTGCTGTTCGAACTGGGAGGTCACGCACCCGTCGATGGTGTAGTGGCCGCTGTTGTGCGGGCGCGGCGCGATCTCGTTGGCAAGCAGCCGGCCGCCCTGCACCACGAAATACTCCACGCACAGCACGCCGCGGTAGTCGAGGGCCTCGGCGGTGCGCACGGTGGCGCGTTGCACGGCCTCGGCCAGCGCCGCGGGCACCCGCGCGGGCACCACCGACACATCCAGGATGCCCTCGGCGTGGGCGTTCTCGGCCACGGGGAAGGCGCGCGTTTCGCCGTCGAAGCCGCGCGCCACCACGCACGAGAGCTCGAGTTCCAGGGCGAGGCGCTTCTCCAGCACGCAGGCCGCGCCGCCCAGCGCCTCGAAGGCGGCGCGCGCCTCGGAGAGGTTCGCCACGCGCGCCTGACCCTTGCCGTCGTAGCCGAAGCGCGCGCGCTTGAGGATGCCGGGGAACAGCCCCGGGTCGGCAGCCTCCAGGTGCGCCGCCGACTCGATCACCGCGAAGGGCGCGGTGTCCAGGCCGATGCCGGCCAGGAAGCGCTTCTCGCGGGCGCGGTCCTGGGCCACGGCCACGCTGGCGGCCGCGGGGCTCACCACGCAGCGCGCTGCCAGCCGGTCGAGGGCCTCGGCGGGCACGTTCTCGAATTCGGTGGTGACCGCGGCGCAGCGCGCGCCCAACTCTTCGAGCGCGGCCGCGTCCAGGTAGCCGGCCTGCAGGTGGGCATCAGCCACGGCGCCCGCAGGGCTGGCGGCGCCCGGATCGAGCACCAGCACGCGGTAGCCCAGACTCTGGGCGGCCATGCAGAACATGCGGCCGAGCTGGCCGCCACCCAGCAATCCGAGCCACGCGCCAGGCGGCACCGTCCTCATGGAGGCGGCAGCGTGGCCGCCTGCACGGCGGCGGTCTGCTCGGCGCGGAAGGCCGCCAGACGCGCCGCCAGCGCGGCGTCGGTGGTGGCCAGCAGCGCCACGGCAAACAGCGCGGCGTTGGCCGCGCCCGCCTCGCCGATGGCGAAGGTGGCCACCGGCACGCCGCGGGGCATCTGCACGATGGACAACAGGGAATCGAGTCCCTTGAGGACGCGGCTTTGCACGGGAACGCCCAGCACCGGCAGGGCGGTCTTGGCGGCCACCATGCCCGGCAGGTGGGCCGCACCGCCAGCACCGGCGATGATGCAGCGCAGGCCGCGGCCCGCGGCCGTGGCGGCGTACTCGAACATGCGGTCCGGGGTGCGGTGGGCCGACACCACGCTGGCCTCGTAGGGCACCTCGAACTGCTGCAACAGGCGCGCGGCGTGGGACAGGGTGTCCCAGTCGCTGGTGGAACCCATCACGATTCCCACCACGGCGGCATTGCTCATTGGCCTCTCACTTGTCCGATCCCTCGCCCGGGGAGGCGCGGCCTCCATCGTCGGTGTAGGGATACCTCGCGTGGCCGAAGCGGATCACCAGCACCGCCAGGGCGAGCAGCAGCACGGCGCCGGCCACGTACAGCATGCGCACGCTCTCCAGTTCCTTCACGTCCAGGATCAGGTAGCGCGCCAGGGCCACCATGGCGATGTAGAGCGGGAAGCGCACCGGCAGCTTGCCCGAGTTGTAGTAGAGCCCCACCATCGAGAGCACCTCGAGGTACAGGAACATGAGCAGCAGGTCGCCCAGCGTGACCTTGGCGTTGGTCCACATGAGCTGCACCTCGTGCCAGCCGGCCACCACCGTGGCGCAGGCGATCACCAGCAGGCCGAGGTTCTCGACGATTTCCAGGCCCACCAGGGCATAGCGGGCGGTGCGGGTCTTGGTGGGCATGGCTTCAGTCTCCGTGCTCGCCCACGCGCACGATCTTGAGGGTGTTGGTGCCGCCCGACTTGCCGATGGGCTCGCCGATGGTGAGCACGATCAGGTCGCCGTCCTGCACCGCGCCATGCTGCTTCAATTGCCGCTCGGCCTCGAGCAGCAGCTGCTCCCGGTCGGAACCGAAGTACTGGATCATGAGCGGGTAGACGTCGCGGAACAGCGTGAGCCGGTAGCGGGTGCCGATTTCGGGCGTGAGGGCGTAGATGGGCACGCCGCAGTTCACGCGCGACATCCACAGCGCAGTGGAGCCCGACTGGGTGAGGGCCGCGATGCACTTCACCTTGAGGTGGAAGGCGGTGAACAGCGCCCCCATGGCAATGGACTGGTCCACGCGGGTGAACACGCGGTTGAGGAATTCGCGGTCGAGCTCCAGGTCGGCGGACTTCTCGGCCTCGAGGCACACGCGCGCCATGGCCTCCACCGTGTGCACCGGATACTTGCCGGCGGCGGTCTCGGCCGAGAGCATGACCGCGTCGGTGCCGTCGAGCACGGCGTTGGCCACGTCCGAGACCTCGGCCCGGGTGGGGACCGGGCTGCTGATCATGGATTCCATCATCTGCGTGGCGGTGATGGTGAGCTTGTTGCGCTCGCGGGCGAGCCGGATCATGCGCTTCTGCAGCGCCGGCACCGCTGCGTCGCCCACCTCCACCGCCAGGTCGCCGCGCGCCACCATGATGGCGTCGGAGGCTTCGAGAATTTCCTCCAGGGCCTTCACCGCCTCGGTGCGCTCGATCTTGGCCACCAGCAGCGCCTTGCCGCCCGCGGCGCGCATGAGCTCGCGGGCCATGTACATGTCGGACCCGCTCTTGGGAAAGGACACGGCCAGGAAGTCGGCCTTCATGCGCGCCGCCACGCGGATGTCGTCCATGTCCTTGGCGGTCAGCGCGGGGGCGGTGAGGCCGCCGCCGCGGCGGTTGATGCCCTTGTTGTTGGACAGCTCGCCGCCGTGGGTGACCACGGTGTGGATGCTCGACCCTTCCACGCGCTGCACCTTGAGCGTGATGCGGCCGTCGTCGAGCAGCAGTTCGTCGCCGGCGCGCACGTCGTTGGGTAGCTCGCGATAGTCGAGGCCCACGCGGCCGCCATCGCCCATGCCGCACGCGGCATCCAGCACGAAGGCGGCACCGTCGGCCAGGCTGATGCGCCCGCTGTCGAACTTGCCGATGCGAATCTTCGGGCCCTGCAGGTCCACCATGATGCCCACGGTGCGGCCCAGCTCGCGGGAGACCTCGCGCACCAGGTCGGCGCGGGCGAGGTGGTCCTCGGCCGTGCCGTGGGAGAAGTTCAAGCGCACCACATCCACTCCCGCGGCCACCATGGCGCGCAGCGCCGCCCTGTCGGAGGAGGCGGGGCCCAGGGTGGCGACGATCTTGGTGGAGCGCTGCATGCTCAGGCGGCGGCGCGCGCTTCGAGGATTTCGATGGCCGGCAGCTTGCGCCCTTCGAGGAATTCCAGGAAGGCCCCGCCGGCGGTGGAGATGTAGGACACGCGATCGGTGATGCCGAACCTGGCGATGGCCGCCACGGTGTCGCCGCCGCCGGCGATGGAGAAGGCGGGCGAGGCGGCGATGGCCTCGGCCATGGCCCGGGTGCCGCCGGCGAAGGCGTCGAACTCGAACACGCCCACCGGGCCGTTCCAGACGATGGTGGCCGCCTTGCCCAGCAGGCCGCGGAACAACTCGGCAGTGCGCGGGCCCACGTCGAGGATCATGTCCTCGGGGCCCACCTCGGCGGCGGCCTTCACGGTGGCCGCGGCGCTGGCGGAGAACTCGCGCGCCACCACCACGTCCACGGGCAGGGGCACGTCTGCGCCGCGGGCGCGCGCCGCCTCAATGATGCGCCGCGCCTCGGGCACCAGGTCGGGCTCGCACAGCGACTTGCCGATGGGCAGCCCGGCGGCGGCCATGAAGGTGTTGGCGATGCCCCCGCCCACGATGAGCTGGTCCACCTTCCCGGCCAGCGCGCCCAGGATGGTGAGCTTGGTGGACACCTTGGAGCCGCCCACGATGGCCACCAGCGGCCGGGCGGGGTTTTGCAGCGCCTTGCCCAGGGCCTGGATCTCGGCGGCCATGAGCGGGCCGGCGCAGGCCACGGGCGCGAAGCGCGCCACGCCGTGGGTGGTGGCCTCGGCACGGTGGGCGGTGGCGAAGGCGTCGTTCACGTACACGTCGCACAGGGCCGCCATGCGCCGCGACAGGGTTTCGTCGTTCTTCTTCTCGCCCTTGTTGAAGCGGCAGTTCTCCAGCATCACCACCTGCCCCGGCCCCACCTCCACGCCGTCGAGCCAGTGGCGCGCCAGCGGCACCTCCTGGCCCAGCAGCTCGGACAGGCGCCGCGCCACGGGCGCCAGCGACTGCGCCTCGTCGAACACACCCTCCTCGGGGCGGCCGAGGTGCGACACCAGCATGACCCTCGCGCCGGCGGCCAGCGCCTGGCGGATGCCCGGCAGCGCAGC
>JBIIUM010000146.1:0-8053 GCA_044339985.1 Burkholderiales bacterium | reverse complement strand
AGACCGAACCCAGGGACATGTACCTGGCGCGCGTGTGCGCCATGAACGGCGGCATTCCCAAGGAAGCACCGGCCATGACGCTCAACCGGCTGTGCGGCAGCGGCCTGCAGGCCATCGTCAGCGCAGCTCAGGCCATTGCCCTGGGTGATGCCGACATCGCCCTGGCGGGCGGCGCCGAGAGCATGAGCCGCTCGGGCTACCTGATGCCGGCCGCGCGCTGGGGGCAACGCATGGGCGACGCGGCACTGGTGGACTGGATGACGGGCGCCCTGTCCGACCCCTTCGACCGCCAGCACATGGGCGTCACCGCGGAGCGCGTGGCCGAGCAGTGGAAGATCGGCCGTCAGGTGCAGGACGAGTACGCCGTGGAGAGCCACCGGCGGGCCGCCAGGGCCCAGGCCGAGGGACGCTTCCGCGACCAGATCCTGCCCGTGGAAGTGAAGTCGAAGAAGGGCAGCGTGCAATTCGCCCTCGATGAGCACGTGCGCGGCGAGGCCACGCTCGACGACATGGCCAAGCTGCGGGCGGTGTTCCAGAAGGACGGCACTGTCACGGCCGGTAACGCCTCGGGCATCAACGATGCGGCTGCCGCCGTGGTGCTGATGGATGCCGAAACGGCCCGCCGCAAGGGCCTGGCGCCGCTGGCGCGGCTGGTGTCCTACGGCCACGCCGGGGTGGATCCGAAAATCATGGGTATCGGTCCGGTGCCGGCGGTGCAGAAGGCCATGGCACGCGCCGGCCTCACGGTGGCGGACATGGACGTGATCGAATCCAACGAGGCCTTCGCCGCCCAGGCCTGCGCGGTGGCCATGGACCTGGGCTTCGATCCGGCCAAGACCAATCCCAACGGCGGCGCGGTGGCCCTGGGCCACCCCATCGGCGCCACCGGCTGCATCCTCACCATCAAGGCGTTGCACGAATTGCAACGCACCAACGCTCGCCACGCCCTGGTGACCATGTGCATTGGCGGCGGGCAGGGCATCGCCGCAGTGTTCGAACGCATCGCCTAGGGCATCGCGCCCCGGGGTCTGCAAGACCCTGGTTTCTTGCGCCGCCGCAGATCGTGGAATGCCGCCAGCGGTTGTTCCACGTCTCGGAGGTTGTCAAGAAAACGCTTTGAATCAATGCTTTTTGGTTATTCCAGGCATTTTTTTGTTGCGTCGCACAAAATGCTTGACAGGAGTCGTTCGCTTACAGGACACTTATATTGCGATGCAGCATCCGGGACACTCGGAATGGTGCCTGCGCCAGTGCCTTGACCACGGTTTTCCGGTCGCAACCTTCTCCTGCTGGAGTTTTACCTATGACCAATATTGCCGAGCAGTTCGCCGCTCTCAACAAAGCCAATGTGGATGCCATGTTGGGTTTCGCCGCCCTGAATGCCGCCAGTGCCGAGCGTTTCATCGATCTGCACACCAAGGCCGCCAAGGAAACCTTCGCCGAGTTTGCCGAACAGGTGCGTACCGTGGCTTCCGCCAAGGATGCCACCGAATTGCTGCAGTTGGGCGCCAAGCTCTCGCAGCCGCTGACCGAGAAGGCCGCCGCCTACGCCCAGAGCGTGGCCACGGTCACCTCCGAAAGCCAGGCCGAGCTGGCCAAGTTCGTGGACAGCCAGGTGTCCGAAATTGCCAAGCAGGTCAGCAGCGCCATCGAGCAGGCAGCCAAGTCGGCTCCGGCGGGGTCCGATTGGGCCATCTCCGCCGCCCGTCAGGCGGTCACCACCCTCAACCACTCCTATGACGCCGTGTCCCGCGCCGGCAAGCAGTTTGCCGAAATGACCGAGACCACCGCCAAGGCCGTGGTCAAGCCTGGTCTTGCCGCAGCCAACGCGTCCACTGCTGCCCGCAAGAAGGCTTGATCGAAGGCTGCTCGCAGCCGACAAAATGGGCCTCCGCTTCGCGGGGGCCCTTTTTGTTTCCAGGGCGCGCGCCGGTTGCACTAAGCTCCCGCTCCATCATCGGGCTTCCGCGCTGCCACTGCCATGTCCACGCTTACCGCATCGGCCGCCTGGACGGCCCTCGCCAGCCACCGCGCCATCCACGCCTCGCGCCACCTGCGCGAGCTGTTCCAAGGCGACCCGGCGCGTTTCCCGCGCCTGTGCGCCTCGGCCTGCGGCCTGTTGCTGGACTATTCCAGGAACGCCATCACCGACGAAACCCTGGCGCTGCTGATGGCGCTGGCCCGCCAGCAGGGCATGGAGGCCCAGCGCGAGGCCATGTTCGCCGGAGCGCCCATCAATCACACCGAGGGCCGTGCGGTGCTGCACAGCGCGCTGCGCGCCCCCGCCTCGGCCACCCTGGTTCTCGACGGGCACGATGTGATGCCGGGGGTGCGCGCCGTGCTGGCGCGCATGGAGGCATTCTCCGCGGCGGTGCGCACCGGCCGCCTGCGGGGGCACCACGGCGATACCTTCACCGACGTGGTGAACATCGGGATCGGCGGCTCGGACCTGGGGCCGCTCATGGTGGTGGAGGCGCTGCGCCACTACGCCGACGGCCCGCGGGTGCACTTCGTCTCCAATGTGGACGACGCGCACCTGGCGCAAACCCTGCGCGGTCTCGACCCGGCCACCACGCTGTTCATCGTGGCCTCCAAGACCTTCACCACCCTGGAGACCATGACCAACGCCGCTTCGGCGCGGCGCTGGCTGCTGCAAGGCCTGGGAGACGAAGCCGCGGTGGCGTCGCACTTCGCGGCCCTCAGCACCAATCTCGCCGCCACCGCCGCCTTCGGTATTGCCGCCGAGCGCGTGTTCGCCTTCTGGGACTGGGTCGGCGGCCGCTACTCCCTGTGGTCAGCCATCGGACTGTCCATCTCCCTGGCGGTGGGCTTCGAGCGCTTCGAGCAACTGCTGGCGGGCGCCCACGCCATGGATCGCCACTTCCGCGAGGCACCCCTGGAGCGCAACCTGCCGGTGCTGATGGGACTGATCGGCCTGTGGCACGTGAGTTTCTGCGGTCATCACAGCCACGCCGTGCTGCCCTACGACCAGTACCTGCATCGATTTCCCGCCTTTCTCCAGCAACTGGACATGGAGAGCAACGGCAAGCGCACCGACCGACACGGCAACCCCGTGGACTACGCCACTGGTCCGGTGCTGTGGGGTGAACCGGGCACCAACGGCCAGCACGCCTTTTTCCAGTTGCTGCACCAGGGCACCACGGTGGTGCCGGCGGACTTCATCGTCTGCGCCCAGGGCCTGCACGGGCTGCCCGACCACCATCGCCTGCTGCTGGCCAACTGCCTGGCCCAGAGCCGCGCGCTGGCCTTCGGCAAGACCCTGGAAGAAGCGCGCGCCGAGGCGGTACGGGGTGCGCCCGGCGTGGACCTGGCCCCCTACCGAAGCTTCCCCGGCAACCGCCCCAGCAACACGCTGATCCTCGACCGTCTCACACCCGAGCGGCTGGGTGCGCTGGTGGCGCTCTACGAGCACAAGGTGTTCGTGCAGGCAGCCGTGTGGAACATCAACGCCTTCGACCAGTGGGGCGTGGAACTGGGCAAGGCGCTGGCAACACCCATCGCCGCGGCCCTGGAGGGCGCCCCATTGCCCGCCGGCACCGATGCCGCCACGGCCGGGCTGGTGGCCCACCTGCGCGCCCTGCAGGCGGGGCCGGTGGAGACGGAGCCGGTTCAGGCCAGCCTGAGAAAGTGCTCGCGGTAGTAGCGCAGCTCGGCGATGGATTCGAGGATGTCGGCCAGTGCTTCGTGCTTGCCGTGCTTGGCAAAGCCGCCCATCAGTTCGGGGCGCCAGCGGCGCGCCAGTTCCTTGAGGGTGCTCACATCCAGGTTGCGGTAATGGAAGAAGGCCTCCAGCCGCGGCATGTGGCGAGCCAGAAAGCGGCGGTCCTGACAAATGGAATTTCCGCACATGGGCGAGGCGCCGGCGGGCACGTGCTGTGACAGCCACGCCACCAGCTCTGCCTCCACCGCCTGCTCGGAAAACACCGAGGCCTTGACCCGGTCGATCAGGCCGGAGCGCCCGTGGGTGCCCTTGTTCCAGGCATCCATGGCATCGAGTACAGCATCGCTCTGGTGCACCACCCGCACCGGGCCTTCGGCCACGATGTCCAGGTTGCCGTTGGTCACCACCAGCGCCACCTCCAGCACGCGGTCGTTCTCGGGGCTGAGACCGCTCATCTCCATGTCGATCCAGATCAGATTGCTGCTGTCCTGTGCCATAATCCTTGCCTGATTTATCAAATGTTTACAAACGCTTGATTGTGTCATAGGCGTTTGCCCCGCGTCATCCGCAAATTTGTTCCTCATTGCCGCCATGAACAGCTTCACCACCGTCTTCATCCTCGCCCTCGCCCTGGCCACCGGGCTGCGCCTGTGGCTTTCCCGGCGCCACATCACCTACGTGCGCGCCCACCGCGACCACGTGCCCGAGCCCTTCTCGGCCCAGATCGAACTGCCCGCCCACCAGAAAGCCGCCGACTACACCGTGGCCAAGGCCGGCCTCAATGCCACCGCGCTGGTGCTGGATGCGCTGCTGCTGCTTGCCCTCACCCTGGGCGGCGGCCTGGCCCTGTTGCAAGCCTGGTCCGATGGCCTGCTCGGCGCTGGCCTGGCCGGCGGCGTTGCGCTCATCGCCGCCGTCATGGTGGTCAATGCCCTGGTGGAGCTGCCGCTCAACGCCTATCGCGTGTTCGGCATCGAGACGCGCTTTGGCTTCAACAAGATGACCCCGGCCATGTTCTTGGCCGACCTGGTCAAGCAGGCCCTGGTGGGCGCCCTTTTGGGCCTGCCGCTGGTGCTGGCGGTACTGTGGCTGATGGGCGCCACGGGGGCGCTGTGGTGGCTTTGGACCTGGGTGGTGTGGATGGGCTTCAACGTGCTGGTGCTGGCCGTCTATCCCACCTTCATCGCGCCGTTGTTCAACAAATTCACGCCCATGCAAGAGGGCGACCTGAAGGCGCGCATCGAGGCGCTTCTGAGCAAGTGCGGCTTCAAGGCCCAGGGCCTGTTCGTGATGGACGGTTCACGCCGCTCGGCCCATGGCAATGCCTACTTCACCGGCTTCGGCAAGGCCAAGCGCATCGTGTTCTTCGACACGCTGCTCTCGCGCCTGCAGCCCGCCGAGATCGAGGCGGTGCTGGCCCACGAGCTTGGCCACTACAAGCTCAATCACGTGTTCCGGCGGCTGGTGTGGACCTTCGCCGTGAGCCTGGGCTTTCTATGGGCGCTGGGACAACTGCGCCATGCCGCCTGGTTCTACCAGGGGCTGGGCGTGCAGGCCCCGGCCGGCGATGCCATGGCGCTGGTGCTGTTCTTCCTGGTGGTGCCGGTGTTCACCTTCATGCTGCGCCCGCTAATGGCAATGTACTCGCGCAAGCACGAGTTCGAGGCCGACGCCTACGCCGCGCGCAATGCCTCGGGCTCGGAGCTGGCCGAGGCGCTGGTGAAGCTCTACAAGGACAACGCCTCCACGCTCACGCCCGACCCCTTGCACTCGGCCTTCTACGACTCACACCCACCGGCGGCGGCGCGCATCTCCCGCCTGAAGGGGCTGGCCCCGGCCTGAACTTGTCCCGGCGGCGCCCAGCCGCGCCCACTCACCGGCCCGCGCATCGAGGATACCCGCCATGGATGCAGCCAACCTTTCCGCCCTGGTGGCGGATTTGTTCCTCACCATCAAGCTTTTGTCCGGGTACCCGGTGCCCGAGGTCCAACCCCCGGTCACCCGCGTCTCGAAGCTGACCATGCAGACCATGATCTGCGCTGGCCCCTGCGCGGTGCGCGCCTTCTACACCCCCGACAAGGGGGTGTACATCGACGAACAGCTCGACCTGGCGGAGGACTACTTCGCCCGCTCGGTGCTCATGCACGAACTGGTGCACCACCTGCAACACGTGGCCGGCAGATTCGAAGACCTCGACACGCCCTGCCGCCGCTGGAAAGCCAAGGAGGTGGAGGCCCACGAGATCCAGCACAAGTACCTCAAGAAGCTGCGCCTCACCCAGCGCTTCATCGCCCTGGATACCGTGCCCATCACCTGCCCCGGGGATCGGGATGACGACTGATCGCGGGCCCGCCGGGGCAGGCGACGATTTCTCGACACCCATCCTCCATCTCCTTGAACATACCCCTCGTCGCGGGGACGCGCCCGTTGATACCTCACTCACGGTTTCGTCGAGGTCAATCATTAGCTTCAATCCATTAGCACTCGTCGCCACCGGCGGCACACGATTTGCCCTTGCTTAGCCGATAGGCCCCTGATACAAACCTGATTCAGTCGGTTGACACCCTCAGCATGCTCCATCGCCCCAGACAGCACCGCGGCAGCAGCCGCAGCAACGTCGGCCAGGCGGGCGCCCCGCGCGCCTCGCTGCTGCGGCCGGCGCGCCACTGCTTCGCACTCGAGCCGCGGCAGATGTTCGACGGTGCGGCTGCGGCCGAGGCGGCGGCGGCGCTGGCGATGCCGGGAACCGATGCCGATGACCGCGCCCCCGGTACCGCCACTGCGCACCCGGAACCCGCAGCCGCCGACGCGAGCCCCCTGACGCAGTCGCCGGTACGGTTGGCCTTTGTGGATGGGAGTCTGCCGTCCGCGGCGACGCTTGCCACTGGCTTCAACGCCGGCACTACCGTGGTGATGCTAGAAAGCGGCCGTGATCCCTGGCAGCAGATGAGCGACGCGCTGGCCCTCGCTGGAGCGGGTACCGTGGCCGCGATCGACCTCGTCAGTCACGGCGACCGTGACACCCTGATCATTGACGGCCGTTCCTACGGGGCCACCGAGCTCGCCGCGCGCACGTCGCTGCTTCAAGGCTGGCGCGGTCACCTGAGGGCTGGCGCAGACCTGCTGCTGTACGGCTGCAAGGTCGGCGCGGACGGGACGGCAAGCCCTCTGCTCGCGCTGCTTGCGGCCACCACCGGCGCCGACGTGGCCGCCTCGACCGACGCCACCGCCCCACACGCCTGGGGCGGCAACACCGCTCTGGAGGTCGCCACCGGGCCCATACAGGCCGCTCCGGCGGCTCTGGACGGCCTCGACGGCCCGCTCGCCGCCACCGCCATCACCGACGCCAACGCCGCCACCACCCGAACCACATTCGAAGACACGGAAATCGCGGTCAGCGGTCTCAGCATCACGGACAGCGACAACCCCGCCAGCCTCTCGCTCCAGGTGGTGACGACCGGCGGCACTGCCCGGGTGACCACCCTCACCGGACTCACGTTCACCTCTGGCGCCAACAACAGCGCCTCCTTCACGATCCGGGGCACACTGGCCAACGTCAATGCCGCGCTCGCCACCCTGCGATACACCCCGGCCCTCGACCAGAACAGTTCGACGACCGGCTTCGCGCCCCAGATCGCGCTCACCGCCAGCGACCTCAGCAACGGCGGCAGCGGCAGTCGGACAGTCAGCAATTTTGCCGTCATCCCCCTCAACGATCCGCCCAACCTTTCCACGCGCGTGGCGCTTGCCGTCAACGAAGGGGGTAGCGCCACCTTCGGACTCGCTCAGCTCGCCGCCTCCGCCAACCAGCTCGACCCCGACATCGGTACCGGCCAGCAGGTGCTCGCCCAGCAGATGATGGTCATCACCAGCCTGCCCGCGCAGGGTACGCTCACCTACAACAACGGCGCCGTGGCCATCGGGTCGGTGATTCCGGTGACCAGCCTCTCGGGCCTGCGCTACACGCACGACGGAACCGACATTGTCGCGAACCAGACCATCGGCTTCGGCGTCGTTGTCAACGACGGCGGTGGCGGCTCGACCTCGGCCACGCTCTCCATCAACATCGCGCCCGCCAACGTCGCGCCGTCCATCAGCGGCGCGCCCACGCTGCTCGAATCGCAGGTCAAGGTGGTGGCGCCCACCATCGCGCTCGGCGACGCCGCCGACACGCCCGCCAACTCCACCATCGTCATCGACAACATCGCCACCGGCGGGCAGGGCAGCCTCTTTCTCGACGCCAACGGCAATAACGTCGTCGACGCTGGCGAGGCGCTCACCGGCAGCGTGTCGCTCACCGCCACCCAACGCACCAACCTCGCCACGTGGCTAAAGTTCGCCCACAACGGGGCCGAGCCCAATGCGCCCGGG
>JBIIUM010000145.1:0-8118 GCA_044339985.1 Burkholderiales bacterium | reverse complement strand
GCGATGCTGGCGGCGATCAACGTCAAGAACCCCAACCCAGACCCCCAGCTCAGCCTCCTGTAGTGGCAGCGCGAGGGCGCACGCCATACGAATCAGATACTTGCAGCGGTTGGTGTCGAACTTCGGTCATCGCCTGGGAGCGCGGGGTTGACCGCTCAAAGTACGAATAATACAGTGCCATCTCGGAAAAAATGTCCTTTGAAATTCCTATTCGCCAATGTAGCAATGGTGCCGCGCCTACCGTTACCAGCCCTGCCACCCACTCGCTCAAAGGACCCGCCCCGATGCTACGTTCAAATGCTCTTGCCTGCCTTGTGTCACTCATGGCGCTGGCCGTCACAGGCTGTGGTTCGATGAAGGTGTCGCTCTCCGAGTATCCGGAAGACAGGACATCGATGATGGAGCAGGCGGCGAAGATGCCCACCGAGAGCATCCTCAAAGCCAGTCGAGACAGAACGAAGGTGATCATTCTCGAAAGCGATCAGAGCGCATCCGGCGGGCAGGCCTACAAGGAGCTCACCGATGCGTTGACCCGTCAGGTGTCCTCGGCGCTCAGCGAGGGGGGCGTGGAGATCGTGGATCGCAGCCTGGCCAGCAAGCTCGACCAGGAGATCAAGATGTGCGAACTGCAGGGCGGTTCGAAGTGCGGCAGCCAGCTGGAACCTTCGGTGGCGCGCTATGCCGTCAAGGCCACCATCACGAATGCGTCGTACGCACCCACGCTGATTCCTGCCCAGACCATGACAGGCGGCGACACGACATTCGCGATCGCGGCGGTGAGCTATCCGGGGTTCGTCGAGAGGTATGCGGTCGACGGCAACAATGACCGGATCGTCGTCAAGCGTCACTTCAACCATGTGGCCCAGGTCAACACTGCGGTGCGCGTGTACGAAGTGCCGAGTCTTCGGGAGATCAAGGCGGTGATCAGTTCCGGTGCGGACAACCAGAGGACGGCGGACCCGGCACCTCTGGAATCCCAGCTGCTGCTGGCGTCGCTGAAGACCGCCGTCGAATCCACGGAAGCCAGGGCGGCCCTGCTGAATGTGTTTGCGCCACGGGGGTTCGTGATCGGCAGCCGAACGAACGGCAAGAAGATGATCTTCAAGGTCTCCATGGGGACTTCGCAGGGCCTGCTGCCAGGCGCCCGCGTCGTGATCGTGTCGGAACAGGACACCACGAACCCCATCACCAAGAAGGCATCGACCGACCTGATCGATATCGTGAAGGGGCGGGTCTCCGAGTTGGTGCTGACGTCCGAGGCCTGGATCATCCCCGAGGACGACGAGAAGGCGAAGAAGGTTAGCCTCGGCGACCAGGTGATGGTGAAGCACGAGGGGGGATTCCAGGGGCCGCTCGACGACATGAGGCGGAAGCTGATGAAGTAGGTCCGCTCGCCCGGGTCACCCCCGGCCTGCTACACGTGACCCGTGACGAGGGCTGGCGCCGACTCGCCAGCCCTCGGACGGTTCGGGCCCGAATCAAAGGGGTCCCGTCATCTTGTCATCAAAGGGGGGCGCATCGACGGCACGTTTCGGTCGCCCGCGCCGGCGGCCGATTCGATCAGCGTCTGCCTAGTCCTTGACGGTCTCCAGCCAGGCCGCTCCGAAGCCCTCGGCCGACTCCATCTCACGCTTCGCCTCGGCGCTCAGGGCCTGCTCGCGCACCTGTTTCCCGTCGAAGATCGCCTGCCGGTCCGCGCCCAGCGAGAACTCGCGCGTGTACTGCGCGAAATCCGTCTTGGTGGCGGCTTCGAACTTCTCGAACTCTTTCTTCTCTTTGCCGACCGCTGCGGAGCCCTGCTGCTTGTAGGCCTCGAACTCGTCCTTCTCCGCGAGCCGATGCAGTTCGAATGCGCCCTCCAGGCTTTCCACGCTCACCAGGCCCTTGCGCATGCCCAACTCGCTGCGGCCTGGGACATCGACGACCAGGAAGCGGGTGCCCCGAATCCCGATGGTGGCCACCGTCGTCCGGACCGTGACAGGATCCTTGCGCTTGGCGTCGGGGCGGATTGCGTAGTAGATCCAGCCGGTGATCTGACGCAGCAAGCCCGCGCTCTCCTTCGGGGGCGCCACTTCGAGCTTGCTCTTGTGATCCAGCACGGCAAAGCCGGTGCTCCCCAGCTTGACGACCACCCGTCCGTTCTCGCCCGTTTCGACGGTGCCCCCCGGAGAGAGCTTCGTCCCCACCCGAACAGCGCCCTGCGATACTCCGGCGGCATCCCGCACCTGGGCGCTGCCCTCGACGCGCACCACCTCGGGAACATTCGTCTGCGCAATGCCGGGCGACGCGGAAGCGGCAAGGATCCCGAAGGCCATTGCGCTGGCGATCGTGAGCCTGGAAAGTTTTCTCATTCTGACGACTCCGACTGGAAAGGAAACCTGGTTCACGGACGCCGAACGCCCTGCGGGGGCGACCGATACGCTCGCGCTCGCGGAGATCGGATGCGGAGATCGGACCGGGAGGCCTGGCCGCACCATCGTTCCCGTGCAGCTTGCAGTGCCTCCACAGCCGTTCATTGCCATCATCGCCGCGGCTGCGTATGCACAACCGTCTCGCGGCGGACGCGTTGACTCGGTTGCGAACGTGAACTAAAGGCGCCCCGGCAATCGCCGTCGCCAGACCCTGCACGACCGACAACGAGTGCGTGGTCCTGACGCGGGAGGTAAGTCATTGCCGATTCGCAACCGGCCCCGGATCGCCGTGCCTCCCTGCGCGATCCGGTCTCCACGCGCCGGCTACTTCTGGCCGAAGCCGAGTCCGGCGATGAGTCCTTCCTCACGCAGCGCCGCCAGCAGCGCCTGAACGGCATTCTGGCGTGCCGCCTTGTAGTCGTACCGGGATGTGCCCGACACCTCGTGATCGCGGCTGGCGAGAGACTGTCCACGGTCGTCACGGATGTTCAGATTCACATTGAGCTTGACCACCTTGCTCCCGTAGATCTCGTCCTCGCGGTTCACGGCCGTCACCACGAGCACATTACCGCTGCCACCCGCGGTCGTCACTGCCCGCATCCGGTTCTCGTTCACGAAGGTGCCGACGGCATCGGCGATGTCTGCATCCTGAGGCTTTGCCTGCAGCTGGAAGACAAGGCCTGCCGGCGCTTCGTCGATCTTCTGCTGGACAGCCTGGTAGCGCTTGAGCTTCGCGAGGCCGGCGCCTCCGTTCTCGGCACCGACGAGCAGTTGCGCCTGGGCGGATGCGCTGTCGAGCGTCGGTAGCAGTCGGCGGAGCCCGATGAACCGCTCGAGCGGTGACGCCTTCTCGAGCGACGCCACCGACTGCTCGATGGTCGCGTCGAGGGGGTCCAGCTTGGCCCGTATGTCGCCCATGAAAGCCTGCCGGTCCACCTTCACGAGCACGTAGAACCCCTTGCCTCCCTGGGCGGTCTGCTCGACGGAGAAATTGCGGAACTCGGTCTTCTGCACTTCCTCGGACACGCGGCTGCGGGCCTGCCGGTCCACCTTGCCGTTGTTGTCCGTCACCTGACTGTCGATGCGCCCCGAGATGCTGACCCTCAGCTTTGTCGCGACGTCCTTGAGCGCGGCGCGGCGCGCGATCTCACGGTCGACGCCTTCGCCGACGCCGTACCAGGCAGTGCCGGTATCGGGGGGAGGATTGAGAACCCATTCCGGCGCCGGGCCGGCATCGCGTGTGGGGCCCATGGAGAGGCAACCGCCAAGGAGTCCGAGGACCCCGATCGCAAACACAAGAGCTCGAGACATGCTGACTTGGCCTCCCGACCATGCCGCTTGCGCGGCGCAAAGGATGCGGTCCCGTTCGGGGCAGGTTCTGCCTGAAAGTGCCCGGACGATCGGTCCGAGAAAATGTCGCGCGAGGGTAGCAGGCCCCGTCTCGTCTCACAATCTGCATCGAGCATGATGCGCGGCACCGCTCAGTGTGGGAGGCTATGCGGAGGCCGCTTGACTTCGCCGGGACGGGTTGCTTCCCCTTTGCCGTTCTGCTAAAAACCTTGCGGTCTTGAGCATGAAGATTGCAGGACTCGCGTGGTCGATGCGACCTTTCCGTAGTTGGCTTACGGCATCGACCGCCTGGTGATCGCGACCGGGCGGTGCAGCCGGATAGACGATGATTTGCAGACATCACTGACACTCCAGGAGATTCGTCCATGCGTCCCAACAGTATCCATTGCCTTCTGATCGCATCCGCCGCCGTCATTCTTGCCGGCTGCTCCTCAGCCCCCAAGTCCAACACTGCGGCTGCCGCTCCGGCCGAATGCGTGTATCCCGATGCTCCCAAGAAGTCGGCGCCCCTCTGGATCTGCGATGCGCCCGTGGAAGGCGTGGCCGTGTCGGCCGTCGGCATGCACGAGAAGTCTGCGGCCGGCGTGGCGTTCATGAAGGACCAGGCCGCTGCCGATGCCCGCGTGAAGCTCGCCCAGCAGATGAAGGTTCGCGTCAACAACATGATCAAGCAGTACGTGGAGACGACCGGTGCCGGTTCGTCCGAGACGGTCGACAAGGTGAACACCAGCGTATCGAAGCTGATCACGTCCGAGACGATCTCCGGCTCGCGCATCTACCGTAGCGTCACGAGCCCGAGTGGTGGCATGTACGTGCTGGTCGGTCTCGACCCGACGGTGACGAAGGAAGCCACCGAGAAGATCCTGAAGACCAGCATGAACAACGAGCGCGCCCTGTGGCAGCAGTTCAAGGCGGCGAAGGGCCAGGATGAAATGGCCGCCGAGATCGCCAAGATGGCGGCCGAAGGCCAGAAGTAGAGGTCTCCCGCGGGCGGCAGAGCGGCGCGGCAGCCAACATCGCTGCCGCGTCGCTTGTGCCCGCGCCAGTGCAACAGGTCGTCAGCCCGGACACGACATGCGATTCGTGAAGATGCTCAGTTTTGCGGCGCTGGTGTTCCTCGCCGCGTGCGCCACCAGGAGTCCCGGGCCCGGCGGAGCCCCGGAGGTGCCACGTCCGGGCTGGATCGAGAACCCCGGCAACGGGGTGTCGTCCTCCGCCGCCTTTCATGTGCGTGGCAAGCAGGCACAGGAAGAACTCGCCATCTCGCGTGCACGGGAAGAGTTCGCCAAACGCTATGGCGTGACGATCAGCAGCGACCACGACATCGCCCAGACCACCGTGAACGACCGCACAAGCTCCGTCTCGGAGAAGGCGATTCGCGAGGAAGTGCGCGATCGCGAGGTCAAGGCCCAGGTGAAGGAGAAGTGGGTGGATCCCCAGACCGGCGCGCTTTGGGTGTGGCTGGTGCCATCCGAATGAAGTTGTCCGGATGATGTCGTTCGATTGATGCCATCCGATTGGTGCTGCGTTGGTGTGTCAGCTGGAGTTCCGGTGGTATCCGCGACCGGATCGCGCACGGAGCGAAGCGAATTCCGTCCCGATCCGGAGACTCCGAGGTGTCGGTGATGCCTCGTCGCCAATCGAATCCTTTCCTGCAGGAGACCCACTCATGACTGTCTTCCCAATGCTGAAGATCACTCTCTTTTCCGGGCTGGCGGTTGCCCTGTCCGCGTGCTCGATGGGCGCGAAGGACGGCCCGAAGACTGCCGCGGCGCCGGCAGAGTGCGTTTATCCCGACTCTCCGAAGGACACCGCTCCCCTCTGGATCTGCGACGCGCCCGTGGAAGGCGTGGCTGTCTCGGCGGTCGGCATGCACGGCAAGTCGGCTGCCGGCCCGAGCTTCATGAAGGATCAGGCGGCCGCCGACGCGCGGGTGAAGCTCGCGCAGCAGATGAAGGTCCGGGTCAACAACATGATCAAGCAGTACGTCGAGACGACCGGTGCCGGTTCGTCCGAGACGGTCGACAAGGTGAACACCAGTGTGTCGAAGCTGATCACGTCCGAGACGATCACCGGCTCCCGCATCTTCCGCAGCGCGACCAGCCCGTCGGGCGGCATCTACGTGCTGGTCGGTCTCGACCCAACGGTGACAAAGGAGGCCACCGAGAAGCTCGTGAAGACCAGCATGAACAACGATCGCGCTCTGTGGCAGCAGTTCAAGGCGGCGAAGGGCCAGGATGAGATGGCTGCCGAGATCGCCAAGATGGCGGCGGAAGGCAAGTGAGTCTGTCCCGCGGGGATGCAGTCGCGAGTGCGTCGACCGGTCGAGGGATCGGCCGGCGCATCTGCGGCATCGCCGGCACACTCGTCTCGTCGGCGTGGCTTCTCGGTCAACCGGCCCTCGCCGATGACGAGTTCGAGAAGTTCAAGCGTGCCGCCGAAGAGGGCGTGTCCGAAATCAAGCAGGAGTTCCGCAGTGCGGTGGCCGCGCAGGATCGGGAGTTCGCCGATCACCTGCGGACCCAATGGGCCGAGTTCGAGGCCTTCGCGGCGAAGAAGCCCGAGATCGGTCCGAAGCCGAAGGCACTCCCGACAGCCCCCCGTCGTGCTGCGGCACCAGCGGTCACGCCGCGGCCCGGGACGAAGCCATCCACTGCCGCACGCCCGCAGTCGGATCTGATCGTGAAGGCGCCGGGCGTCGCGGCGCCGACGCAGCCGCGGCCGGTGGAGGTCCCGCCGCAGCCGTCGGCCGAGCGTCCGCCGACACCGGAGCCGACGCTTCCCGAGCGCGAGCCTCCTCCCCCGAGCAAGATCTCCAGCCCGCCTCCCGATGCACCTGCCATCCCGCGGACCTCGGCGGGTGCCAGACCCGACACTGCGGTTCCGCCGCCGGCCCCCGTCGCTCGTCCCGCGCCGGTGCCCGTCCCGCCGAAATCTCCGGAGCGCACGCCGCCCGAGGCAGTCGCGGGCCAGACCATCACGATCGACTTCTACGGGACCCCCGTGAAGGTCGCGATCGACCCTGCGTGGCGCACATTGCCCCCGGTGCCGACGAACACGCCGGATAGCCTCGCGTCGTTCTGGGACCGCATGAGCGCGACCCGTTTCCAGCCGGCACTCGACTCCATGGATGCAGCGCGACGCGCGATGGCGCTGGACGACTGGGGGCACGCGTTGCTCTGGCAGGAGGTCACGAAGTCCCTGCGTCCCACCTCGCCCCGTGACCAGTTGCTGCTGCAGTGGTTCTTCCTGGTGAAGTCCGGTTTCGATGCGCGTCCCGGCTACAGTGCCGACCGCCTGCTGCTGCTCGTGAACGTGCAGCAGTCCGTCTACGGCGTCAGCTACATCAAGGTCGACAACAAGCCGTACTACGAACTGTTCGGCGTCGACCCCGCGACTACCGCCGGACGCTATTCGGCGTACTCGGGACGCTACCCGTCTGCACTCCGCGCCTTGGACATTCGTGTAGCCGCCACGGGGTTTTCCACCACAGGCGTGTCGCGTCGGGCCTTCGAGTTCGACAACCGGGGCAAGCGTGTCCGCCTTGATCTCGCCTACGAACGTCCGGTCACCCGCTACCTCGATCGTTTTCCTCAGCTGGACTTCGAGCTGTACTTCACGACGCCGCCCAGCCCGGTGGCGAGGCGTTCACTCACCGAAGCGCTCGCGCCACACCTGAAGGGGATGACGCAGGAGGAGGGCGTCGACTTCCTGCTCGCGTTCGTCCAGAAGGCGTTCGAGTACAAGACCGACAAGGACCAGTTCGGCCGCGAGAAGTACTTCTTCGTGGAGGAGGTGCTGCACTACCCCTACTCGGACTGCGAAGACCGCTCGGCGATCTTCTCCTGGCTGGTGCGGGATCTTCTCGGCGTCGAGACGGTGGGGCTGCACTACCCGGGGCACATGACGACCGCCGTGGCGCTGTCCACCGTGCAGGCGGACTGGCAGACCGTGCAGTGGCGAGACAAGCGGTACGTGATCGCTGATCCGACCTACATCAATGCCACCGTCGGCATGGCGATGCCAAGCTATCGGGGGCAGAAGCCGTTGCGCGTCGTCGAGCTGCGCTGACGAACCGTCGGCTCCATCCCGTCACCGCTCCATCAGATCGCAGGTCCGCCCATGCTCGAATCTCTCGCCTTCGCGCTCGTCAAGACCTTCATCACCTTCCGAGACCTTCCTCGCCCAGGTCGAGGCGCAAACAGGCTCGGGCCTGCCGCAGTTCGTCAGGGACGAGTTCGAGGCGTACCTCGAATGCGGCATCCTGGCCCACGGCTTCCTGCGTGTGCGTTGTGCCGAGTGCGCCCATGAGAAGCTGGTGGCGTACTCGTGCAAGCGACGGGGGTTGTGCCCCTCG
>JBIIUM010000032.1:0-25434 GCA_044339985.1 Burkholderiales bacterium | reverse complement strand
CGGGATCCATACAGGCTGAACTGGTAGCTGCCGATCCAGGTCTGGCTTGCCGTGGCGGTGCTGTTGGAGACGGAGGAATTGCCGTAGCCCAGGGCAAGGCCCGCGCGGGTGCGGGCGTCGAGGCTGCGGTCGGCGCCGAAGGCGAAGCCGCTGGCCGAGGCGTCGTAGCCCGCCAGGCCGTTACGGTCGGAGTGGCTTGCCTTGAACCCGAACAGTTGCGCCCAGGCACGCAGGCCGTTTTCCATCTCTCCGATGGCCAGCCCGGGAACACGCAGGGTCCCCGCGGCCCCGGCGCGGCCGGCGTCCGAAAGGCTGCTGCCCGAGGAGGCATCGGCCAGCAGGGTGGCCCCGCGGTAGGCGTCCCGGGTATGGGCCAGATGGGTGGCGCCCAGGTAGCCATCGATGGTCTGGAAGAAGCGCCCGGTCATGCCGCTGGCCACTTGCACCTGGGCGCCGTTGGCCGTGGGGTACAGCTGTTCGGCGGCCCGGCGAACGGCGGCGTCGCCTTCGAGGTTCTGGACGGTGGAGCCGAGGGTGCTGTCGAAGCTCAGGAGAGTGTCCAGGGCCGTGCGACCGCGGCTCGACAGCCCGGCGATGGTCGCGGTGCTGGTCTGGGCCTGCAGCACCAGGGCATTGTTGTTGTTCACGGCCAGGGTCCAGGACACCATGCTGTTGGGCGACTCCAGGCTGGGCAGGGTGGCGGCGCCCGGGGCCACGGCAGCGCCGTTGTTCCTGAGCCCGTCGGCGATCTTCCAGGTGGCCTGGTTCGCGACCACCACGCCTGCCTTGGTCTTGGGGCTGATGGTGACTTCGTCTTCTTCCGCGCCAGTGGCGGTGAAGGACTTGTTGCCCACCACCGTGAAGCCCGTGCCGGTCTGAACCGTGTTGGCGCCCGGCGAACCCGTCGTGCATCCGGCGCAGGTGGTGTCACGCTGGTCGATGTCCAGGTTGCCCGTGAGGGTGCCTCCCGCCCGGTTGGCAAGGGCGTGCGTGCCGTTGGAGAAGTACAGGTTGCCGCTGATGGTTCCGCTGTTGTCGATGGTGCTGTCGAGCTGACCCCACTGGCTGTTGATGGTGAGCCGGTCGCCGAGGGTGGCGGGATTGGCGTTCGGCGGGAGTCCCCCGGTATTGGTGCCGCCGGTGAAATTAGACAGGGCGTACCAGCGGTAGGCATTGCCGTTCACCGCCAGGATGTCACCGCGGAGGGTGCCGGTGTTGCTGAGCGACAGGGTGCGGATCTCGCCGCTGTCCGACACCGAGCCGATGGCCATGCCGTAGGTGAAGGCAGGTCCGCTGCCCTGACGAGAGCCCTCGATGGTGCCGGCGTTGACGATTTCCTGGTCCTCGGCTCTCAGGAAGATGGCGGGCGTGAAGGCGCCGATGCCGCGGATGATGCCCCCGGAGCGATTATCGATGGACGCGGTTTCGGGCTCTTCCTGGAAGTAGACGCCGGCACCCTGCCCAAGGGAATTGGCGGCAGTGGACGAAGAGAGGGCCCGCAACGCTGTGGCCGTGTTCTGGGTCAGGGTGATGGCTTCGGTACGCACCGCCTCGATGAGCCCGCTGTTGACCACCGAGAGGGAGGTGACGTCGCCACCGGCATCGATGGCCTGCGGGGTGCCGATGCTGGTGTGGGTGGCGCGGATGGTGCCGCGGTTGTCGATGGTGTAGTCACCCGCGATGCTGGTTTCCACGGCCCGAACGTTGGCCGTGGCCGTGCCGGTGAACGTGGCGAGGATCGATCCGGTGTTGAGGAGCACATTCGAACCCTCTCCGGCTAGCAGGTTGAACTGGTTGCCGACCTGGTTCCTGGACCATCCTGCCCCGCGCACGGTGAGGTCGAAGGTGTTGCCCGCCACCAGGGTGGCCGTGGCTACGGTGAGCAGGTCACCTGGCCGTGCTTCGCCGTCCACGATCAGCCCCGCCATCTGGATATGCTTGCCCACCAGATCGCTCGCGCTGAGCGCACCGCTCAGGGTGATGCGCAGCGTGGTTGTGCCAGTCAGGCCCGTGCCCGCGGCGGCGGCGTTGGTGGTGCTGTTGCGCGCCACGGAGTAGTCGCCCAGGAACAGCCCGAAAGTGTTGCCGCTGGAGCTGCCGCGGGTGATGGTGCCCGCATTGGTGACCGTGTTGCCCTGGCCTTCCACCCACACGGCGCGCCCGCGCTCGCGGCGCCCGTCGTTCCCACGGTGACGCCCGAGGCGATGTCGAGATTCGCCTCGCCGCCGCGGCACGCCTGGCCGCCGACGCCCACCGAGACGCCGCTGGTGGTGGTGAGGCTCGATCCCGCGACCGGCGTGCAGGTGCCCTCGGCGCCGGCCCGGCCCATGAGGGCCAGAGGCAAGGCCACGGCGGCGAGCGTGTGCAACGCAGTCTTTGCAGGCCGGCGGCGCATGGGTTGGGTGTGCTTCATGCTGTGCTGGGTCCCCTGGAGTGCCTGGCGGCGCGCCGTTGGCCGCGGCAGACTGTGGTTGTGTGCAACGCGCATCGAAGCGCGATCACCGCCGGCGCTTGGCAGGCTGGACGATCGCCAGGGCGCGGTCAGCGCACGCACGCTTGGGGGAGCGAGCCTAGTTTGGCGGGCCGCCGACTCGCATGGGGAAAACTCCCGCCCGCGGCGCGTCGGGATTCCCGTCCTGTGCCGAAGCTGGGCAATGGTCCGGGGGGGCTGACAGCGCGAGGGGAGGGGCTCGGCAGACCAGGCCCGAGACCGCCGGGGGGAAGAGAACCGCCGGGCTCCGCCCGGCGGTGGTCAGCAGGGGCGCTGGCCCATGAGCAGGCGCAGGCGGGGGATGTCGATGATGCGCACGTGCTTCTGCTGGACGCTGATCATGCCCTCGTCCTGAAAGCGCGAGAACACGCGGCTCACGGTTTCGAGCTTGAGGCCCAGGTAGCTGCCGATTTCCTCGCGCGTCATGCGCAGATTGAACTCCGACGGCGAGTAGCCACGTGCCAGGAATCGCTGCGAGAGGTTCACCAGGAATGCCGCCAGGCGCTCTTCGGCACGCATGCTGCCGAGCAGCATCATGACGCCGTGGTCCCGCACGATCTCCCGGCTCATCACCTTGTGGAAGTGGTGCTGCAGGTTGTGCATCTCCCGCGACAGCTCCTCGAGCCGGCCGAAGGGGATGACGCACACCTCGCTGTCCTCCAGCGCCACCGCGTCGCAGGTGTGCTTTTCGGTGCCGATGCCGTCCATGCCGAGCAGCTCGCCGCCCATGTAGAAGCCGGTGACCTGGTCACGGCCGTCCTCCAACAGCACCGTGGTCTTGAAGAAGCCCGCCCGCACCGCGTATAGCGCATCGAAGCGCTCGCCGGCGCGGTAGATGCTGGTGCCCTTCTTGATGGACTTGCGCAGGTAGATGAGGCTGTCGAGCCGATCGAGCTCCTCGCCGGAGAGGCCCACGGGCAAGCAGAGCTCGCGCAGACCGCATGTGGAGCAGGCTGCGCGCAACCGTTCGAGGTTTACTGGTTGGGCCGTGCGTGCCGCAGGTTGGGAGGCCATGCGCTCGACTCACCTTTTCATGAACGAATGAAGGGGCCCTGACCGCGCCCTTTGATCCACGTCAACCATGCGGATGACGTGCCAATTATGCTGACTTTCGAGGGCTGAGATGAATCGCGAGGCGTTGCGCGGGATGCATGCAAGGCAGCGAACATCGCGGTCGATCCCCGCTTGGAACAACGCATCCCCGTCTTTTCAAGGTTCACGTTACACCACACGGCCCTTCCTTTGCACGAACAAATGATAGCGCAAGGCCATTTGGTCCTTGACCCGGACCTGCTGCGCCGCTACGACGTGAGCGGGCCGCGTTACACGTCCTACCCCACGGCCGACCGGTTCGTGGAAGCCTTCGACGAGGGCGCCTATCGCAGCTGGCTGGGCCGGCGCGGCATCGGCGGAATGGCGCGGCCGCTGTCGCTCTACGTCCACATTCCCTTCTGCGGCAACATCTGTTTCTACTGCGGCTGCAACAAGATCATCACGCGCGACCACGGCCGCTCCGCCAAGTACCTGCGCCATGTGGCCCGCGAGGCCGTGCTGGTGGACGAGGCGCTGGGGGGCGACCGTCGCCTGTCCCAGTTACACCTGGGCGGAGGCACTCCCACCTTCCTGTCGCCCGATGAGCTGCACCAGCTCATGGCCATCGTGCGCGGCCATTTCCGCCTGGACGCGGAGGGCGAGTATTCCATCGAGATCGATCCGCGCAGCGCCGCGCCGGGAACCATCACGCTGCTGCGCTCGCTGGGCTTCAACCGCATGAGCCTCGGGGTGCAGGATTTCGACCCGGAGGTGCAGAAGGCCATCAATCGCATCCAGGGCGAGGAACTCACCCGGGCGGCCATGGAGGAGGGCCGCGCGGCGGGGTTTCGCTCCATCAACATGGATCTGATCTACGGCCTGCCGCGCCAGAACGTGATCGAGTTCAACCGCACGCTCGAAAAGGCGGTCGCGCTCGCGCCCGATCGCATCGCGCTCTACAGCTATGCCCACCTGCCGCATGTGTTCAAGCCGCAGCGGCGCATTCGTGACGAGGACCTCCCGTCCCCCGACAGCAAGCTGCACATGCTGTCGCTGGCGATTCGGCGCTTCGCGCAGGCGGGCTATGTGTACATCGGCATGGATCACTTCGCCCGCCCGGGCGACGAGCTTGCCGTGGCCCAGCGCCAGGGCCGGCTGCACCGCAACTTCCAGGGCTACTCCACCCACGCGGAGTGCGACCTGGTCTCGCTGGGCATCTCCGCCATCGGCTCTCTGGGCGCCTGCTATGTGCAGAACGTGCGCAATCTGGACGACTACTACGATTTGCTCGATCAGGGGCGGCTGCCAGTGCTGCGCGGCCTGGAACTCACTGCCGAGGACGTGCTGCGCCGCTCGCTCATCCAGTCGCTCATGTGCCACGGCACTGTGTGCCTGGAGTCGCTGGAACTGGCCCATCTGATCGACTTCCGGAAGCACTTTTGCGAGGAAATCGACGATCTGCAGCCCATGATCCGCGACGGGCTGGTGGAACTGGACCAGGAGTGGCTCACGGTGACGCCGCGCGGCCGGTTGCTAATCCGCTCGGTGGCGATGGTGTTCGACCAGTACCTGCGCGCCCGCCAGCGCACGGCCGGCTACTCAAAGGTCATCTGAGTGGCGCTGGTGGCCACGCTCTCGGCGGGCGCCTTCGCAGTGGGCCTGCTGGGGGGTGTTCACTGTCTGGGCATGTGCGGCGGCATCGTCGCCTCCCTGGGTGCCGGGCAGGGTGCCCGACCCGCCTGGGCGGTGCGGTTTGCCTACAACGGCGGGCGCGTGGCCAGCTACGCCCTTGCCGGGGCGCTGGCGGGCGGGCTGGGGGGGGGCGGGCTGCTGCTGGGCCACCTCTTGCCAGCGCAGATGATCTTCTACGTGCTGGCCAATCTGCTGTTGGTGGGGCTCGGCCTGTACCTGGCCGGCTGGACGGGGTTCATCGTGCGGCTGGAAGGCCCGGGCCGGCGCCTGTGGGCGCACCTTCAACCGCTGGCCGCGCGGCTGATGCCGGCGCGCACCCTCGGCCAGGGGCTGGCGCTGGGCGCCCTGTGGGGCTGGATTCCTTGCGGGCTGGTGTACAGCATGCTCGGCACGGCGCTGCTTACGGGCTCGGCAGACGGCGGTGCCTTGGTGATGCTGGCCTTCGGCGCCGGCACCGTGCCCAACCTGCTGGCCACCGGCTGGCTGCTCGGCAGGCGGGGGCGCGGCCGCCCGCAGGCGCCATGGGTGCGGCTCACCGCCGGTGGTCTGGTGACGGGGTTCGGTCTTCTGGGTTTGGCCCGCGCCGTGACCATTGGCCACGCGTTGCGCGGGGGGCTGGCCTGTTTTTCGTGACTTCTGCCTCTGGGGCTGGCGTCGAGTTCGACTTGAGGCAAAACGGCCAAACGGCTTATCATCCGCGGCTATCCTGGGTGCTTTAGGGCTTCCCTGGCGCTTCTGATGGCTTGTCGAGGGTTCGTTTTCTTTCCGTTGATAGGCTGGCCGTGTCGGTGGTCAAGGGCGCCAGAGGCGTTTACCCGGGAAATTCGCACACCCGCCAGATAGCCGGGTTGTCCCAGCGTTGTAGGTCCATGGTTTTGCCGTGGTCTTAGGATTCGGGACCGGGCGGGTGGAGGTCAAACCTTCGCTTCAGGAGCACTCGATCGTGTCCATCACCATGCGGCAAATGCTGGAGGCAGGCGTTCATTTCGGCCACCAGACCCGTTACTGGAACCCGCGAATGGCCCCCTATATCTTCGGCCATCGCAACAAGATTCACATCATCAACCTCGAGAAAACGCTCGCGATGTATCTCGAGGCCATGAAGTACGTGCGCCAACTCGCCTCCAACAAGGGCACGGTGCTGTTTGTTGGCACCAAGCGCCAGGCGCGGGAGATCGTGCGCGAGGAAGCGGTCCGAGCCGGCTGTCCGTTTGTGGATCATCGCTGGCTGGGCGGTATGCTCACCAACTTCAAGACGGTCAAGGGTTCCATCAAGCGTCTGCGAGAGATGGAGGCCATGGTGGCCGACGGTTCGGTGGAGAAGATGTCCAAGAAGGAGGGGTTGCTGTTCCAGCGCGAGCTTGCCTCTCTGGACCGCAGCCTGGGTGGCATCAAGGACATGAATGGTCTCCCCGATGCCATTTTCGTCATCGATGTTGGTTACCACAAGATTGCCGTCACCGAGGCTGCCAAGCTCGGCATTCCCGTGGTGGGGGTGGTGGACACGAACCACACCACCGAGGGCATCGCCTACGTGATTCCGGGTAACGACGATTCCAGCCGTGCCATCCGTCTGTACGCGCGGGGTGCCGCGGATGCGGTGCTTGAAGGCCGCAGCCAGATCGTGCGCGAGATTGTCACCGACGAGTTCGTCGAGGTGGAAACCTCCGAAGAGCAGGTGGCGCAGTAAGGGCGCTTCGCGCGCCGCATGGCGAACGGGCCTGGTGCTGAGCCGGGCCGCTGGTGCGCGCGCCGGCAACGGCGCGGGAGACATGACGCAATACAACGGGAGTGAACATGGCGGAAATCACCGCTTCCATGGTGAAGGATCTGCGCGAGAAAACCGATGCGCCGATGATGGAGTGCAAGAAGGCCCTGACTGAAGCAAACGGCGACATGGCCAAGGCGGAGGAGATTCTCCGCGTCAAGCTCGGTAACAAGGCCGCCAAGGCTTCGTCGCGTGTTGCGGCCGAGGGCGTCGTGGCGACATGGGTGGCCGCGGATGGCAAGCTTGCCAGCATCGTCGAGGTGAACTGCGAGACCGATTTCGTGGCCAAGAACCCGGAGTTCCTGGCCATGGCCGCTGCCGCCGCAGAGTTGGTGGCCCAGCACGATCCTGCTGACGTGGCGGCGCTCTCCGCCCTGCCCAGGGACGGTCGCAGCCTGGAGGCGGTTCGCACCGAGTTGGTGGGGCGAATCGGCGAAAACATGAGTCTGCGGCGTTTTGTTCGCATCAAGGCGCAGGGGCGGGTCGCTCACTACGTCCATGGCGGCGCCAAGATCGGGGTTCTGGTGGATGTGGTTGGCGGCGATGAAGCGCTCGGCAAGGACCTGGCCATGCACATCGCGGCATCGCGTGATCTCGTGGCCCTGACCCGCGACCAGGTGCCCGAGGAACTCATCCGCAAGGAACGCGACATCGCGGCGGCCAAGGCAGCGGAGTCTGGCAAGCCAGCCGAGATCGTTCAGAAAATGGTTGAAGGCGCAGTGCAGAAATTCCTCAAGGAAGTCACTCTGCTCAGCCAGCCCTTCGTTAAAGACGACAAGGTCACGGTGGAGCAGTTGCTCAAGGCCCGCGGGGCTTCGGTGCCGGGCTTTGTGCTGTATCGCGTCGGTGAGGGCATCGAGAAAAAGACCACCGATTTCGCGGCCGAGGTGGCAGCGGCGGCGGCGGGAGCCCGCTGATCGCGGTAGCGCCCATGCCCCAACCCGCTTTCCGCCGCATTCTTCTCAAGCTGTCCGGCGAAGCCCTGATGGGCGAGGACAGTTACGGCATCAACCGCCAGGTAATCGATCGTATCTGCGGCGAGATTGCCGAGGTGGTGCGTCTAGGGGTGGAAGTGGGGGTGGTGATCGGTGGCGGCAACATCTTCCGCGGCGTCGCGCCGGGTGCCGCGGGGATGGATCGTGCCACGGCTGACTACATGGGCATGCTGGCCACGGTCATGAATGCCCTTGCCTTGCAGGACGCCATGCGTCGCGCAGGGCTGCAGGGCAGGGTTCAGTCGGCTCTCACCATCGAGCAGGTGGCCGAGCCCTACATTCGCGGAAAGGCCATCCGCTACCTGGAAGAGGGCAAAGTCGTCATCTTCGCGGCCGGCACCGGCAACCCGTTTTTCACCACCGACACCGCGGCAGCACTGCGTGGCATGGAGATGAACGTGGATGTGGTGCTCAAGGCCACCAAGGTGGATGGCGTCTATACCGACGACCCCAAAACGAACCCCCAAGCCTTGCGCTACCAAGCCTTGAGTTTCGATGAGGCCATCGTCAGGAACCTCAAGGTGATGGACGCCACCGCGCTCACCCTATGCCGGGACCAGAAGATGCCCTTGTGCGTCTTCAGCATCTTCAAGGCCGGTGCGCTACGCCGTGTGGTGATGGGTGAGGACGAGGGTACTCGGGTGCACGTCTGAGGCCGCCTGACTGGCAAACGGAGACAAAGTCATGAGCATCGCTGACGTGAAGAAGTCGGTGGAGCAAAAAATGCACAAATCCATCGACACGTTGAAGAACGACCTCGGCAAGGTGCGTACCGGCCGAGCCCATACGGGTCTTCTGGACCACGTTAGGGTGGACTACTACGGCAATCCGACACCCATCAACCAGGTTGCAAACCTGACGCTCATCGATGCTCGCACCATCGGGGTCCAGCCGTGGGAGAAAAAGATGATCCCGGTTGTGGAAAAGGCGATCCGTGACGCCGACCTGGGCCTCAACCCCGCAACCCTGGGGGAACTGATCAGGGTGCCCATGCCTGCGCTCACCGAGGAGCGCAGACGCGACCTCACGAAGGTGGTAAGGGCGGAGGCCGAGGCGGCCAGGGTGGCCATCCGCAACGTGCGCCGGGAAGGAAACGAGCAGCTCAAGCGCTTGCTCAAGGACAAGGCAGTGTCCGAAGACGAAGAGCGGCGCGCCCAGGACGACGTGCAGAAACTCACCGACCGCTTCATCGCCGACGTGGACAAGATGCTTTCGGCGAAAGAAGCGGAACTGATGGTGGTTTGAGTCCATGAGCTCCACGCTGGCCGTTCCAGAAGTTTTCGATGTGCCGCGCCACGTGGCGATCATCATGGATGGCAATGGTCGTTGGGCCAGGCGTCGGTTCCTGCCGCGCGCGGCAGGGCACAGTCGTGGTGTGCAGGCGGTGCGCGCGACCGTTGAGGCGTGTGTCGAACGCGGGGTGGAATTCCTGACTCTTTTCGCCTTTTCGAGCGAGAACTGGCGCCGCCCACCCGACGAAGTGTCTTTTCTGATGGCGCTGTTCGTTCGCACCCTCGAGCGTCAGGTGGCGCGACTCCACGAGGGTGGCGTGCGCCTCAAGGTGATCGGCGATCGGGCAGCCTTCGAACCGCGGCTCGTCGCCCTCATCAACGACGCGGAGGCGCTGACCGCGGAGAACCGACGGCTAACCCTTTCCGTGGCAGCCAACTACGGCGGGCGTTGGGATCTCCTCCAGGCCATGAACCGGATGGTGGCAGCCAACCCCGACCGCGCTGGAGACTTCGGCGAATCCGACCTCGCGCCCTGGTTGTCCACGGCCTATGCGCCCGAGCCCGACCTCTTCATCCGGACAGGTGGCGAAAAGCGAATCAGCAATTTCCTGCTCTGGCATCTTGCCTACACCGAGTTGCACTTCACCGACACCCTGTGGCCGGACTTCGGCTCTTCCGGCCTGGATGCGGCCATCGAATCCTACAGGCTGCGTGAGCGGCGCTTTGGGCGGACCAGCGAGCAGCTCGTACCCGACGCAATTGCCACGGTCCCGTCCCTGACCCGCGTGGCAACGGGTTGATCGCGAGTCGCCGGCATGTTGCGCCAGCGTGTGATCACAGCCGCGGTGTTGCTGTCCGGCGCTGTCAGTTTTCTGTTTCTGGTGCCCCAGTGGGCCTGGGCTCTGGTGACTGGCGGTTTCATGCTGATCGGCGCGGCAGAGTGGGGGCGCTTGGCGGGCTGGCGACCGTCAGGTGTGATCGTCTTTGGCGCAGTGGTTGCGGTCTCGGGAGCCCTGTTGGGCTGGATGGCGTTGCAGCACCCGCTCGGCAATCGCCTGGTAATGACCGTTTGTGCGGGCGCGCTCGCCTTCTGGTTGCTGGCGGCGCTGCCGTGGCTGCTGGTGCGCAAGTCGGTGCGTGGCGCTGCCAAGATGGCGTTGACGGGGTGGTGGGTGCTCGTGCCGGCGTGGTTGGCGCTGGTCTGGCTGCAAGGCCGCCCGTGGTTGCTTCTGTCGCTGCTGGCGGTGGTTTGGGTGTCGGACTCTGCTGCCTATCTGGTGGGGCGATCCTTTGGCCGTCACAAGCTCGCTCCCGCCATCAGCCCCGGCAAGACATGGGAAGGCGTGGGTGCGGCCGTGGTAGCCGTGCTCGCCTATCTCGCCGTCCTGGGACTGATGTCGCAGCCCGCATGGCCCGCGTTCCTGACGCTGGAGTCCGCGGGCGCCTTCCTCGGCCTGACCGCTCTGGGGATCATCGGCGACCTTTTCGAGTCGTGGGTAAAGAGGGGGGCGGGCGTGAAGGATAGCGGGACGTTGCTCCCGGGCCACGGCGGTGTTTTGGACCGCATCGACGCGCTGACGGCAAGCCTGCCCCTGGCGGCTCTGGCGGCAGTAACCGTGTTCGCGGGCTGAGGATCGGGAGATATGCACGGCGTGGCCGTTCTAGGCAGTACCGGCAGCATCGGACGCAGCACGCTGGACGTGGTTGCTCGCCATCCCGACCAGTTCCGCGCGGTGGCGCTTGCAGCGCACCGCAGCGTGGACATCCTGTTTGAGCAATGCGTCGCTCATCGTCCGCACCTGGCGGCGATGCTCGACCCCCTGGCAGCGGCGCAGTTACGCGACCGCGTACGCGACGCCGGCCTGCCGGTGCGAGTGCTGTCCGGGGCACAAGGCCTCGTGGAAGTGGCCACCATCGATGCTGCCAAGTCCGTGATGGCTGCCATTGTTGGCGCCGCTGGATTGCTTCCCACCCTCGAAGCGGCGCGCTTGGGGCGTCGCGTGTTGCTGGCCAACAAGGAAGCCCTGGTCATGGCGGGCGGGGTGTTCATGGAGGCGGTTCGCGCTTCCGGAGCGGTGCTTCTCCCCATCGACAGCGAGCACAATGCCGTTTTTCAGTCCTTGCCGCGCGACTATGCGGGCGACATGGATTCGGCGGGTGTTCGACGTATTCTTCTCACGGCGTCGGGGGGGCCCTTGCGCAGTCTGCCGTTGGAGCGCTTTGCCGCGGTCACTCCCGCGCAGGCGGTGGCGCATCCCAACTGGGTCATGGGGCGCAAGATTTCAGTGGACTCTGCGACCATGATGAACAAGGGCCTGGAGGTGATCGAGGCGCACTGGCTGTTTGGCGCGCCGCGCGACCGCATCGACGTGGTGATCCATCCCCAGAGCGTCATCCACTCCATGGTGGAATACGTGGACGGCTCCGTGATCGCGCAACTGGGAAACCCCGACATGCGCACGCCCATCGCCCATGCGCTGGCCTATCCCGACCGGGTGAATGCCGGCGTTAATTCCCTGGACCTCGCGCGCGTGGGAACATTGTCGTTCGAAGCGCCGGACGAGCGCCGTTTTCCCTGTCTGAGGCTCGCGTACCACGCGCTGGAGCGGGGCGGATCGGCCATTGCGGCCCTCAATGCCGCCAACGAGGTTGCCGTGGAGCAGTTTCTTTCCGGGGCGTTGCCCTTTCACCAGATCGCGCCAGCCATCGAGCGTGTCCTCGATCGCACGCCCGATCGCCCGCTAAGGGATCTTGACGAAGTGCTCGACGAAGACCGGCGTGCCCGGCGCGAGGCGCGATCGTCCATTGCCGCTTTGGCCTGAGCAACCTGGGAGAGTCTGTCGTGAGCCTGCTTTCCACCCTTGTCGCCTTTGTCGTTGCCCTGGGCTTGTTGATCGTGTTTCACGAACTGGGTCACTACGTCGTGGCTCGCCTGTGCGGGGTCAGGGTGCTTCGCTTCTCGGTGGGATTTGGCGCCCCGGTGTGGTCGCGCACCCTTGGGCGCGACGGGACGCAGTGGGCCGTGTCGCTTGTTCCCCTGGGTGGTTACGTGAAGATGCTCGATGAACGCGAAGGGCCGGTAGCGCCAGCGGAAGCGCATCGCGCATTCAACCGGCAGTCGGTGTGGCGGCGTATCGCCATCGTTGTAGCCGGTCCAGTGGCCAATTTTCTTCTTGCGCTGGTTTTGTATTGGGCATTGTTGATGCACGGCATTCCAGGCGTGCGACCGGTGGTGGATGAGCCGCCTCCGGGGAGTCTGGCGCACGCCGCGCGCTTCGAAGCCGGGGACATCCTGACTGCAGTGGATGGAACGCCCGTGCGGACGTGGCAGGATCTTCGCTGGCGGCTTCTTGAAAAGGCGCTGGCGCACTCGAACGCGGCGGTGCGCGTCGAGACCGATGGCGGCGAGACTCGTATGCGCAACCTCGACCTGTCGGGGCTCGCCAGCGACGACTTGGACGCGAATTTTCTCCGTGAGGTGGGCCTTTCCAGCTACAAACCGCCGCTGCCCGCAGTGATCGGCCAGGTGCTCCCTGGAAGCGTCGCGAGCGAAGCCGGTCTGGCCGTAGGGGACGAGATTCTCTCCGCAGCCGGCACCGAGGTGGTTCGCTGGGATCAGTTTGTGGACGCGGTGCGCTCGCGGCCCGATCAGGTGGTGGAACTGGAGATATCGCGCGGCGGTGTCGTTCGCACCGTAACGCTCACGCCCGAGGGGCGGTCTGAAGACGGGCGGCGGGTGGGGCGCATCGGGGTGGGGCCACGCCTGGACGAGGCTGCTGCGCGGCGTTATGCAGTGGAGGTGAGCTACGGTCCGCTCGAAGCCCTGTACGAGGCTTCGGTGCGCACGTGGGAGGTTTCGATTTTCACGCTGCGCATGCTTTGGAAGATGGTTCGTGGCGAGGTTTCCCTGAAGAACCTGAGCGGGCCCATCACGATCGCGGATTACGCGGGCCAGTCTGCGAAGATGGGTTGGCTGGCGTACGTGAGTTTCCTCGCCATCATCTCCATCAGCCTCGGGGTGTTGAACCTGCTGCCCATCCCGTTACTAGACGGGGGGCACCTCATGTATTATGCGGTGGAAGTCCTCAAGGGAAGTCCTGTCTCGGAGCGTACGCTCGAGATCGGCCAGCGGGTCGGGATGGCCGTGCTGTTCAGTCTGATGGCCTTCGCAATTTTCAACGACATCAACCGGCTGGTCGGCGGCTCCTAGCGCATGAAGCGCTCCCTCATCTCGTTGCTGGTTGCGCTGGCCTGGTCCTCTTCTTCCCAGGCCTTCGATCCTTTCGAGATCCGCGACATCCGGGTCGAGGGTATCCAGCGTACCGACCCAGGGGCGGTGTTCAGCTACCTGCCGGTCAAGGTGGGTGACACCATGACCACCGAGCGCGCTACCGCAGCCGTGCGGTTGCTCTTCGGCACCGGGTTTTTCAAGGATGTGCAGGTAGAGAACGACGACGGCGTGTTGGTGGTCATCGTCCAGGAGCGACCAGCCATCGGTGCCATCGATACCCGCGGATCCAAGGAATTCGATCGCAAGAAGCTTCTGGAAATCCTGCGTGCCGCAGGGTTACAGGAAGGCCGGATTTTCGACCAGTCGGTGCTCGAGCGCGCAAAACAGGACCTCAAGAACCAATACATCGCCCGCGGCAAGTACAGCGTGGCGGTCGAGACGACGGTGAATCCCCTGGAGCGCAACCGGGTTTCGGTGAATTTCAACATCACCGAAGGGCGCGTAGCCAAGATCCGTAGCATCAACGTGGTGGGAAACCGCGTTTTCTCTGACAAGGAACTGCTCGACCTCGTGGTGCTTCGCACGCCGGGATTCATGACCTGGTACAGCAAGAACGATCAGTATTCGAGGCAGAAACTCGCCGCCGACCTGGAGACCATTCGGTCGTTTTACCTGAACCAGGGCTATCTTGAATTCAACATCGATTCCACCCAGGTCGCGCTGAGCCCGGACAAGCGTGACGTGTTCATCACCGTCAACGTGAGCGAGGGAGAGCGATACAACGTCTCCGATGTCAAGCTCGCCGGCGAGATGATCGTCCCCGAAGAAGAACTGCGCCGTCTCTTGAAGGTGCGCCCGGGCGAGGTTTTCAACCGCGAGCGTCTCACCGAATCTACCAAGTTGATGACCGACCGGCTTGCCGACGATGGTTATGCGTTTGCCCAGGTGAATGCGGTGCCGGAGGTGGACCGGGTGAAGCGCGAGGTGTCGTTCACCCTGTTCGTGGATCCGGGACGGCGGGTTTATGTCCGGCGCATCAACATTGCCGGCAATACCACCACCCGGGATGAGGTGATCCGGCGGGAGTTTCGCCAGATGGAGGGGGGCTGGTACTCGCAGTCGAAGATCAACCGCTCGAAGGTGCGCGTTGACCGGCTAGGCTACTTCAGCGAGGTCAACATAGAGACACCGGCGGTGCAGGGTAGCAACGACCAGGTGGATTTGAACATGTCCGTGAAGGAACGGCCCACGGGCGCGGTGAGCTTCGGTGTGGGCGTGTCCAGTGCGGAGCGCCTCATCCTCTCTGGCTCGTTGTCGCAGAACAATGCGTTCGGCACGGGCAATGCGCTGCAACTGCAACTGCAGACCGGCCGCATCAATCGCATCGTGTCTCTCTCGTACACCAATCCCTATTGGTCGGACGATGGCATAAGCCGCGGCTTTGACCTGTATTCGAGAAGATTCAATCCCACTTCACTCCGGGCGGCGAGCTACATCACCAACACCGACGGGGCCGGCGTGCGCTTCGGGGTGCCCATTTCCGAGCTGGACGCCGTCAATTACGGGCTTGCGCTGGAGAACACCGACATCGAGGTATTCGACAATACGTCACAGCGCATCAAGGACTACGTCAACACCTTCGGGGCTACCAACCTGGGGCTGCTTGGCACCTTGGGGTGGCAGCGTGACGGGCGAGACAGCACTATCGCTCCAACGCGCGGCCTGCTCCACCGCGTCACTCTCGAAACCGCCTTGCCGGGTGGCGATCTGCGTTACTACAAACTGGGTTACAAGGCGCAAAGGTTTTTTCCAATCACGCGGCTGACCACATTCCAGATTGGCGGTGAGATAGGGTATGCCTCCGGTATCGGAAGCAACCCGTTGCCGTTTTACAAAAATTACTACGCGGGCGGCGTGAACAGCGTGCGAGGTTTTTCCACGTTCGCCATCGGGCCGCGCGACGAGTTCGGCTTTGCCATCGGCGGTAACCGGATGCTCCTTGCCAACGCGGAGTACTACTTCCCCTTTCCCGGTGCGGGGAAGGATCAATCGTTGCGTCTGTCGCTGTTCATGGACTCGGGTGTGGTGGATACCGATCAGTACAGTTTGGATAAAATCCGGGTGTCCACTGGCCTTGCGCTCAACTGGTTTTCGCCGGTCGGGCCGTTGAAGCTAAGCTTCGGCATACCCATCAAGAAGGAGCCCACAGACCGGCTGCAGCGCATCCAGTTCACCCTCGGAACCATTTTCTAGTCTTCTCGGAAACGTTTGCCCGCGCGGCAACCTGCCTCCAACAGGAGCCCAGCCTTGAAACAACCACTGTTGTTCGCCATCGCAGCGCTGTTTGCGGCTTCGGCGGTTCACGCTCAGTCCAACGATCTCAAGATCGGCGTGGTTTTCGTCGAGCGTATCTTGAAGGAGTCAGCGCCGGCCAAAAAGGCGCAGCAGAAACTCGAAAAGGAGTTCCAGGCGCGTGATCAGGAAATCCAGAAACTCAGCCGGCAAGGCAAGGATCTGCAGACCATTCTGGAGAAAGAAAGCGTGACCATGTCAGAGACCGATCGGCGTGCTCGCGAAGCGGAGCTGGGTCGAGTATCGCGCGATCTGCAGCGCTTGCAGCGCGAGTTTCGCGAGGACTTCAACGTGCGGCGCAACGAAGAGTTCCAGGGCATCATCGAGCGTGCGAACAAGGTGGTTCAGGAAATTGCGGAAAAGGAGAAGTACGATCTAATCCTCCAGGACGCCGTGGTGTACCGCAGTCCGCGGGTGGACATCACGGAGAAAGTGCTCAAGGTCCTGGACAAGTAGTGCTGTCTGCGCGGATCGGACCGGTGGAGAGGTCGTGGCGATGACGCTCGGCCAGCTGGTGGCGCTCCTGGGCGGCACGCTGGAGGGTTCAGGGGAGACCGTCGTCTCGCGCGTGGCGACGCTGGATGCCGCAGGGCCCGATGAACTGGGCTTCCTGCACAACGTGCGCTACCGCCATCAGCTCTCCTCCACAAGGGCAGCGGCGGTGATCGTGGCGCCCTCGGATGCCGGCCTCACCACGCGTCCCCGGATCGTAAGCGCCAATCCCTATGCGTACATGGCACGGGCTGCGGCCCTGCTCAGTCCGATGGCGCGGCCAACGCCGGGAGTGCACCCCAACGCCATCGTGCACCCCGAGGCGAGGATCGCATCGGATGCCTTTGTCGACGCCGGTAGCGTTGTGGGCGCTGATGCGGAGATCGGCGCGCGGGCTGTCATCGGACCGGGCTGCACAGTGGGAGAGCGGGCTGTCGTTGGCGAGGACAGCGTCCTGCACGCCAGGGTGAGCGTGTATCACGACTGCAGTGTCGGGGCCCGGTGTGTGCTTCACGCGGGGGTCGTGGTGGGCGCCGACGGTTTCGGCTTCGCCGAAGAGGACGGGCGCTGGGTCAAGGTGCCTCAACTCGGCCGCGCGGTGCTTGGTGACGACGTGGAACTTGGCGCCAACACCTGCATCGATAGGGGCGCCCTGGGCGACACTGTGGTGGAGGAGGGCGTCAAAATGGACAACCTCATCCAGGTGGGCCACAACGTGCTGGTGGGCGCCCATACCGCGATCGCCGCTTGTGCCGGCATCGCGGGCAGCACTCGCATCGGACGCCACTGCAAGATCGGCGGCGCTGCCATGATCCACGGGCACATCACCCTTTGCGACCACGCAGTGGTGGCCGCCGGCACCATGGTGCGCCGGAGCATCGAGGTCCCTGGCGTTTACGACGGGTTCTTTCCGGCGCGGCCGCACCGGGAGTGGATGAAGAATCTGGCCCATTTCAACCGGCTGGGCGAAATCGCGGACGCGGTCCGCCGTCTGGAACGGAACCACGGCGCCGAGGGGGCGGATGAATGATGAATGCGATGGATATCCACCGGATCCTGCAGCACTTGCCGCACCGTTACCCGTTGCTGCTGGTGGATCGCGTCATGCATTGCGAACCCGGTAAGGACATCGTGGCGCTCAAGAACGTCACCATCAACGAGCCGTTCTTCGATGGTCACTTTCCCCACTACAAGGTGATGCCTGGGGTTCTCATCGTGGAGGCGTTGGCCCAGGCAGCGGCGATCCTCTCGTTCCAGACCGTGGGTCAGGTGGCAGACCGGGAATCGGTGTACTACTTCGTGGGCATCGACGGGGCGCGCTTCAAGAAACCGGTGGGGCCCGGCGACCAACTGATCCTCAAGGTGGGTCTTCTGCGGCAATTGCGGGGCATCTACAAGTTCAGCGCTGCCGCAGAGGTGGACGGCGTCCTTGTTGCCGAGGCGGAGCTCATGTGCACCATGCGCAACATCGGCGCCATCACCGGGTCCTCATGATCCACCCAACTGCCATCGTCCACCCGCGGGCGCGTCTTGGCACGGGTGTCGAGATCGGGCCGTACGCCATCGTCGGCGAGCATGTGGAGCTCGGCCCTGGAACCACCATCGGGGCCCACGCCGTCGTCACCGGTCATACCCGCCTGGGACGCGACAACCGTGTCTTCCCCTTTGCCTGCCTGGGCGAAGTGCCCCAGGACAAGAAGTACGCGGGCGAGCCCACCCGCCTGGAACTGGGCGATCGCAACCAGGTGCGGGAGTATTGCACGCTGCACACAGGCACCATCCAGGACCATGGAGTCACGCGCGTCGGCAGCGACAACCTTTTCATGGCCTATGTCCACGTGGCGCATGACTGCGTCGTGGGCAACCACGTCATCTTCGCCAACTGCAGCCAGCTCGCCGGGCACGTGCACGTGGGCGACTGGGTGATCCTGGGTGGCTTTACGGGCGTGCATCAGTTCTGCCGGATCGGGTCACACGCCATGACGGCGATCAATACCGTGCTGGTTCACGATTTGCCCCCGTACGTGATGGCTCAGGGGGATACAGCCAAGCCGCACGGCCTGAACACCGAGGGGCTGCGGCGCCGCGGCTTCAGCGCGACGGTCATCGCCGGATTGAAGCGTGCATACAAAACCCTCTATCGCGAGGGACTCACGCTTGAGGAAGCCAAGGTCTCGCTCGGCGAGCACGTGAGCTCTTGCCCCGAGGCGGGCCTGATCCTTGAATTCCTGAGCGCATCCAACCGCGGCATCGTCCGTTGATCGCTGGAATGGACCGCCCGGCACGCGTGGCGCTGGTGGCTGGCGAGCCATCGGGCGATGGCATCGCGGCGCCGCTGGTTGCGCAATTGCGGCAGCGGCTTCCTGGGGCGCAGTTGTTCGGCATCGGCGGACCCCTCATGCAGGGGCAGGGGCTCGACTCGTGGTACCCCATGGACGTCCTGTCGGTGCGCGGCTATGTGGAAGCCGCGAGGTCGGTTCCTCGCATTCTCGCCATCCGCCGGGAACTCAAGGCCCGCCTGCTGGCCGAGCCGCCTGACCTTTTCATTGGTGTCGACGCCCCGGACTTCAACCTGCGGCTGGAGGAGGCCCTGCGCGCGTCGGGCACGCCAACGGTTCACTATGTGAGTCCGTCCATCTGGGCCTGGCGGGGTGGGCGTATCGGGCAGGTGCGGCGTTCCGCGGACAAGGTTCTGGCGCTTTTTCCAATGGAGGTGCCTCTCTACCAGAAGGCGGGCGTGGCGGTGGAATTCGTCGGCCACCCGTTGGCTGATGAGGTCCCCGAGCACCCGGACCGCGGCGCGGCGAGGGAGCAGATGCGCCTTCCGCTCGACGCGCCCGTGTTCGCGTTGCTCCCCGGCAGTCGTCAAGGTGAATTGGAACAACACGCAGCCCTGTTCGTGGAAACGGCCAAGCTGCTGGCGTCGCAGATGCAGGGCGCGCGTTTCCTTGTCCCGCTCGCCAGCCGCGCCACACGCCTGCAATTCGAGCAGGCGATCTACAGCGGCGGCGCAACACAGGTTCCCTTCACGGTGTTGTTCGGGCACGCGCAGCTCGCCATGATGGCGGCGGACGTGAGCCTGGTTGCCTCTGGAACGGCCACCCTTGAGTGTGCGCTGCTGAGGCGTCCCATGGTGGTGACCTACCGAGTGCCCCGCCTGACCTACAGCATCATGTGGCCACGACGCTACTTGCCGTGGATCGCCTTGCCCAATGTGTTGTCGGAGCGATTCGTGGTCCCGGAGATCCTGCAGGACGATGCCACGGCGCCCAATCTCGCTCAGGCATTGGCAAATCTACTGCGCGACAAGAAGGTTCGCGCGCGCCAGGTGTCCGCGTTCGAGCGCTTGTACCGTGAGTTGCGGCAGGATGCCGCGCGCCGCGCGGCCGATGCCGTCATCCCCCTGCTCCGACCCCATGGCACGGCCTCGAGGGCTTCAGCTCATTCCGCCGTGACCCGGTAGAGCCCATGAGGGACCTGCGCATTGCCGGGGTCGACGAGGCGGGCCGCGGCCCTTTGGCGGGGCCTGTGGTAGCCGCGTGCGTGATACTCGATCCGGCGCATCCCATCCTGGGGCTGGCCGACTCCAAAATGCTCGGCGCAGCACAACGGGAAAGACTGGCTCGCGAGATCCGCGCTGGCGCCTTGGCGTGGACCGTGGCAAGCGCGTCGGTGGAAGAAATTGACGCCCTCAACATCCTGCAGGCCACGATGCTTGCCATGCGCCGGGCCGTGCTGGGAATCGATCCGTTGCCAGACGAGGTTCTCGTGGACGGTAACCGTTGTCCATCGCTGCCCTGTGCGGTTCGCGCGGTGGTGCGCGGCGACGCCACGATACCGGCCATCAGCGCCGCTTCCATCCTTGCCAAGACCTTCCGTGACGCACACATGGATGAGTTGCACCGGGCGCATCCTGGCTATGGCTTTGATCGCCACCGCGGGTATCCCACCAAAGAGCATCTGGGCGCGATGGCACGGCTCGGGGCTTGCGAGGCACACCGGCAAACCTTCGCCCCGGTGCGGGCGCTGGCGAAGATACGCTGACGGCTGCGCGCACCCGATGGGCCGAGGCCCTAGAAAATGTGCCTCTTCAGGCCCGCCTGATGCACGATGGTGGCGGCCAGTTCCTCGATGGAGCGATGGGTGGTGTCGAGGAAAGGAATGCGTTGGGAGCGCATCAGGCGCTCGGCCCGTTCCACCTCGAACGCACAATTTTCAGGGTTCGCGTATTGACTGTTCGGACGCCGTTCATGGCGAATCTGCGCAAGGCGCTCCGGGAAGATGGTGAGGCCGAACAGCTTGGCGCGCCACGGCTCGAGGCTCGCGGGCAGGCGCTGGTCCTGGAAGTCTTCGGGGATGAGGGGATAGTTGGCGGCCCGAATGCCGTACTGCAGCCCCATGTACAGGCAGGTGGGTGTCTTGCCACAGCGCGATACCCCCACCAGGATGATGTCGGCCTCGCGAAGCTCCTTGGTGGACACGCCGTCGTCGTGGGCAAGGACGAAGTTCACCGCCTCGATGCGCGAGTGATAGTCGTGGGTGTCCTTCACGCGGTGGGAGCGCCCGATCTCCAGGCTGTGGCTTACGCCGAGTTCGCGCTCCATGGGCGAAATGAACACCTGGAAGCAGTCAAGGTACAAGGCATCGGCGCCAGCGATTACCGCGCTCACTTCCGGATCCACCAGGGTGCTGAACACCAGCGGGCGCGCCCCGTCGGCATGACCCGCGGCATTGATGCGCGCCACGGCCTCGCGGGCCCGCTCGGCGCTGTCCACGAAGGGCAGCGTCGTCTCCTTGAAGGTCGCGTCTTCAAATTGGGCCAGCAGGCTGTGGCCGAGCATCTCGGCGGTGATGCCCGTGCGGTCGGAGACGAAAAAAGCGTGACGCGTCAGCGTTCCGTTCATGGTTGCTGCTGCGATGCAATAGACGATTGGGTAACATAACACTTTTGCCGGCCGGCGCCATCGCGGCGGCGGCAGCCGCGGAGAACCACAGCATGAGCAGCCACTCGCCCTTCGTGATCCCTTTCGAGGAACTGCGCATGAGCGATGTCGAGCGGGTGGGCGGCAAGAATGCCTCGCTCGGCGAGATGATCAGCCAACTGTCGCGTGCCGGTGTGCGGGTGCCGGGCGGGTTTGCCACCACCGCCGAGGCGTTCCGGGAGTTTCTCGAAGGCACTGGCCTCGCGAGGCGCATTGCGGAGGCGCTGGAAGGTCTGGACGTGGATGACGTGGCCCGCCTGGCCGAAACCGGCCGCCGCATCCGCGGCTGGATTGCGGAGGCACCCTTGCCGGCGCGCCTCGAGCAAGACCTCGCCTCCGCCTACGCAGCCCTGTCCGTCGATGGTCCCGCCACCGTGGCGGTGCGCTCCTCGGCCACCGCCGAAGACCTCCCCGACGCCTCCTTCGCGGGCCAGCAGGAAACCTACCTGAACATCCGCGGAATCGAGCATGTGGTGGATGCCGTGCGCCACACGTTTGCCTCGTTGTACAACGACCGTGCCATCGCCTACCGAGTGCACAAGGGCTTTGCCCATGCCGAGGTGGCGCTGTCCTGCGGCATCCAGCGCATGGTGCGTTCAGATTCCGGTGCCAGTGGTGTGATGTTCACCATCGACACCGAGTCGGGTTTCGACCAGGTGGTGTTCATTACTGCTGCCTACGGTTTGGGCGAAACGGTGGTGCAGGGCGCCGTCAACCCCGATGAGTTCTACGTCTGGAAGCCCGGTCTCGCGGCGGGGCGCCCCGCCATCCTGCGCCGCAGCCTTGGTGCCAAGGCCATCAAGATGGTGTTCACGGACCACGCCCGCGCCGGGCATTCCACCGAAACCGTCGCCGTGCCCGAGGCGGATCGCCATCGCTTCGCCATCACCGATACGGAAGTGGAGGAACTGGCGCGCTACGCGGTGATCATCGAGCAGCACTATGGCCGGCCCATGGACATCGAGTGGGGCCGTGACGGCACGAACGGTCACATCTACATCCTCCAGGCGCGTCCCGAGACGGTCAAATCGCGCGGCGGCGCGGAAACCCGCCAGAGCTTCCGCCTGAAAAGCCGTTCCGAAATCCTGGCTACCGGGCGCGCCATCGGCAATCGCGTGGGCATTGGCACGGTACGGGTGATCCGCGATGTGTCCGAAATGCATCAGGTGCAGGCTGGCGATGTGCTGGTGAGCGACATGACCGACCCCGACTGGGAGCCGGTGATGAAGCGCGCTGCGGCCATCGTGACCAATCGTGGCGGGCGCACCTGCCACGCAGCGATCATTGCCCGGGAGCTGGGTATTCCGGCGGTGGTGGGGGCGGGCGACGCCACCCGGGTGCTCAAGGACGGCACCGAGGTGACGGTGTCCTGCACCGAGGGCGACACGGGCTTCGTATACCGCGGCCGCCTGGAGGTGGAAGTCACCGATCTGGCGGTGTCGAGCATGCCGGAGCCACCCGTCAAGATTTACATGAACGTGGGCAATCCGGAACTCGCCTTCGAGTTTTCGCGCCTGCCCAACGCCGGGGTGGGGCTCGCGAGGCTGGAGTTCATCATCGCCCGCACCATCGGCGTGCATCCGCGGGCCATCCTCGCCTATCCAAACGTGCCGGTGGATTCGCGCCAGGTGATCGAGCAGCACGCCGCAGCCTACGGATCGGCGGTGGAGTTCTACGTGAGCAAGCTCACGGAGGGTATCGCCACTCTGGCGGCGGCCTTCCATCCCAAGCCCGTGATCGTGCGGTTGTCCGATTTCAAGTCCAATGAATACTCCAGCCTGGTGGGCGGGCGGCGCTACGAACCCGAGGAGGAGAACCCCATGCTGGGGTTCCGCGGCGCCTCGCGCTATGTGGCCTCCAGCTTCAGGGATTGTTTCGAACTGGAATGCCGTGCGGTGAAGCGGGTGCGCGATGACATGGGCCTCACCAACGTGGAGTTGATGGTGCCCTTCGTGCGCAATGTGGGCGAGGCGCGCGAAGTGGTGTCGCTGCTGGCGGCCAACGGCCTGTCGCGGGGAGGCAACGGATTGCGCGTCATCATGATGTGCGAGATTCCCTCCAACGCCCTGCTGGCGGACCAGTTCCTCGAGCACTTCGACGGCTTTTCCATCGGTTCCAATGACCTGACCCAACTCACCCTGGGCCTGGATCGCGACTCGGGCCTGGTGGCGGACGCCTTCGACGAACGCGACCCGGCGGTCAAGAAACTGCTCGCCATGGCCATCGAGGGCTGCAAGCGCCACGGCAAGTATGTGGGCATCTGCGGCCAGGGGCCCTCCGACCACCCGGATCTTGCCCAGTGGCTGGTGGAGCAGGGCATCGACACAGTGTCGCTCAACCCGGACACGGTGGTGGATACCTGGCTGTTTCTAGCCAAGCACTGCAGGGCGCCCGAGCACCGTTGATGGAGCCGGCGGCCACCCTCTCCGCCCTGGCGGGATGGCAGTTTTTTTGCGGTATGATCTGCGCACTTTCGATGACGAGGCGCGAGTCCGAATGACCAAGTTCGTCTTTGTCACAGGCGGTGTGGTTTCCTCCCTGGGCAAAGGCATCGCCGCCGCCTCGCTGGCCGCGATTCTCGAATCCCGTGGCATTCGCCTCACCCTCCTCAAGCTCGACCCGTACATCAACGTTGACCCGGGCACCATGTCCCCGTTTCAGCACGGGGAGGTGTTCGTCACCGACGACGGTGCCGAGACCGATCTCGACCTTGGTCACTACGAACGGTTCGTGCGCGCGCGCATGGGCAAGCGCAACAACTTCACCACCGGGCAGATCTACGAGAGCGTCATCAAGAAGGAGCGGCGCGGCGACTACCTCGGCGGCACGGTGCAGGTGATTCCCCACATCACCGACGAGATCAAGCATTTCATCCGTCAGGGCGCCGGTGACGCTGACCTGGCCATCGTGGAAGTGGGCGGCACCGTGGGCGACATCGAATCGCTGCCCTTTCTCGAAGCCATCCGCCAGATGAGCCTGCAACTGGGCCGCGGCCACGCCTGCTTCATCCACCTTACCCTGGTCCCATTCATTCCCTCGGCCGGCGAGATCAAGACCAAGCCCACCCAGCACTCGGTGAAGGAACTGCGCGAAATCGGCATCCAGCCCGACGTGGTGCTGTGCCGTGCGGATCGATGGATTCCCGACGACGAACGCCGCAAGATCGCCCTGTTCACCAACGTGGAGGAGCGCGCCGTCATCACCGCCGTCGATGTGGACTCCATCTACAAGATCCCGGGCATCCTGCACGCCCAGGGGCTCGACGAGATCGTCTGCCGCAAGCTCGAGATCGACGCGCCACCCGCGGACTTGCGCGAATGGGAAAATCTGGTTTACCGGCTTGAGCACCCCTCGGCGGAGGTGCACGTGGCCCTGGTGGGCAAGTACGTGGACCTCACCGAGTCTTACAAGTCGCTGTCCGAGGCGCTGGTGCACGCGGGCATCCATTGCGGTGCGCGTATGCGCATCCATTACATCGATTCGGAAAAACTCGATGCCGAAGGCGCCGGTCTGCTGGAGGGCATGGACGCCATCCTGGTGCCGGGAGGTTTCGGCAAGCGCGGCGTGGAGGGCAAGATCAAGGCCATCCGCTTCGCTCGCGAACGCCGCGTGCCCTACCTCGGCATCTGCCTGGGCATGCAACTGGCGGTGATCGAGTTTGCGCGCCACAAGGCCGGGCTTGCTGGCGCCCATTCCACCGAATTCGACCCCGACACCGCCTACCCGGTGGTTGCCTTGATCCACGAGTGGGTCAACCGCGACGGCCGGGTGGAGCGGCGCGATGAGCACTCCGACCTCGGGGGCACCATGCGCCTGGGGGGGCAAAGCGCCGAGCTGCTGCCTGGCACGCTGGTGCGGCAGGTGTACGGCGCCGATCACATCGCCGAGCGGCATCGCCACCGCTACGAGGTGAACAACTACTATGTGCCTCGCTTGCAGGAGGCCGGGCTGCGGGTGAGCGGCCTGTCCACGGGCAGCGAGCGGCTTACCGAGATGGTGGAGTTGCCCGATCATCCGTGGTTCGTGGGATGCCAGTTCCACCCCGAATTCACCTCCACGCCCCGCGCGGGGCATCCGCTGTTCAAGGCGTTCATCGAGGCGGCCCTGCGACACCGCGCTAGCCGCGACAACGGCGCTGCACCGGCCGCGGCGGTGGCCTGAACGCCC
>JBIIUM010000031.1:0-25519 GCA_044339985.1 Burkholderiales bacterium | reverse complement strand
GTCTGGCAGCCGACCTGCTGCGCAGCTTCTACGAGCGCGCGGCCGTGCCGCTCGAACTGGAGGACGTGCAGCTCGGGCTGGTGGAGGCCATGGGCGGCGCGGCCGAGGTGGCCGACGCGCCGCTGCTGCACACGCGGCGGCGCGACCTGCAGGGCCGCACCCGCACCCAGGCCGAGTACCTCAAGGCCATCCTCGCCCACGACATCACCTTCGGCATCGGACCGGCGGGCACGGGCAAGACCTACCTCGCCGTGGCTTGCGCCGTGGACGCCATCGAGCGCGACGCGGTCAAGCGCCTGGTGCTGGTGCGCCCGGCGGTGGAGGCCGGCGAGCGGCTGGGCTTCCTGCCGGGCGACCTGGTGCAGAAGGTGGACCCCTACCTGCGGCCGCTCTACGACGCGCTCTACGACCTCATGGGCTTCGAGAAGGTGGGCAAGCTCTTCGAGCGCGGTGTGATCGAGATTGCGCCTCTGGCCTTCATGCGCGGCCGCACCCTCAACCACTCCTTCGTCATCCTCGACGAGGCCCAGAACACCACGCCCGAGCAGATGAAGATGTTCCTCACCCGCATCGGCTTCGGTTCGCGGGCCGTGCTCACCGGCGACGTGACCCAGGTGGATCTGGCGCGCGGCCAGCGCAGCGGGCTGGTGGATGCCCGCGAGGTGCTGGGCCAGGTGCGCGGCATCGCCTTCGTCAATTTCACCGCCGCCGACGTGGTGCGCCACCCGCTGGTACAACGCATCGTCAACGCTTACGAATCGTGGAACGCCGAGCACGGCCCGCCCCGCTGAGCGCGCCGCTGCGCCTGTCGGTTCAGGTCGCCGTGAGCACGCCCGTGCCGGCGCGCACCACCTTGCGGCGCTGGGCGCTGGCCGCCATCCAGCGCCCCTGCCAGGTGACGCTGCGCGTCGTCGGCGCGGCGGAGGGACGGCGGCTCAACGCGGCCTTTCGCGGCCGTGACTACGCCACCAACGTGCTCACCTTCGCCTACGGCGAGCAGGACGGCTGGCTGTGCGGAGACATCGCCCTGTGCGCCCCGGTGATCGCCCGCGAGGCCCGCGGTCAGGGCAAGGTGCCGCGTGCCCACTGGGCCCACCTGGTGGCGCATGGCCTGCTGCACCTGCAGGGCTGGGACCACGCCCGGGCCCGCGAGGCCCGCGCCATGGAGGTGCTTGAAACCGAAATCCTGCGGCGGTTGGGGTATCCTGACCCCTATCCCATGGTGGCCTGACGGCCGCGCCCGGACGCCACGGCCCCGGGCACCCCTCGTGTATGGATAGTGCGCACGGCAAGCCGTCCCTTCTCGAACGCATCGGCGCCCTGCTGTTGCGCGAACCCGAGGACAGGGCGCAGTTGATCGAGTTGCTGCGCGGTTCGCGCCAGCGCAACCTGCTCGATGCCGATGCCCTGGCCATGATCGAAGGCGTGCTGCAGGTCTCGGAGATGCAGGTCCGGGACATCATGGTGCCGCGCGCGCAAATGGACGTGATCGACATCGGCGACGCGCCAGCCAAGTTCATTCCCACGGTCATCGAAACGGCCCACTCGCGCTTCCCGGTGATCGACGGCGACAAGGACAAGGTGCTCGGCATCCTGCTGGCCAAGGATCTGCTGCGCTACTACGCCGGGGAGGAGTTCGACGTGCGCGACATGCTGCGCCCGGCGGTGTTCATCCCCGAATCCAAGCGCCTGAACGTACTGCTGAAGGACTTCCGCGCCGCCCGCAACCACATGGCCATCGTGGTGGACGAGTACGGTGGCGTCACCGGCCTGGTCACCATCGAGGACGTGCTCGAACAGATCGTGGGCGACATCGAGGACGAGTACGACTTCGACGAAACCGAAGACAACATCGTCTCCCAGCCCGACGGGCGCCACCGCGTCAAGGCCGTCACCGAGATTGCCGACTTCAACGAAGCCTTCGGCACCAGCTTCTCCGACGAGGAGTACGACACCGTGGGCGGCCTGGTGACGGGCGCCTTCGGCCGTGTGCCCAACCGCGGCGAGGAAATCGACGTGGACGGCCTGCGCTTCAAGGTGCTGCGGGCCGACAGCCGCCGCGTGCACTCGCTGCTGGTGGAGCGCGGCGTCGCGCCGCCCGGATGAACGGGCCGGCCCTGGCGCCGCAGCGCTTCGCGGCGCTGGCGCGGCCGGCCTGGGCGCTGCCGCTGGCGCTCGCCGCCGGCCTGGCCGCCGTACCCGGATTCGCACCCCTGGGGCTGTTCCCCCTGCCCATTCTCGCCCTGGCGCTGCTGGCGCTCATTGCCGCCCGTGCATCATCGCCCCGGGCAGCGGCGCTGGCGGGCTTCGCCTTCGGCTTCGGGTTGTTCGCCGCCGGCGTCGGCTGGATCACCGTAGCCCTGCATGTGTACGGCGGCATGGCACTGGTGCTGGCGCTGATGGTGCTGGCGCTGTTCGCCGCCTACCTGGCGCTGTGGCCCGCGCTGGCCTGCTGGGCTGCGGCACGCTTTGCACCGCGCGCCGCCTGGCTGGGCCTGCCGGCGGCGTGGTGCCTGGCGGAGTGGTTGCGCGGCTGGGCCTTCACCGGCTTCCCGTGGCTCGCCCTGGGCTACTCGCAGGTGCCCTGGAGCCCGCTGGCAGGCCTGGCGCCGCTCGCCGGCGTGTATGGCGTGGGGCTGGCGGTGGCGCTGTCCGCAGCGCTGCTGGCGCGCGTGATGCTGGCGCAGGCGCCCCGGCAGCGGCGCGCGCCGGCCCTCGCCCTGGCCCTGCTGTGGGCGCTCTCGGCCATGCTTTCGGCCGTGGACTGGACCCGCCAGGCCGGCGCCCCGGTGGCCGTCAGCCTCGTGCAGGGCAATATTGCCCAGGACCTCAAGTTCGACGAGGCGCAACTGTCGCGCACCCTGGGCGCCTACGAATCGCTGGCAAGGCAGGCGCGCGGGCAGTTGGTGATCCTTCCCGAGACGGCAATCCCGCTGTTCAGGCATCAGTTGCCGCCGGAGTGGTTCGATCAGCTTGCCAGTGCGGTGCGCGGCCGTGGCGGCGATCTGGTGACCGGCCTGTTCGAGAACGATCCGCCCGGCAGCGAGCGCTACTTCAACGCCGCCGCAAGCTTCGGCGCCTCGCCCTCCCAGTCCTACCGCAAGAACCACCTGGTGCCCTTCGGCGAATACATTCCCGTGGGTGCGGTGCTCAAGCCCCTCGTCAACGGCGTGCTGCACATCCCGCTGTCCGACCAGACCCCCGGCGGCGCCACCCAGCCGCCGCTGGCGGTGGCGGGACAGCGCCTGGCGGTGAACATCTGCTACGAGGACGTGTTCGGCGAGGAGATCGCCCGCGCCCTGCCCGCCGCGACGCTGCTGGCCAACCTCACCAACGACGCCTGGTATGGCGATTCGTGGGCCGCCGAGCAACACCTGCAGATTTCGCAGATGCGCGCCCTGGAGACCGGGCGGCCCATGCTGCGCGCCACCAACACCGGCATGACCGCAGTGGTGGATCACACCGGCCGCGTGCGTGCCAGCCTGCCCGAGTTCCGGGCTGGCGTGCTGGAGGCCAGCATCGCCGGGCGCACCGGTTCAACGCCCTTCACCCTGGCGGGCAACGCAGCGGCGGTGCTGACGGCGGCGCTGCTGTTCCTCGTGGCAGCACGGCGCTCGCGGCGCGCTTGACGCCCGTCAAGGAAGCCCCGCCCGCCGCTAGCACACTGAACGCGCGGCCGGCCACGGCCCTGCCCCACCCCGCACCACCCAGGAGAACCGCCATGCCCCCCGTCCTTCGCCTGCTGTGCGGCTGCGCCGCCGCCCTGGCGCTGATTCCCGCCGCCCTCGCCCAGCGCATCGTCGACACCGCGGCCGTGGAGGCGGCGCAGGCGGCCGGCGCCATGGTCTGGGACGTGCGCGCCGAGGAGGACTACCGCAAGGGGCACATTCCCGGCGCGGTGAACATGGACGACATCCTCGCCCAGTTGCGCGACCTCAAGACCGAGGACTACCTTCCCGTGGACCAGATCGCCCGGTTGCTGGGCGAGGCGGGCATCGACCCGGCCCGCCCCATCGTGCTGTACGGCGCCAAGGCTTCCACCGGGCCCTATTTCGGCGCCGTCACGCTGCGCTGGCTGGGCGGCGACAGCGCCATGGTCTATCACGGCGGCATCGACGACTGGAAGGCCGCCGGCAAGCCGCTGGCCACGGAGCCCATGCGCCTGCCCGCCGTTACGCTGTCGCTGACGCCGCGCCCCCGGGCGCTGGTGTCCACCGACGAGCTGAAGGCCAGGCTGCGCGAGCCTGGCCTGCAGATCGTGGACGCCCGCACGGCGCGGGAGTTCTCCGGCGACGACATCCGCGCGCTGCGCGGCGGCCATATCCCGGGCGCCGTGAACATTCCCTACGAGTCCACCTGGGCCGATCCCGACACGCCGCGCAAGCTGGCCCGCAAGCAGGTGGGCAACAAGGATGGCTTCAACCTCAAGGACCCGGCGGCCCTGAGGCAACTGTTCGCCAACCTCGATCCGTCCACGGAAACGGTGGTCTATTGCCAGAGCGGCGTGCGCGCCTCGGTGGCCGCCACGGTGCTGGAGGAATTGGGCTTCACCCACGTGCGCGTCTACGACGCTTCGTGGCTGGGATGGGGCAACCAGCTCGACGCTCCCGCCGAAAATGTGTCCTACTTCAACGTCGGGCGCGTCAACAATCTGCTCAACCAGTTGCAGTCCCGCGTGGAAGACTTGGAGAACCAGCTGAACGCGCTGAGAGAGGGCCGGAAACCCTGAACGCCGGCAGCGGCAACCCGGCCGGCGGGCGGTTCAGGCGCCTCCCAGCAGCACCGGCTCCAGACTGGTCTCCCCGGCATCGCTGCCCACCCACACCTGCCCGTCCTGGATGGTGCAGGCCAGCCGCATGGTGCGCGCCGCCAGCGCCGTAAGCGCGGCCATGCCATCGGGCTGAAGGAACCACGCCCGCAAGTTGGGCAGGCGGCCAAGCGCGGCGCGGTTCTGGCTCCACCACAGCTCGACGGCCCGGGCGCCGTAGGCATACACCAGCACCTCGTCAGAGCGGCCGCTTGCCTTGCGCAGCCGCCGCTCATCGGGCAACCCCACGTCGATCCACTGCTCGATGGCGCCAGTCAGGTCGTGGCGCCAGAGATCAGGCTCGTCTTCCGTGGACAGGCCGCGCCCGAAGCCGAGGCGCTCGTGGGCGTTGAGGGCGAAGGCGAGCAGCCGCGCCATCATCCGTTCGTCGGTTTCCGACGGGTGCCGGGCCAGGGTAAGGGCGTGGCTCGCGTAGTAGCCGCGATCCAGGTCGGAAACCTGCAGGTCGGCCTTGAAGATGGTTGCCTTGAGTGCCATGGCTGCTCCGTGAGAAGCGTCAATTGTGGCAGGCGCGGCGCGAGGCGCCTTCACGGGTAGAATCGCGCCTTTCGCAATCCGCCGCCGTCCCGCCGACGGCGCTCCCGCGGCATGAACTTCCAGGACCTCATTCTCACCCTGCAAGGCTATTGGGGGGCGCGCGGTTGCGCGCTGCTGCAGCCCTACGACATGGAGGTGGGTGCGGGCACGTCGCACACCGCCACCTTTCTGCGCGCCCTGGGGCCCGAGCCTTGGAAGGCCGCCTACGTGCAGCCCTCGCGCCGCCCGAAGGATGGCCGCTACGGCGACAACCCCAACCGCCTGCAGCACTACTACCAGTTCCAGGTGGTGCTCAAGCCAGCGCCCGAGGACATCCTCGATCTGTACCTGGGCTCGCTCGCGGCCATCGGCATCGACCCGAAGTCCAACGACGTGCGCTTCGTGGAGGACGACTGGGAGAACCCCACCCTGGGCGCCTGGGGCCTGGGCTGGGAGGTCTGGCTCAACGGCATGGAGGTGACGCAGTTCACCTATTTCCAGCAAGTGGGCGGCCTGGATTGCAAGCCGATCCTGGGGGAAATCACCTATGGCCTGGAGCGCCTGTGCATGTACCTGCAGGGCGTGGAAAACGTCTTCGACCTGGTGTGGACGCCAGGCATCAGCTACCGCGACGTGTATCACCAGAACGAGGTGGAGCAGTCGGCCTACAACTTCGAGCACGCCGACGCCCACTGGCTGCTGCAGCAGTTCAACCACTTCGAATCGCAGGCCCGGCGTCTCATGGAGGCCGGCCTCGCCCTGCCGGGCTACGAGATGGTGCTCAAGAGCGCCCACACCTTCAATCTGCTGGATGCGCGCGGCGCCATTTCGGTGACCGAGCGCGCCGGCTACATCGGCCGCATACGCACCCTGGCCAAGCTGGTGGCCCAGGCCTACCATGACTCCCGCGAGCGGCTGGGCTTTCCCATGCTGGCGCGCGCGCCGGAGCAGGTCTGATGAGCGCGCCGCTGTTGGTGGAGTTGTTCACCGAAGAGCTGCCGCCCAGCGCCCTGCGCACCCTGGGCGAGGCCTTCGCCGCGGGCATCGTCGGCGGCCTGCAGCGGCGCGGCCTGGCGGCCCCTGGCACGGCGGGCCAGGCCTTCGCCACGCCGCGGCGCCTGGCCGTGCTGGTGCCTCAGGTGCTGCCCAGGGCGCCCGATACGCCGCGCCGCGACAAGGTGCTGCCCGTGAGCGTGGCGCTGGATGCCGCTGGCCAGCCCACCCCCACGCTGGCGAAGAAACTCGCCGCCCTGGGCGCCTCGGGCGTTGCGCTGGAGCAACTGGAACGCGCCTCCGACGGCAAGCAGGACAGCCTTTTCTGGAACCACGTGGCGCCCGGCATGACCCTCGCCCAGGGCCTGCAGGAAGCGCTCGCCGACACCGTGGCCGCGCTGCCCATCCCCAAGGTGATGCGCTACCAGAGCGCCAGCGGCGAGGACGTGAGCTTCGTGCGCCCGGCCCACGGCCTTGTGGCGCTGCACGGCGCCGAAGTGGTGCCGGTGAGCGCCCTGGGGCTCGCTGCCGGCCGGCGCACCCACGGCCACCGCTTCATGGGCACGCCGGACTTCCATCTGGACCACGCCGGCGGCTACGAGCGGCAACTGCTCGAGCAGGGCATGGTGATCGCCGCTTTCGACGCGCGCCGCGCGGCCATCGCCCACGCCCTCGCCGAGGCCGCCGCGCAGCACCAGGCTGCCCTCGCCGAGGCGCAGGACCTGATCGACGAAGTCACCGCGCTGGTGGAGTTTCCCACCGTGTACGCCGGCAGCTTCGACTCGGCCTTTCTCGCCGTGCCCCAGGAGTGCCTGATCCTGTCCATGAAGCGCCACCAGAAATACTTCCCGCTGGTGGACGCCTCTGGACGGCTGTTACCGCGCTTTCTGATCGTCTCGAACCTGCGCGCGGAGGATCCGCGCAACATCATCCACGGCAACGAGCGCGTGCTGCGCGCCCGGCTGGCCGATGCCCGGTTCTTCTTCGACCAGGACCGCCGTCAGACACTTGCCGAGCGGGTGGAAAAGCTCGGCGCGGTGGTCTATCACAACAAGCTGGGCAGCCAGCTGGAGCGCGTGCGCCGCCTCACGCGCCTGGCCGGCGAGATCGCCCGCCTGCTGCACGCCGATGCCGAACTGGCTGAGCGCGCCGCGCGCCTGGCCAAGGCCGATCTGGTCACCGACATGGTGGGCGAGTTTCCCGAGCTGCAGGGCATCATGGGCATGCACTACGCCCGCCACGATGGCGAGGACGACACCGTGGCGGCGGCCATCGAGGCGCACTATCACCCGCGCTTCGCCGCCGATTCCCTGCCCGCCGGCAACATCGGTGCGGCGGTGGCCCTGGCCGACAAGCTCGACACCCTCACCGGCATTTACGGCATCGGCCTCGTGCCCAGCGGCGACAAGGATCCCTTCGGCCTGCGCCGCGCCGCCCTGGGCGTGCTGCGCATCCTCGTGGAGGGCGAACTGCCGCTCGACCTGCTGCACCTGCTGCGCCAGGCGCGGGCGGGGTTCGACACCGATGCGGTATCCGACAGCGTGGCCTCGGACCTGCACGGCTTCATGCTCGAGCGCCTGCGCGGCCTGCTGCGGGAGCGCGGCGTCGAGGTGGCCGTGGCCGACGCAGTGATCGCGCAGAGCCCCGTGCGCATGGACCGGGTGCTGCCGCGCGCCGCGGCGGTACGCGCGTTCCAGGAACTGCCAGAGGCCGCCGCCCTGGCGGCCGCCAACAAGCGTATCCGCAACATCCTGCGCAAGAGCGCCACTGCACCCGGCGAGCCCGATCTGGCGCTCATGGTCGAGCCCGCCGAGAAGGCGCTGCTGGAGGTGGTGCTGGCCCTGGCGCCACGGGTGGCGAGCCTGGTGGACAACGACGATTACAGCGAGGCCCTGCGGCTGCTTGCGGGCGCCCGACCGGCGGTGGACAGGTTCTTCGACGAGGTGATGGTGATGGCCGAGGATGAGTCCACGCGCCGCAACCGCCTCGGGCTGCTGGCGCGCCTGGATGGCCTGCTCAATGCCGTGGCCGACATCTCGAGGCTGGCGGCGTGAAGCTTGTCATCCTCGATCGCGACGGCGTCATCAACTTCGACAGCGACCAGTTCATCAAGAGCCCGGACGAATGGAGGCCCATCCCCGGCAGCCTTGACGCCATTGCCCGCCTCAACCACGCCGGCTTTCACGTGGTGGTGGCCACCAACCAGTCGGGGCTGGGCCGCGGGCTGTTCGACATGGCCACCCTCAACGCCATCCACGACAAGATGTTCCGCATGCTTGGTCAGGCCGGCGGTCGCATCGACGCGGTGTTCTACTGCCCGTGCGCCGCGCAGCAGGAGTGCGAGTGCCGCAAGCCGCGCCCGGGCATGTTCCACGACATCGCGCGGCGCTTCGGCGCCAGCCTCGCCGGCGTGGCCGCCGTGGGAGATTCGCTGCGCGACCTGCAGGCGGCCGAAACCGCTGGCGCACGGCCCATGCTGGTGCTCACCGGCAAAGGCCCGAAAACCCTGGCCGACGGCGGCCTGCCGGCCGGCACACGGGTGCACGCCGACCTGGCGGACGCGGTGCGCCACATCGCCTGAGCCGTCGAGGAGCGTTCCATCGGCGACCCCACCCCCGCCGGCTTGATGCTGCGGCTGCGATGCACCGTCTTCGCGGCCGCCCAGGTGGCGCTGACCGTGGTGTGGGCGCTGCTGTCCCTGCTCACCGCACCACTGCCGCCCCTGGGGCGCTACCGTGTCATTACCGCGTGGAGCCGCATGGTGCTGTGGCTGGTGGAGCACGTGTGCGGTGTCCGCTATCGCGTGATCGGCGGCGAGAACATCCCGGCAGGCCCCTGCGTGGTGTTGGCCAAGCACCAGTCGGCCTGGGAAACGCTGGCGTTCCAGCGCATCTTTCCGCCCCAGGTGTGGGTGCTCAAGCGCGAGCTGCTCAAGGTGCCCTTCTTCGGCTGGGGGCTCGCCATGCTGCGGCCCATTGCCATCGACCGCGGCGCCGGGCGCGCGGCGCTGACGCAGCTGGTGGAGCAAGGCCGCGACCGGCTGGCCCTCGGGCTGTGGATCGTGATCTTCCCCGAGGGCACGCGCACGGCACCAGGCACGCGCGGCACGTGGCATACCGGCGGGGCGTGGCTGGCCACGAAGACCGGCGCCCCGGTGGTGCCGGTGGCCCATAATGCCGGCACCGTGTGGCCTCGTAATGCCTTTCTCAAACGTCCCGGCACCATTACCGTGAGCATCGGCCCGGCCATCGACCCGACCGGCCTCAAGGCCGAGGCGCTCAACCGGCGCGTATCCCAGTGGGTGGAAGAGGAAGTGGCGCGCCTGGGGTCGGCCCGCCAGGACGGCTGAGCACGCCATGGACGACCTGTTTCCCGCCAACGAGGTGGAACGGCCCTGCAGCATCGAGCTGCGCGGCCGCGAGGTGCCCTTCGTGCTCAAGCGCAGCCAGCGCCGCCGGCGCATCGCCTTCCTCGTGAACGAGCGCGGGCTCGCGGTGCACGCGCCGTGGCGCGCCTCGGAATCGGTGATCGACGGCGCCATCCGCGATGCCGCGCGCTGGATCCTCGCCAAGCTCGATGACTGGCAGGAGCGCCCGCGGGCCCGGCTGCGCGCGTGGGGCGAAGGAGAGGCGCTGGACTTCCTGGGGCGCGGCCTCACGCTGGCACTGCAACGCGCCCAGGGGCTGACGGTCGCGGAACTGGTGAACGACGACACGCTGCGTCTGTGGCTGCCTGAGCCCGACGACGCGGCGCGCGTGCGCCAGGCGGTGGTACGCTGGTACCGCCGCCACGCCGAGCGCCACCTGCCGCCGCGCGTGGAACACTTCGCTGAACGGCTGGGCGTGCCGCGGCCGAGGGTGCTGCTGTCCGACGCACGCACCCGGTGGGGCAGCTGCAACGCCGGCGGCGAGGTGCGGCTCAACTGGCGCCTCATGCAGGCTCCCGAGGCCCTCATCGACTACGTGGTGGCGCACGAGGTTGCCCACCTGCTGCACCTCAACCACTCGCCGCGCTTCTGGCGCACGGTGGAGCGCATCTACCCGGGATGGGAAACCGCCCGTGCCGAGCTCACCGCCACCAGCCACCACTACATGTCCCTATGACGCCCGTCCGCCTCGCCGCCCTGCTGCTGGTCGCCGCCCTGCTTGCCGCTTGCGGCAACAAGGGCCCCCTCTACCTGCCCGACTCCGCGCCCAAAGAGAAGCGCCCGCCCGCGCAGGAGCGGCAGCCTTGAGCCCCTTCGGCCTGCGCGAGGGCCACCTGCATGCGGAGCAGGTGCCCCTGGAGGAGATTGCCGCGCGCTTCGGCACGCCCTGCTACGTGTACTCCCGCGCCGCCATCGAGGCCGCATTCCGCGAGTTCGATGGCGCCCTGGCGGCGCGCCCGCACCTGGTGTGCTACGCCATGAAGGCCAACTCCAACCTCGCCGTGCTCGATGTGCTCGCTCGCCTGGGCAGCGGCTTCGACATCGTCTCGGCGGGCGAGCTGGCGCGTGTGATGGCCGCAGGCGGCGACCCGGGCAAGGTGGTGTTCTCCGGCGTGGGCAAGCGCGCCGAGGAAATGCGCCTCGCCCTGGAGGCGGGCATCCTGTGCTTCAACGTGGAGTCCGCGCCGGAATTGCACCGCCTCTCCGAGGTGGCCGTGGCCACTGGCCGCACCGCACCGGTGAGCCTGCGGGTCAATCCCGACGTGGATGCGCGCACCCATCCCTACATCTCCACCGGGCTCAAGGAAAACAAGTTCGGCGTGGCCTTCGAGGACGCTCCTGCCCTGTACGCCACGGCGAGCCGGCTGCCCGGCCTGCGCGTCACCGGCATCGACTGCCACATCGGCTCGCAGATCACCGAAGTGGCGCCCTTCGCCGACGCGCTCGCCAAGGTGCTCCACCTGGTGGACCGGCTGGCCGCGGACGGCATCGCACTGGAGCACATCGACCTGGGCGGCGGCCTGGGCATCCGCTACGCCGACGAAACGCCGCCCGCCGCGGCCGACTACCTGAGCGCGCTGCTGCGCGGCCTGGAGGGCCGGCCCCAGAGCGTGCTGTTCGAACCAGGCCGGGCGCTGGTAGGCAATGCGGGCGTGCTGCTCACGCGGGTGGAGTATCTCAAGGCTGGCGAGGCACGCAGCTTCGCCATCGTGGACGCGGCCATGAACGACCTCATGCGCCCGGCGCTCTACGACGCCCATCACGGCATCGTGCCGGTGCGCCCGCGCGCCGCGCCCGCCAGCCGCTGGGAGGTGGTGGGCCCGGTGTGCGAAAGCGGCGACTTCCTCGGCCACGACCGGCCGCTGGCCCTCGAGCCTGGCGATCTGCTCGCAGTGCTCTCGGCTGGCGCCTACGGCATGAGCATGGCCTCCAATTACAACTCGCGGCCCCGCGCCGCCGAGGTGATGGTGGACGGCGCGTGCGTGCACCTGGTCCGCGGCCGCGAGGATACGCAGGCCCTGTTCGCCCTGGAGCACCGGCTGCCGCCGCCGGCCTGAGATCAGGTGCGCCGCCATGGGCGCGCCCGATTGCCAGCGGTATAGTTCAGCCAACGCCCGCCCCGCGGGCGTGCTCCCGCACCGGCAACCCCGGCGTCTGGCGAGCGCGCCGCGCACCCCGTCAGAGGCGTTTCACACGGGAGGAATCCATGAGCGACACCGTCAAGTACCTGCTCGACGAGAGCAGGATTCCCAAGGCCTGGTACAACCTGATGGCCGATCTGCCCGCGCCGCCGCCAGCCGTGCTGCATCCGGGCACGCTCAAGCCCATCGGCCCCGACGACCTGGCGCCGCTGTTCCCCATGTCGCTCATCGGCCAGGAAGTGAGCACCGAGCGCGAAATCGAGATTCCCGAACCGGTGCGCGAGGTGTACCGGCAATGGCGGCCCAGCCCCCTGTACCGCGCCCGCCGCCTGGAGAAGGCACTGGGCACGCCGGCGCGCATCTACTACAAGTACGAGGGCGTCAGCCCGGCGGGCAGCCACAAGCCCAACACCGCCGTGGCCCAGGCTTTCTACAACAAGGAAGCGGGCGTCAAGCGCATCACCACCGAAACCGGCGCCGGCCAGTGGGGTTCGTCCCTGGCCTTCGCCGGCAGCCTGTTCGGGCTGGAAATCGAAGTGTTCATGGTGAAGGTGTCCTTCAACCAGAAGCCCTACCGCCGCGCCCTCATGGAAACCTACGGCGCGCGCTGCATCGCCAGCCCGTCCATGGAAACCAACGTGGGCCGCGAGATCCTGGCGCGCACCCCCGACAGCAACGGCAGCCTCGGCATCGCCATCTCCGAGGCCGTGGAAGTGGCCGCCCAGCGCGACGACACCAAGTACGCCCTGGGCTCTGTGCTCAACCACGTGCTCATGCACCAGACCGTGGTGGGCCTGGAGGCCATCGCGCAACTGGAGATGGCCAACGACTACCCCGACATCGTGGTGGGCTGCACCGGCGGCGGGTCCAACTTCGCCGGCATCGCCTTCCCCTTCATCGGCGCGCAGTTGCGCGGCGGGCGCAAGGTGCGCGTGGTGGCCGTGGAACCGGCCGCCTGCCCGAGCCTCACCCGCGGCCGGTATGCCTACGACTTCGGCGACACCGGCCACCTCACCCCGCTGGTGAAGATGCACACCCTGGGCTCGAACTTCATGCCGCCGGGGTTTCACGCCGGCGGGTTGCGTTACCACGGCATGGCGCCGCTGGTGTCGCACGTGAAGGAGCTCGGCCTCATCGAGGCCCGAGCCTACCCGCAGACGCCATGCTTCGAGGCCGGCGTGATGTTCGCGCGCCACGAGGGCATCGTGCCCGCGCCCGAGGCCAACCATGCCGTGAAGGGCGCCATCGACGAAGCCATCCGTTGCCGCGAGGAAGGCACCTCCCGCGCCATCCTCTTCAACCTGTGCGGTCATGGCCATTTCGACATGCAGGCCTACACCGACTACTTCGCGGGCAAGCTGCAGGACCATGCCTACGACGAGCGCGAGCTCGCCATGGCGCTGTCCGGGCTGCCCTCGGTGCCGGAAGCGGCGTGACCGCCGCGCCGCGGCGGCGGGTGGGCGCGGGAAGCGCCCGCCCGTCGCCGCCCGTCCGCCTGGCGGGCCCGGCGGACTGCGAGTGGATGGCGCACCTGTCGCGCGACCTGATTGAAACGGGCCTGGGCTGGCGCTACCGGCCGCCGCGCCTGGCGCGGCTGCTGGCCCGCGCCGAAGTGTGCGCCGTGGTCGCGCTGGACGCGGATCAGCCAGCAGGCTTCGCGGTGATGGAGTTCCTCGACGAACACGCCCACCTGGTGCTGCTGGCGGTGGAGCCGCACGCCCAGCGGCGCGGCATCGCGCGATCCGGCGCTGCCACCGGCCTGATCGCCGCGTCATCCCTCGCACCCTTCGCGGCGGACGAGCAGCCGCCACCCGCCCGGCCCGCCGGTGCGGACACCCACCAGATCGCGTGGCGCGCACCGGCGCTCGTCCGGGGCTGCCTGCGGTGCTAACCTTGGCACGCGGATTGCCAAAACACAGCTCATGCACCAACCCAACGACGCAATGCTGCCAAGGCCCGCGCCGCCCAACCCCTACAGCCCGGACACGCGCCCGATGCAGCCCCGATCCGCCACGGAAGCGCTTTCCCCGCAGGAAGACTGGTATGCCGCCAACCTGCCCCTGAGGGACCAGGTGATCGCGGACGTGGGAGCCAATGCGGGACGGCTTTCCGAATTCTTCTGGCGCGCGGGCGGCGGCAGCAGCCGGGTCGTTTCCGTCGAACCGCTGGCGGAGAACATCGCGCTGCTCAAGGCGAGGGTGCCGCCGGAGGCCGCCGGATGCTGGCGGATCGAGCCCTGCGCAGTGTCGAACCGCGTCGGCAGCGTGAAGCTGCACGCGGGGCTCACCCAGGGGTCGGGGTGGAACAGCGTGGTGGATCCCGCTGGCGCGCGCAGGACGCGCGCCCGGACCCTGGCTTCCCTGGTTCCCGATGTCACGGTGGTGAAGCTTGACATCGAGGGCCACGAACACGAAGTGCTCGAGGAGGCCCTGCCCCGGCTGCCCGCCGTGCTGGCCTGGGCCATCGAACTGCACCAGCGGCCCGACCGCTCCCTGCAGGGCGTCCTGGGCCTGCTCATGGCATACGGCTATCGCGTCTTTGCCGCCGCCCGGGAGGCGCACGATCCGGACGTCTGGCTGAGCCAGGAAATCTCCGCCACCCTCGACTGGTCGGCCGTGCCCCCCTGCGGTGTACGCCCCGACGGCCGGCCCATCCGCACCCTCCACGTGCTGGCCCTGAGGCATCCGCCGGCGCGATGAAGAACGCCAGGGGCAGCGTGCAGGGCGCCGTCCAGGCGGCGTAGCGCGCCCGGCCACTTGCCGGGCATCCTTCCCCTGGACACGGCCTCCTGGTCGGCCCAAGGCGACCTGCTGGTGGGGGGCGGCGCGTTCATGGATCCGCAGGACGGCAGGACGCTTCGCCACGCGCTGGTGGCGCTGGACTGGCCTTTCCGCAGGCTTTTTCCCTGGTGGCGGTCAACTTCCCGCCGCACGCCATCGCCTTGCGCCCCGGCAAGCCGCGGCTGGTGGTGGCCTTCGAGAAGATCGGGCCGGGCTGCGGCGAGTAACGGCGGCGGCAGGGCCGGCGAGGACCAGCCCTGCTAACCTGGGCGGACGTCGCCACGCAGAAGCTGCTGCACAGGCAGGAAGTCCAGGGCGAGCGCCACAACGCCGGTCATCTCGCCATCACGGCGGCTGGCATGATGGCCATGGTTTCCGCGCCGCGCACCGGACTGGGGGAGAAGGCAACAGGCGGGGTGAGCCTGCGCCGGGGGCGCGGACGACACCCTGCAGCTCATCGCCGATCCGGCCGAGGTCACCAGCCACATGACCGGCGAGGCGCTGAGCGTGGAGATCCACGAACCCACCGGCACCGTGGCCGCCACCCACCCGGTTGGCGGCGTGATCACCTTCTGGAGCGCCAAGGACCGCAGCCTGAAGCGCGTGCTCGACATGGAACGCCCGCGCGGCGTGACGCTGTCGCGAGAGGGCAACCGGTTCCTCGTGGCGCGCGGCCTGCAGACGGAGGTGCTGGCCCTGGACGCAGCGACGCTGGATCCCGCAGGCGCGCCCGCCATGGCCCAGACCTTCCTGTCGGGATCACACCTGTTCAACTGGACACGTCTCGCCGCCGGCCTGCGGCACTGAGTCCGTCGCGGGACGGGATCACCATCGCACCGCCCCTGCATCGGCGGAACGGGACTGCCCGAGCGGCGCCCCGGCGCACGGGCCGATCATTCGTCGCGGCGCGCGCCCTCCGGTCGCGCAGAGCGGCGCATGGGAGAAGGCTTCGCCGCGCCGGTCCGTCGCGGCCGCGGCCGCGATGATGCGGCGCTCGTCAGAAGTCGTCCGACACCCGGGGCACGAGTCCGAAATCCTTGCCGTGACCGGTCCGGAAATCGTTGCCGGCCCGGTCGCGACCGCGCACCAGCCAGATGGGCCGCTGCGCGAGGCTGAAGCTCACGCCCGCCTGGGACTGGCGCTCGCCGGGGTGGCGCTCGAAGCGCGAGGTGGCCGGCATGTAGCGCACCACGAACCCGGCGCGGCGCCGCGGCGAGCGGTTCGGACCGGATCCGTGAATCAGGAACACGTCATGCAGTGAGAGCTGCCCTGCAGCGAGCGCGTCGTCGCGGGCGGTGGCAGAGTCGAAGCTTTCCGCCGCCGCCTCCATGGCCAGCACCCGGTCGGGGTGCGCGGCCTCGCGGTGCGCCACCAGCCGGCCGGCAGCGTGGGACCCGGGTATGTAGCGCATGCAGCCGTTGTCCGGGTCTGCATCGTCCAGCGCGATCCAGGCCGAGCACGTGGCCAGCGGCCGGATGGGCCAGTATTCCCCGTCCTGGTGCCAGGGCACTTCCCGGCCGGTGAAGGCGGGTTTGCAGAACACCTGGCTGCCCCAAAGGATCACGTTGGGGCCGAGCACCAGCTCCACCAGGTCAAGCAGCCACGGCGCGGTGGCGAATTCGAGCCACTCGGCGGCCTCATGCGCGGGGTGGCGCGCCCCGTCGGCAATGTGCGGGCAGATGAGGCTCTCGGGGGCGATGCCGGCGCTGCGGGCGAGCAACCGTTCCAGCGCGGCACGCATGCGGGCGAGTTGCGTGGCGGGCACGCGCACTGGCGCCACCACCAGGCCTTCGCGGCGATAGGCGTGCAGATCGACGGCTGCAGCTGCATTTTCGAGCGGCTCGGCCATGGCGGTTGGAGGCAGTTTGAACCGCGGTCATGGTATCAGCCCCCCTCTAGTGGAGCGGGGATGGCCTTGTCTATCCGGCGCCGGCATCCCCCAGTGCTTGCGACTGCCGCAAAAATCGCCTCAGCAGCAGCACCGCCGCCATGGACAACCCGGCGCTGAAACCCGCCCAGAAACCCGCCGCCCCCAGGCCCAGGGGCATGGCCAGCAGCCAGCCCAGGGGCAGCGCCAGCAGCCAGTAGGCCGCCAGCGACACGCCGGTGGCCCAGCGCGTATCCAGCAACGCACGCAGCGCGCCGAGGCTCACCGACTGGATGCCGTCGAACACCTGCATCACACCCACGGCCAGGAACATGGCGGCAGCCAGGGCAACCACGCGATGCTCATCCACGAACAGCGCGGCGATGCGCTCGCCGCCGAGCACCAGCGCCAGCATGAACAGCACGGTCCAGGACGTCACCAGGGCCAGGGCCGTGAGGCCGATGCCGCGCACCCGCGCGCCCTCGCCCGCGCCCAGCGCCTGCCCGATACGGATGGCTACGGCGCCAGCCATGCCCAGGGGCAGCATGTACAGCACCGAAGCGATACTGAAAACGATCTGGTTGGCCGCCAGCGCCGTGGCGCCCAGCAGGCCGATGAGCACGCCGGCCACGGCCAGGGCGCTGCCCTCGGCCAGGTACTGCACGCCCATGGGGATTCCCTCGCGGGTCTGCAGGGAGAATCGGCGCCGGTGCAGGCGCACCGCCTGGCGCAGCGGCGCCATGGCGGGCGAGGAGCGCCAGTGGATCCAGAAGGCAAGCAGCGCCACTGCCTCGGCCGCGAGGGTGGCCACACCTGCCCCCGCCAGACCCATACGAGGGAAACCCCAGGCCCCGTGGATCAGGGCGTAGTTGAGCGGCACGTTCACCAACACGGCCAGGGACATGAGCGCCACGCCGGTCCAAGCCTTGCCCACAGCGTCGAGCAACTGCTTGAACACCAGATTCACGCTGTAGGGGACCAGCACCAGCGACATGGCGATCCAGTAGGGGCCAATGCCATCCACCACCTCGGCAGGCTGGCCCATGGCGGGCAGCGCCAGCAGCATCAGGCCCATGACGGCAGCCGAGCCTGTGCCGATGGCCAGCCCCAGCCAGCGGCCGTGAGCCACCACCGCGGCCACCTTGCGGTAATCACCCGCCCCCCAGGCACGCGCCACCAGCACACCCACGGGCGCCAGGAAACCGTACAGCGCCGACCACAGGATCAGGCTGACACTGGCTGCCAGCGAGGCCGAGGCGAGCGCGGTCTCGCCCAGGGGCCCCAGCAGCCAGGTGTCGGTTAGCAGCAGCAGTGACGAGACGATCAGGCCGGCCACCAGCGGCACGGCGAGTTGCACGAGGCCCAGGGCCTCGCGGCGGAAGACGGCGGTGAAGGACATGGTGTACGCCCACAGGGGCGTTCCGGAAACAGGGAGTCCGCAGTATGCTGTCAACACTGGCTTTGCGGTCTGTCAACACTGTTTTGCCGGGTTTGACAATTGTCCCGCCCCGCCCCCGCGTCATGGCCGACAACCTCGCCCTCATGCACACCTTCGCCGAAGTGGCTGCCGCGGGCAGCTTCAGCACCGCCGCGCGCGCCCTGGGCATTTCGCGGGCGGCGGTATCGCACCAGGTGGCGCGTCTCGAATCGCACCTGGGCGCGCGCCTGTTCACCCGCACCACGCGCCGGGTGGTCCTCACGCCCGAGGGCGAGCGCTACGCCACAAAGGTGGCGACGATCCTCGAGCAGATCGAAGCGCTGGACAATGAATACGCCCAACGCGCAGGCGAAGTGGCCGGGCCGCTGGTGGTGGAGGTGCCGGAGTTCTTCGGCACGCGCGTGCTGGCTGCGCGATTGCCCGAGTTCCTGCAACGCCACCCGCGGGTGCGCTTGCAACTGGTGCTCAACGAGAAAGTGGACGAGGTGGCCAGCGCCGAGGCGGATGTCTTCGTGCGCGGCTCGCTGCCGCCAGCCCATCACCTGAAGTACCGGCGGCTCACCGCCTACCGCCTGACCAGCGCCGCGAGCCCCGCCTATCTTGCCGCCCGCGGCACGCCGCGCCACCCGCGCGATCTGGCCGGCCACGACACCGTGGACTACATCAACTCCGCTGCCGGCAAGCCCTTCGACTGGGAATTCGAGCCCGTCACCCGCGGCCGCCCCAGAACCAAGCCCTTCGTGGTACCCGCCCAGGGCAAGCTCACCTGCAACAACTCCGATGCCTGCCTGGCCGCCGCCGTGGCGGGCTTCGGCGTGGTGTGCGACGTGGACTTCATGCTCGACCCGCTGTTTCGCAGCGGTGCACTGGTGCCCGTTCTGCCCGGCTGGCGCTCGCCGGAGTATCAGCTCCACGCCCTGTGGCACCCCGGCAAACCGGTGGCCCCGCGGGTGAGCGCCTTCGTGGAGTTTCTGTCGGAAATCTCAGGCGCCCGGCGCTGAGCGGCCCGGCGCGGGTACGCGCCAGAGCCACCACAGCCGCGCCGCCAGCAGCGCGCCCATCACCAGTGCGAACAGCCGCGGCTCGGTGACATCCTTCTTGACCAGCCACCAAAAATGCAGCACGCCCAGCACGGCGATCAGGTACACGGCGCGGTGCAGGCGCTGCCAGCGCCGCGCCCCTAGCCGCCGCACCATGGCATTGGTGGAGGTGGCCGCCAGGGGCAGCAGCAGTACGAAGGCGGCGAAACCCACGGTGATGAAGGGGCGCTTCACCACATCGCGGGCGATCTCGGCCAGATCGAAGAACTGGTCCAGCCACAGGTAGGTGGTGAAGTGCAGCGACGCGTAGCCGAAGGCGAATAGCCCAAGCATGCGGCGCAGGCGCAGCAGCCAGGGCGCTCCGAGAAGGCGGCGCAGCGGCGTCACCGTCAGGGTGGCCGCCAGCAACGCCAGGGTCCACCACCCCGTGGACCGGGTGACCGCTTCGATGGGATTGGCGCCCAGCCCGCCGCGCCAGGCAAGCCAGCCGAGCCGCGCCGCCGGCACGAGGCAGGCCGCGAACAGCACGGCCTTGAGGGCCGCCACCTGGCGCGTGGACGGGTTTGGCACCGGCCTTCGGCGGCGCGCCGCCGCGTTAGAAGAACTTGCGCAGGTCCATGCCCGCGTACAGCGAGGCCACCTGCTCGGCGTAGCCGTTGAACATGAGGGTGTCGCGCTTGCCGAACTCGCCGATGCGCCGCTCACGCCGCTGGCTCCAGCGCGGGTGATCCACGGTCGGGTTGACGTTGGAGTAGAAGCCGTACTCGCCAGGGATGGCCTTGTTCCAGGCGGTGCGCGGCTCGGTCTCGGTGAAGCGGATGCGCACGACGGACTTGGCGCTCTTGAAGCCGTACTTCCACGGCACCACGATGCGCACCGGCGCACCGTTCTGGTTGGGCAGCGGCTCGCCATACAGCCCCAGGCACAGGATGGCCAGCGGGTGCATGGCCTCGTCCATGCGCAGCCCCTCCACGTAGGGCCACTCCAGCACCGCCGAGCGCTGGCCGGGCATCTGCTTGGGGTCCAGCAGGGTGGTGAACTCCACGTACCTGGCCTTGGCCGTGGGCTCGGCGCGGCGGATCAGCTCCGACAGCGGGTAGCCCACCCAGGGGATCACCATGGACCAGCCCTCCACGCAGCGCATGCGATACACGCGCTCCTCCAGGGCCGCGAGCTTGAGCAGCTCTTCCACATCCCAGCGGCGCGGCTTGGCGCACTCGCCTTCCACCATCACCGTCCAGGGGCGGGCCTTCAGGGTGCCGGCGCGCTCGGCCGGATCATCCTTGCCGGTGCCGAACTCGTAGAAGTTGTTGTAAGTGGTGACGTCCTTGTGGGGCGTGCGCGCCTCGGTGGTGCTCAAGGGGCTCGCCCGCGCGGCGAGGGTGGCGCGGGCGGCGCGCGGCAGCAGCAGGCCGCCTGCGGCCAGGCCCGCACCCAGCAGGCCCGCCTGGCGAAGCCAGGCGCGGCGCTGCTCGAACAGGGCGCGGGGGGTGATCTCGGAGGGGGCAATGGCAGGGACGGGCAGGGGCATGGCGGTCGGCTCCGGCAAAGGTGCGGCTTCGACTGCGCAGCGGGCGCGGGGTTCGGCCGGGCCGCTAGAGCAGGAACAGGGTGGCCAGGCCGAGGAAGATGAAAAACCCGCCGCTGTCGGTGAGCGCGGTGATCATCACACTCGAGCCCACGGCTGGATCGCGCCCGAAGCGGTGCATGAGCATGGGGATGAACACCCCGGCCGTGGCCGCCAGCATGAGGTTGAGGGTCATGGCCAGGGTCATCACCCCGCCCAGGGGCCAGTTGCCATACAGCAGCACCGCCGCCAGCCCCAGGATGCCGCCCCACACCAGCCCGTTGAGCAGGCTGATGGCGATCTCCTTCTTGAGCAGCGCGCGCGCCGCCTCGCGGGTGATCTGCTTGAAGGCCATGGCGCGCACGATCATGGTGATGGTTTGGTTGCCGGAGTTGCCGCCGATGCCCGCCACGATGGGCATGAGCGCCGCGAGCGCCACCAGCTTCTCGATGCTGCCCTCGAACAGGCCGATCACCCGCGAGGCGATGAAGGCGGTCACCAGGTTCACGGCCAGCCAGGTCCAGCGGTTCTTGGCCGACTTCCATACCGAGGAGAAGATGTCCTCGTCCTCCCGCAGGCCGGCGAGGTTGAGCATCTCGGTGTCGCTTTGCTCGCGGATGTAGTCCATGACGGCATTCACCGTCACCCGGCCGATGAGGCGGCCCCGATCATCCACCACCGCCGCCGACACCAGGTCATAGCGCTCGAAGGTCTGGGAGGCATCCTCGGCGGACTGGGTGGGCGTGAGGCGCACGGCATCCGCCACCATCACATCGGCCACGAGCTTGTCCGGGTCGGTGACCAGCACCCGCATCACCGGCAGCACGCCTTTGAGCGCCTCGGCGCGATCCACCACAAACAGTTGGTCGGTGTGATCGGGCAGCTCGTCCAGGCGGCGCAGGTAACGCAGCACCACCTCGAGGGTGACGTCCTCGCGCACCTGGACCATGTCGAAGTCCATCAGCGCGCCCACCGAATCGTCGGGGTAGGACATGGCAGCGCGCAGTTGCTCGCGCTCCACCGTGTCCAGCGCCTGGAAGACGTCCTCGATCACCTCCTCGGGCAGGTCGGGCGCGAGGTCGGCGATCTCCTGGGGGTCGAGCTGCTCGGTGGCCGCCACCAGCTCGTCGGGCTCCATGTCGGCGATGAGCGTGGCGCGAACCGCGTCGGACACCTCGAGCAGGATCTCGCCGTCGCGCTCGGCCTTGACCAGGTGCCACACCACCAGCCGGTCGTCCAGCGGCAGCGCCTCCAGCACGAAGGCCACATCGGCGGGGTGCAGCGAGTCGAGCTTCTTCTGCAGCTCGGCCAGGTTCTGCTTGTGCACCAGCGATTCCACCAGCTCGTGGCGGGGCATGTCCTGCTGATGGACGATGTGCTCCACCAGGCGGTGCTTGGCGAGCAGCGCCTCCACCTGGCGCAGGTGTTCGTGCACGGTGTCCTGGTGGCGGTTGTCGTCGGGAACTTCGGACATGGAAGGCAGCGGGCGGGATCAATCAGCTGGGCAGCCGGAGATTCTAAGAGGCGCGCGGTTTCGGATGCACGAAAAAAAAGCGGCGGGCAAGCCCGCCGCCGGTCGCGCCTGTCAGCGCTTCAGGGCTTGGGCGGGAAGCGCGTGGCCTGCCAGGCCACCATCTGCCAGCCGATGCCGCGCTTTTCCCACACGTTGGTGAAGCGGATGTGCACCTCGAGGGGCTTGCCGTCGAGCTCCACCTTGAAGTCGCCGCGGCCGGTCATCACGGCAATGCAGCCGTAGGGCACCACGCGCACGTCGCTGCGCAGGGTCTCCCGGTACACCACCTTTCCGGTGCGCACCGATTCGATGTAGGCGCCCTTGTCGTCGATCTGGGTGCTGGAGTGGGTGTAGAACAAGTCGTTGCCCAGCAGCCGCTCCAGCGCCGCCACGTCCACCGCCTGCAGCGCGGCGTAGCGCGCCTCGTCGGCAGCCAGCACTTCCGAGGGCACCAGCTTCGGGTCGCAGCTCTCGGCCCGTGCCAACCCGCCCAGCGCCAACAGTGCGGCACCGGCCAGCATCATCGTCCTTCTCATGCGCTCCCCTCCTCGTGTGTGCCGGGCGTGGCCCGGCGAAGCCCTCGCGGGCCGGATCAGCTGGATGCGGCGCCGGCCTCGGGCGCCAGCACTGCAAAGGGCTTGCTCTCGCAGCGCAGCCGCGCCGGCTTGTCGCCCGTGGTGGCAAACAGGCTCAGGCGCCCCGCTTTCCAGGCATAGCCGGTGCGGCGCTTGCCGCCGGGCGCCTTGTCATCGGCGGTTTCGAAGAATTCGCAACCGGCGCCGCCGGCGGCCAGGGACAACTCGTAGGCCGCCTTGCCATCGGGCCCGTCCAATTCGCCCGCCTCGGAGAAACTCCACGCCCGGCCCTGCTCGTCGCGGTAGCGTCCGGCGATCACCACGCGATTGACGCGCGCTTCCAGACCATCCTCCAGGCGCACGAAAACCCGCGGCCGGCGCTTGGCGAAGGACGGCTCGGTGAAGGTGATGGCCTCGAAGCGGCCCGAGGCGGCGCGGCTGCCGCTGAAGGGAATGTAAGTGGCCTCCGCGGAGGACACCGCGCCCCGGTCGTCCCTGGCCGCCACCAGGCGCCAGGCGTCGGCGCGCTCGGTGGGCTCGATTTCGATGACGCGCTCCAGCACCGCGCGGCTGAAGTCGGTGCGCAGGATTGGCCAGGCGCGGCCTTCCTGCTGGATGTTGATCACCAGCGGGCTGGCTTTCCTGGCCGCGGCATGGGGCGCCCGTTCGGCTTCCACGGCGGCGAGCCAGTCGGAGGCCACCCACAGACCAGCGATGTCCTTCACGAATACGCGGTTCTTCTTGCGGGCCGACGGCGGCTGACGCACCGTGCCGGCCGCCGGCGCATCGCCCTTGGCGGCCTCCCCGGGCGGCGCCTTGGCGGCGTCGGCCGCCTGGGCAAGGGCAAGACTGGGAGTGACGAGGGCGCCCGCGAGGGCGAGGATCAGGACTGGACGCAGGACGGGCATGGGGAGCGAGGCGGGGTGCAAGGGCCCTGGCGGGCGGGTGGATGGGTTCGGGCCACGGGCCCGGGAGGCTGCGAATGATACCCGCGGCGCCCCCTCACGCCAGCGGCGGGCGGCGGGCGTGGTGGCCGGTGGCCTGCTCGAAGGCATGGCCGAGCTGCAGCACGGCGAAATCCTGCTGCCAGGGGCCGACGATCTGCAGGCCCACGGGCAGCCCGCCCGCCGAAAAGCCCGCCGGCACCGACAGCGCCGGCAGCGTGGTGGCCGAGATGCGATAGCAGGACTTCATCCAGTCCAGGTAGCTCTGCATGACCACGCCCTCGATCCGTGCGGGGTACTCCAGCGACAGATCGAAGGGCATCACCTGGGTGACCGGGCAGACCAGGAAATCGAAGCGCTCGAAGAAGGCGTGCATGCGATGGAACAGTTCGGTGCGGCGGCGCTCGGCGCGGCCCACATCGGGGCCGGAGAGGCCCGCGCCGCGCTCGATGTTCCAGATCACCGTGTCCTTGAGCTGGTCACGGCGGGTACGCAGCAGCTCGGCGTACACCAATTCGAAGTTCCAGGCGCGCAGGGTTTCGAAGATCTCGTCGGCATCGCGCAGGTCGGGGGTGGCTTCCTCCACCACGCAGCCCAGGGTCTCCAGGACCGGCACCGCCGCATCGAGCACATCGCGCACGTCGCGCTCCACGGGCAGGCCGCCCAGATCGCGGCTCCAGGCCACGCGCACGCCGCGCAGGTCGCGCTCCAGGGGCTGGGCGAACAGGCTGGCCGGCTCGTGGATGGACAACGGCGCTCGCCTGTCGGGGCCGGCCATGCCCGAGAGCATCAGGGCCAGGTCGCCCACGGTGCGCGCCATGGGGCCCAGCACCGGCAGGGTCCACCAGGCGTTGAAGCTCGGCCAGTTGCAAACCCGCCCCGGGGAGGGCCGGAAGCCGGCCACGTTGCAGAAGGCTGCCGGGTTGCGCAACGAGCCGCCCAGATCGGAGCCATCGGCCAGGGGCACCATGCCGCAGGCCAGGGCCACCGCCGCGCCGCCACTGGACCCGCCGCAGGTGCGGGCAAGGTCGAAGGGGTTGCGCGTGGCGCCGAACACCGGGTTGAAGGTCTGAGAACCCGCGCCGAACTCCGGCGTGTTGGACTTGCCCACGCTCACCGCACCGGCCGCCTTGAGCCGCTCCACGATGGCCGCATCCACCTCGGGCACGAAATCGGCGAACAGTGGCGAGCCGAAGGTGGTGCGCACGCCGCGCGTCTGCACCAGGTCCTTGTGGGCCACCGGCAGCCCGGCCAGCGGACCGGGGTCTTCGCCCCGGGCAAGCTGTGCGTCGATGCGCCGTGCGTCGGCCTCCGCCTGCTCGAAGGAGGCGGTGACGATGGCATTCACGGCCCCATTGGTGCGCTCGATCTGCGCCACGTGGGCGCGCAACACTTCCAGCGCCGACACCTCGCGGGCGCGGATGCGGCGCGCAAGGCCGCGGGCGGATTCAAAGCACAGATCGCTCAAGACATTCTCCCGTTGAGTTGGTCAGGCGCCGGTCGAGGGCGCGCGGCGCTGCGCCAACTGCGCATATCCGGACGGCCCGCCCTCGGCGGCAACCCCTTTCGTTGCGTGGCACCACCGCGGCTGCGCGGTTATCTGGCGGGCTGCCATCTTGGCACGGAGATTCGGCGAGCGAGAAGCGGGCGCCATGGACGGCGACAACCCGAATCGACGGCCTCGATCTCAACCCCCGGCAGCACTGGTCATTGCCCTTGACGGGCCTTCACCAGGTGCAGGATGTAGGGTAGCGGCCAGATCAGCAGGAACAGGTTCGCCAGCCACCAGGCCGGGTCGAACTCGGCGCGGACGGCCCAGTAGGAAACCGCCATCAACCCGGCGGTGGAGGTAAGCGGCAGGGACAGCAGCGCCAGCTCGCGCCAGCCGGG
>JBIIUM010000144.1:0-8213 GCA_044339985.1 Burkholderiales bacterium | reverse complement strand
CTCATGATCGCCAAGGGTGCGGGCGCCGAGACCCGTCACCCCATCGGCTCGGTGATCGTGGGCGGACTGCTGCTGGGCACGCTGCTCACGCTGTTCGTGGTGCCCACCTTCTACACCCTGCTGGTGCGTCGCGTGAAGAGTGCGGAGGAAGCCGAGGCCGACCGGGTGCTGGCCGCGCACCCGCTAGGTGAGCAGCTACCCTGAGTAGTCAGCCGCTGCTCTCGTGGGGGTGCACGTGACCCGCCCTCTTTGGCGCACACCTGCGGTGGTGCTGGTGTGCGGTGCGGCCGTGCTCTCCCTTTCCATGGGGTCTCGCCAGACCCTGGGTTTGTTCCTGCTGCCCATGAGCCAGGACTACGGCTGGGGCCGGTCCACCTTCGCCTTCGCCATGGCGCTGTCGAACCTGCTGTGGGGCGCGCTGCAACCCTTCGTGGGCGCGGTGGTGGACCGCCATGGGGCAGGCCGTGTTACGGCCGCCAGCGCGGTGCTTTTTTCCGCTGCGCTGGCGCTCATGGCGCACGCCTCCAATGCGTGGTTGCTGGACCTGAGCGCCGGGTTGATGCTGGGCGCGGCCCTGTCGGGCACCACCTTCAGCGTCATCCTTGGGGTGGTGGGGCGCGCCTACCCGCCAGAGCGGCGCAGCATGGCCCTGGGTATCGCCACGGCGGGCGGTTCCTTCGGCCAGTTCATCATGCTGCCCTTCACGGGTGCCCTGATCGCTTCCCTGGGCTGGAAGGGTGCGCTTTACGCCCTGGCGGCCAGTGTGCTGGTGATTGTGCCCCTCGCCCTTGCCCTGGTGGAAACCCGCGGCCACGACGCCGACTCGCCCGGTGCGCCGCAACCGCTGGGCGCGGCGCTGCGCGAGGCCGCCGGGCACGGCGGCTTCTGGCTGCTCACGGCGGGCTACTTCGTGTGCGGCTTTCACGTGGCCTTCATCCAGGTGCATCTGCCCGCCTACCTGCTGGATTCGGGCATGGCGCCCGGGGTGGGCGCCCTTGGGCTGGCGCTCATCGGGCTGTTCAACATTGCCGGATCCTTCCTCGCGGGCTGGCTGGGCGGGCGCACCAGCAAGCGCTACCTGCTGTCGGGCATCTACCTGGCGCGGGCGGTGGTGATCACCGTTTTCCTGTGGCTGCCTCTGTCGACCCTGTCGGTGTACCTGTTCGCCGCTGGCATCGGCTTTCTGTGGCTGGGCACGGTACCGCTCACCAATGGTCTTGTAGCGCAGATTTTCGGCGTGCGTCACCTCGCCATGCTGTCGGGCATCGTGTTCTTCAGCCACCAGGTGGGCGGTTTCCTGGGCGTATGGCTGGGCGGGCTCGCCTTCGATGCCACGGGCAGCTACCGGGTGGTTTGGCTGGTGGCCATTGGTCTGGGGGTTCTGGCCGGTCTGGTTAACCTGCCCATCGACGAGCGGCCGGTGCGGCGGCCTGGCGCGGTGCCGGCGGGCGCGCCATGAGTGCCGCAGACCCGAAGGTCCCCCGGCGCCGTGGGCCCCCTTCCCTGGACCTGCGCTGGCGCCTGGCGCGCTGGGTGGTGGTGGCGGTGCTGGCGGCGTTGCTGGCGCTCGCCCTCCGCGGCTACCTGTCGCCGGTGGCGGCGCTGGAGTTTGGCAACCTGCGGCTGTGCTGAAGGCGCGGGGCGTCGTTGCCTTGAAACTCGGCCCCCGAGACCCGATGTCGGTCTGAGCGCCTCGCCGGCGCCGTCGGCCCCTTCTTTCAGGACCATTCCATGATCGCCTTGCGCCGGGCCGCGGATCGCGGCCACGCCAACCACGGGTGGCTGGACAGCCGCCACACCTTCTCCTTCGCCGACTACTACGACCCGCAGGAGATGGGTTTCGGCAGCCTTCGGGTCATCAACGAAGACCGCGTGGCACCCGCCATGGGCTTCGGCACCCATCCGCACCGCGACATGGAGATCATCAGCTACGTGCTGGCGGGCGAGCTGGAGCATCGCGACAGCCTGGGCACGGGCTCGGTGATCCGGCCTGGTGACGTGCAGCGCATGAGCGCCGGGACGGGCGTCACCCACAGCGAGTTCAACGCCTCCAGGTCCGAGCCCGTTCACTTTCTGCAGATCTGGATCGAGCCGGCGCAGCGCGGCGTGAAGCCCGGCTACGAGCAGAAGCATTTCCCCTACGAGGAGAAGCGCGGCAGGCTGCGTCTGGTGGTTTCGCCCGACGGCGTACAGGGCTCGGTGGTCATCCACCAGCAGGCGTGGGTGTACGCGCTGCTGCTCGACAGCGGCGAGCGCGTCGCGCATTCGCTGCCGCCCGGGCACCTCGCCTACGTGCACGTGGCGCGCGGTGCACTGGTTGTGAACGGACAAGCCCTTGGCTCCGGCGACGGCCTCAAGGTGACGGCCGAGGCCGAGCTGACGTTCGAGCAGGGCCGCGGCGCGGAGGTGTTGCTGTTCCAGATGGCGCCTGCCCATGGATGAGCCCGCGCAGCGCGCCGTGCGTGTGGTGGTGCCCGGCCGCAAGGCGCAGCCTGCGCCAGGGTTGCTGGTGGATCGCCCCTTTCCCGGCCCCGAGGTCGACTTCGTCGACCCGTGGCTGATGCTCGATCATTTCGGTCCGGAGCGCGTCGCGCCCGGTGAGTCGGGCGGGCTCAATCCCCATCCCCATCGCGGTTTCGAAACGGTCACCCTCATCCTCGAAGGCGCCATGGAGCACCAGGATTCCTCGGGTGGCCGCGGTCTCATCGAGCCCGGCGGCGTGCAATGGATGACCGCCGCCTCGGGCATCGTGCATGCCGAGTACCGCGCGCCTGACCTGGTGCGCCGGGGCGGTACGCTGCACGGGGTGCAGTTGTGGCTCAACCTGCCGCGCGCCCGCAAGATGGACCCTCCCGGCTATCAGGACTTGCCCGCGACGCGCATCCCGACGGTGGAATCCCGCGGGGCGCGCGTGCGCGTGATTGCCGGTCGGCACGCCGGGGTCCAAGGTCCGGCGCGCAGCTTCACCCCGGTGACGCTGTTGCACGTGATGCTCGACGCCGGCGGCAGCGCGGCGCTGCACCTTCCGGACGGCCACAACGCGCTGGCCTACGTGGTGGAGGGCGCCGCCCTGGTGCAGGCGCGGCACGTGCCCGCCCGCGCCATGGCGCTGTTCGATGCGCGCGGCGAGGCGGTGGCGCTGCGCGCCGGGCAGCCGGCGCAGTTGCTGGTGCTGGCCGGCGAGCCCATCGGCGAGCCGGTGGTGTCGTGGGGGCCCTTCGTGATGAACACCCGCGAGGAAATCCTGCAAGCCCGTGACCACTACCTGGCCGGCCGCATGGGCTCGCTCGACACCGCCGTTTGAACTCGGCACACAGCGCGGGTAGCGGCAACGGCAGCGCGACCATCGCCGGTGGCCCCTGGTAGACCCGCATCCGACGCTCCCCCGGATCGCCAACCCTCACGGATCGAATACACTCTTCCCCGTCCCCCAACCCGTTGCGCGCACCACCTGACAAAGGAAGGAAACACTGACCGTGAGTCTCCTCCAGTCGCTGGGCCGCTGGTTGCGCCTGGACGCCTTTCCGCTGGAGCGCTACCGCGATCGCTTCGTCGAGCGTCTCAGCGTGCTGGCGACCCTCATCCTGTCGCCTTTCCTGGTCTACCAGCTCAGCCGTGAAGAGTGGCTGTTGGCGGTGGTGATCGTCTTCGCCCAGGTGGTGATGTTGATCGATGGACTGGCGGCGCGCCGCGGCACCAAACCCCCTGTGCGCTACGAATTGGCCGGGTGCACCCTGGCGGCGGCTATGTGTGTTTCCTCGTGGTTGCAGGGCATCGTCGCCCTTTTCTGGGCTTTCCCGATCGTGCTGCTCTACTACATGACCATGCGGCGTGGCACGGCCTTGCTGTTGACCATATTGCTGGTGCTTGCGGTCGGGTTGATCGCTGGCTGGAACGTGGGTGCGCCCATCGCTGCGCGGCTGGTGGCGTCGCTCGTGTTCACGGCGATCATGGCCGGAGCGCTGCTCAACGTGATCGAGGATCAGCAGCAGGCCCTGGAGCGCCAGGCCATCACCGACGCGCTCACGGGCGCCTTCAACCGCCGGCATTTCGATGCTGAGCTGAGCCGCCTCGAGGCGGGCGGCCGGGCGTTCAAGGAAAGCACCCTGTTGAGCCTCGACATCGACCACTTCAAGCGCATCAACGACACGCACGGCCACGCGGCGGGCGACGAAGTGCTGCGCCGCGTGGCGGAGGAAATCGTTGCACGTAAGCGCCTGGATGACGTGCTGTTTCGCACCGGTGGCGAAGAATTCATGCTGTTGTTGCCCGGCACGGGCGCCGAGGAGGCATTGATCCTGGCCGAGTCGCTGCGCAAGCTGATCGAGCAAGCGCAGTTGCTGCCCGAAGAGCCCGTCACGGTGAGCATCGGAGTGGCTGCGCACCTGCCGGGCGAGGGGTTGGGGGAGTGGGCGAAGCGCTCGGATGCGGCCCTCTACGAGGCCAAGCGCCAGGGGCGCAATCGCGTGGTCAGTGCGCCCGGTGCATCGCGGGCATCCAGCGCATAGCGCGGCGGCTCAGGCAGTTCGGGGTGGCAAGGCTGTTCCTCGCCGACAAGCCCCTGGGAGGGTTCAGCGCAGTGACCGCAACGTGGTGCGGCAAAGCTCGAGGTGGGCGTCGTCCAGGCGTCCGTCAACAGCCACTTCCACCACCGTCTCGAGCACCAACGCCGCCATCTGGGTGTCGTTGCGTGCGCGTGCGAGCGCCTCGCGAAGGTCGGCGATGAGTTTGTCGCGCGCGTCGAGCTCGCGCACCAGCGGGTCCCAGTGGGCCGAGCGGTGCCGGTCCAGCAGCGACTCGATCACGGCGTCGCTGGCGGCCAGAAACTCGGGATTGAAGCTGCGCAGCCCCAGGTCCCGCAGGCCGGGCATGGTGGCAAGGGTTCCATCGGTGACGCGTTCGAACCCCATGCTCCAGCCGGCGAACTGGCGCGCGGTGATGGGCTCGCGGCGCAGGATCTTCAGGGCTGTGTGCCGCGGATCCCGGGCGATCTTGTCCAGGAGAGCGTCTACCGCTGCCTCGTCGCCTTCGATCGACTGCAGGAACGTGTCATTGCCGAACAGCAGCATGCCGGTGAGCCCTTTGGCCGTGTTGTTGCGATGGCACTGCGACAGCAGGGCCAGCAGGGCATCTGCCGACAGCGGTTCGGTTGCCCTGCTGAGGTAGGTGACACGGATCATCGATTCGCCCCCTGCGATAAAGACCCCACGAAACTTACTGCATTGCAGCACAACAGGGAAGGGGCGCGCTCGTCCCCGGCCCCCGAGTGCAGGCGCCTGGCGCGATAGCCCGCATCCCTGCATCACCGCCAACGGAATCCGGGTCGACCAATCCGGTCAGAGTTCGGGCGCGTAACATCCGGCGCGTTTCGTGCTCATTGGCGCCTCACCCAAGGATTTCTTCGCCGCACAACCATGGAGACATGCCCCATGCCCCGCGCCATCCTGTCCGTTGCCCTGTGTGCCGTGCTGCTCGCGCCCGCACTCCCCGTGGGCGCCCAGACCATCAACGCACTGGTGTGGTGCGACCACACCGACGCCGCCTTCCTGAAGGGCTTCACCGACAAGACGAAAATCAAGGTCAACGTGAAGGACTACGAGGGCACTGGCACCGCACTGGCGCTTCTCGAGCAGTCCAGGCCCGGCGACTGGGACGTGTTCGTGGTGGATTCCACCGACGTGCGCCGGGTGGTGCAGCGCAAGCTGCTGGCGGAGCTGGATGCCAGGGACTTCCCCATGGCCGACATCCCCGAGGCCGTGCGCCTGCCCGAGTACCACTCGGTGGGCGGAAAGCTCTACGCGGTGCCCGAGAAGTTCGGCTACAACGCCATCGCCTTCGACAGATCCAAGCTGCCCGCGGAAAAGGCGCGCGACATCGCCACGCTCTGGGATCCGGCCAGCAAGGGCAAGGTGGCCATCTACGACTACTACCTTCCGGTGATCGGCGAGATCGCCATCGCGCTGGGCAAGAAGCCCCAGTCGCTCACGGCCGCGGACTTGCCCGCCATCAAGGACAAGCTCAAGGCCATCCGCGCCAACGCCGCCCTGGTGGGCGACGTCACCACCTCGCAGACGGCGCTTGCCACCGGCCAGGTGGCCATGGTGGCCGGTGGCGGAGAGTTCCTGGTGGCTGGTCTGCAGGCCGAGAAGCCCGGCCTCGACTGGGTGCTGCCCGACGTTGGCGGCATTCGCTGGCAGCAGGCCATCGGCGTGTTCGCCGCCTCGAAGAAGAAGAAGGAGGCCACTGCCTTCATCCAGTACGTGCTCTCGCCCGAGGGGCAGGCGAAGCTCGCCACCTCCTCCTGCTACTGGGGCGTGCCGGCCAATTCGAAGGCCGCGCTCACGGACCGGCAGAAAAAGACGCTGCGCTGGGACGAGCAGCCGAAGTTCCTCGCCAGGTCCCATCCCTATCCCTCGCCTTCCGAGTCGCTGGACAAGGCGATGCAGGACCTGTGGGCCGACGTGCTGCAGAAATGACGCCCGCGCGGCGCACGGTGCGCGCCGCGTGAGGGCGGGCCTCGACGCGGGCGGCGCGGCGCGGGTGTCAGTCGAAGCGCTGGGCGCGCGACGAGACGCCCGGCGCGGTTTCGCGCTCGCCGCGCCGGCGCTGCTGTGGACCACCGCCTTCTTCCTGCTGCCCTCCGGGGCCATCGTGCTGTGGAGCCTGTTCCGCCGCGAGGGCGCGGAACTGGTCACCGATCCCTCGCTCGACAACTACCGGCGTTTCCTCGACAACGACAGCTTCCGGCTGGCCATGTGGAATTCCATCGAGGTCACGCTGCTGGTGACGGTGCTCTCGGTGCTGCTGGCCTACCCGCTGGCCTGGGCGATTGCCAACCGCGTGGCCCCGGCGCGCCAGCGCCTGTGGCTGATGCTGGCGGTGCTGCCCTTCTGGACGTCGTACGTGGTGCGCTCCTACGCGTGGCTGCTGGTGCTGGCGCCCGAGGGCGTGGTGAACCGCGCGCTCATGTGGCTGGGGCTGGTCTCCGAACCCCTCGCCCTGTCCTTCAACCAGGCCGCCACCGTCACCGGTTTCGTGCACTTCTTCGTGATGCTGTGCACCCTCACCATCTACTCGAGCCTGGTGCGCATCGACCCGAGGCTGCCGCTGGCGGCCGCCGACCTGGGGGCCAGCGGTGCGCAGAGCTTCCTGCGCGTGACGCTGCCGCTGTCGGCGCCGGGCGTGGCGGCGGGGGCCTTCCTCACCTTCGTGATCTGCATCGGCGACTACGTCACGCCGCAGATCCTGGGCGGCAATACGCAGCTGCTGCTGCCGCAGGTGATCCTCCTGCAGATCAACCGTCGCGCCGACATCCCCTTGGCCGCCGCGCTGTCGGTGCTGCTGCTGCTGCTGGTGACGGCGGCCTACCTGGCGCTGGCGCGCTGGCTCACCACGAGGCGCGCATGAGGCGGGCGGCGCCATGATGGCGGCCCTGGCCCGCCACGGCACTGCGGTCCTGGTGATGGGGCCGCTGTTCGCCTTCATCTACCTGCCCGTGGCCGTGCTGGTGCTGTTCTCGCTGCACGCCGGCTCGGTGCCGGTGCCGCCCTTCGAGGGGCCGTCGCTGCAGTGGTATCGCGCCGTGCTCGACAACGACCGCGTCACCGGCTCGGCGTGGAACTCGCTGCTGGTGGGCATGCTCTCCTCGGCCCTGGCTACCCTGCTGGCTACCCTGGCGGCCTGGGGGCTGGCGCGCCACCGCGTTCCTGGCGCGCGCGCCCTTGAGGCGTTGCTCTACCTGCCGTTGGCGGTGTCCTACCTGGTGATCGGCGTGGGGCTGCTGGTGGCCTTCTCCGCCGTCGGCATCGGCAAGTCGCTGTGGGCGGTGGGCATCGGTCACGTGGTGCTCAACCTGCCGCTCGCCTTCGCCGTGGTGTACGGGCAGTTCGATGCCGGCCAGGCAAAGCTCGAGCAGGCCGCCCGCGACCTGGGCGCCACGGAACTGCAGGTCTTCACGCGCGTCACCGTGCCGCTGCTGCGGCCTGCCATACTCGGCGCCTTCCTGCTGTCGCTCACCTTCTCGTGGGACGAGTTCATCGTGGCTTTCCTGCTCTCGGCCTTCGACCCGACGCTGCCGGTGGTGATCTGGGGCATGCTGCGTACCGGCCTGAACCCAGCCACGAACGCCGCGGGCACGCTGGTGTTCCTGGCGTCGCTGGCGGCCGGCGTGGTGTTTGAGCTGTACCTTCTCGGGCGCCGGGCGAAGTGAGCGC
>JBIIUM010000030.1:0-25546 GCA_044339985.1 Burkholderiales bacterium | reverse complement strand
TTCCCGGCTCCCGGGAGGCATCGTGCGAGCCCGGGCCTTGTGCCGGCGATGGCGGGCGGGCAAACTGACCGCGCACGGGGGCGCGGGGGGGCTTGCGAGGAGCGATGCGATGGTTCTGAACGTACATTTGAGGGTCGCGGCCATCCTGCTGGCCGCGCTGCTGTGCGCGGCGCCGGGCGGCGGTGCGGTGGCGGCGCAACCCTGGAAGGGCAACCTGACCCGCGCCGAAGCGTTGCGGGACACGGGCAGCGGCCAGCTGGAACGCCGGCGCCACGCCTACCTGCGCCTGGCCGACGTGGGCACCATGGAGGACATCCCGCTGCTGCTGTCGGCGCTGCGGGACGAGGAGGACCTCATCCGCGGCGTGGCCGAGCAGGTCATCTGGGGCATCTGGATGCGCACTGGCGACAGCGTGGCCGATCCCATGTTCCAGACCGGACTGCAGCTCATGCAGGAGAAGAACTACCGCGGCGCCCGCGACAAGCTCTCGGAGGTGATCGAGCTCAAGCCCGAATTCGCCGAAGCCTGGAACCGGCGCGCAGAGGCCAACGTGCTGCTCGACCTCTGGGATGACGCCTTTGCCGACTTCCACAAGGCCCTTGAATTGAACCCCTACCACTTCGGCGCGCTGGAGGGCATGGGACACTGCCGGCTCAACCGCAACGACCCGGTGGGGGCAGTGGAGTATTTCCGCCGCGCCATCGAGATCAACCCCAACCTGTGGGACGTGTACGAGGCGCTGCAGCGCGCCGAGGCCGCCGCCGAGAAGAGCCGGACATGACAGACGCGCAACCGCACCGTCCTCAGGGTGCCGAGCGCCTCTGGCTCCGCCAGTATCCGCCCGGCGTGGCGGCCGAGATCGGCCCGTTGCCCCATCCCACCGTGCCGGCGCTGGTGGATGCGGCGGTGAAGAAATTCGGCGACCGGGCCGCCTTCGAAAATTTCGGCGTGCAGCTGTCCTACCGCGACGTGGACCGCCTGTCCCGCGATTTCGCCGCCTGGTTGCAGCAAGGCCTCGGCTTGAAGAAGGGCGACCGCGTGGCGGTGATGATGCCCAACCTGTTGCAGTATCCCGTGGCGTTGTTCGGCATCCTGCGTGCCGGCATGGTGGTGGTGAGCGTCAACCCGCTCTACACCGCGCGCGAACTGGAGCACCAGCTCCAGGACTCGGGCGCATCGGCCATCGTCATCTTCGAAGGTGCGGCGGCGGTCCTGCAGCAGGTGCTGCGCGCCACGCCGGTGCGTACCGTGGTGGTGGCCACGGTGGGCGACATGCTGGGATTGGTCAAGGGAACGCTGTTCAACTTCGTGCTGCGGCACGTGAAGAAGATGGTGCCCGCCTGGAGCATGCCCGAGGCGGTGCGGTTTCCCGAGGCGCTGGCGCGCGGCGCGGGGCTGCGCTTCGAACCGCCGGCGGTGGACACGGAGGACCTCGCCTTCCTGCAGTACACCGGCGGCACCACCGGCGTATCCAAGGGCGCCATGCTCAGGCACCGCAACGTGCTGGCCGACGTGGAGCAGGTGTACGCCTTGTTTCGCGGCACGATCAAGGAGGGCGAGGAGGTGGCCGTGGCACCGCTGCCCCTCTATCACATCCTCGCGCTGGTGATGAACTGCATGATGCACTTCGCGCTGGGCAGCCGGCAGATCCTCATCACCAACCCGCGCGACATCCCGCGTCTGGTGAAAACCCTCGATGGCAGCGGTTTTACCTTCTTCGTGGGAGTGAACACGCTCTACAACGCCCTGGCCCACAACGCCGAGTTTGCGCGCCTGGACTTCAGCGCGGTCAAGGTGTTCGGCGGCGGCGGCGCGCCCTTGCAACTGGCGGTGGCCGAGCGCTGGAAGCGCATCACCGGCCGGCCGCTGCTGGAGGGCTACGGCCTCACCGAGACCTCCGGGGCCGCCACCATCAACCCGCCCACCATCACCGATCACACCGGCACCGCCGGCATTCCCACGCCAGGCACGGAGATCGAGATCCGCGACGAGCTCGGCAACGTGCTGCCCGTGGGCGGCACGGGCGAGGTGTGCATCCGCGGCCCGCAGGTGATGGCAGGCTACTGGAACCGCCCTGACGAAACCGCCCGCGCCATCGGCAAGGACGGCTTCTTCGCCAGCGGCGACATCGGTCAGTTCACCCCCGAGGGCTACCTCAAGATCGTGGACCGGCTCAAGGACATGGTGCTGGTGTCGGGCTTCAACGTCTACCCGAACGAGGTGGAGGATGTGCTCGCAGCCCATCCGGGCATTCTCGAAGCGGCGGTGATCGGCGTGCCCGATGAGCACTCCGGCGAGGTGGTGAAGGCCGTGGTGGTGCGCAAGGACCCATCCCTCACGGCCGAGGCCGTCATCGCCCACTGCCACGCCAACCTCACCGGCTACAAGGTTCCCAAGCAGGTGGAGTTCCGCGACGCGCTGCCCAAGACGCAGGTGGGCAAGATTCTGCGGCGCGAGCTGCGGTCGCGCTGAGTTCCCGGCCGTTGCCTTGACCCAGCGCTTCGACGCCATTGTCATCGGCGCCGGGGCGGCGGGCATGATGTGCGCCGCCACCGCCGGCCAGCGCGGCAGGCGGGTGCTGCTGCTGGATCACGCCGCCAAGCTGGGCGAGAAGATTCGCATCTCCGGGGGCGGGCGCTGCAACTTCACCAACCTGCACTGCTCACCCGCGAATTTCATTTCACGCAATCCCCATTTCTGCCGTTCGGCGCTGGCGCGCTATACGCCGCGCCACTTCATCGACCTGGTGGAGCGCCACGGCATTGGCTGGCACGAGAAGAAGCTCGGCCAACTGTTCTGTGACGACAGCGCCACCCGCATCATCGCCATGCTCAAGGCGGAGTGCGATGCGGGCGGCGTGCAGTGGCGTACGCCTTGCGCCGTGTCATCCATCGTTCGCGGGGTGGCGGGGTTCGACGTGGCCACTTCGGCGGGACCATTCTCGGCGCCGTGTCTCGTGATCGCCACGGGCGGCTTGTCCATCCCCAAGATCGGCGCGAGCCCCTTTGGTTACCGCGTCGCCGAGCAGTTCGGGCTGCCGGTGGTGCCACCGCGTCCGGCGCTGGTGCCGCTCACCTTCGATGCGCAGGAACTGGCGCGCTTCGGCGATCTTGCAGGGGTGTCGGCGGAAGTGGCAGCCAGCGCCGGGGCAGGGTGCTTCCGCGAAAACCTGCTGTTCACCCACCGGGGCCTGTCGGGGCCGTCGATCCTGCAGGTGTCCTCGTACTGGACGCCCGGCGAACCTATCCACGTGGATCTGCTGCCCGACCACCCGGGCGAGTCACTGTTGCACGAGCACCGCGCAAGCCGCGCGCTGCCCGCCACCGTGCTGGGCGTGGCGCTGCCGCGCCGGCTTGCCCACGCCTGGTGCGAAGCGGCCGGTGCGACGCAGCCCATCGATCAGATGTCGATCAAGGCCCTGCGGGCGCTCGCCGCCGGATTGCACGACTGGCAGGTGAAGCCCAGCGGCACGGTGGGCTACCAGAAGGCCGAGGTCACCCTGGGCGGCGTGGACACCGGCGTGTTGTCCTCCAGGACCATGGAGGCGCGCCAGGTGCCAGGCCTGTTCTTCATCGGCGAGGTGGTGGACGTGACCGGCCACCTGGGCGGATTCAACTTCCAGTGGGCCTGGGCCTCGGGCCACGCGGCCGGAAGCTTCATTGGCTAGACGGTCGAACTCAAGGCGCCATCTCCGCGCCCTCGCGTAACTCCAGCAGGCCCTTCGGCGGCACCACGCGCAGCCGGGCGCGATCGCGCAGCCAGGCCATGCGTGCCTCGCGGCCTGCGGGTACGCCAGGCAACGGCGCCAGGTGATCGGCAAGGAAGCCCCAGTGGCCGCGCATGAGCTTCCACCACACCACCTGATTGTTGGCGATGCCGTCGAAGACCACGCTGCCGTGCGCGGCATAGGTGCCCCGGTCGCCTTCGAAGGCGGCGGGCATTTCAGTCCAATGCATGGCGGGATGCCGGTGGTGCACCGCGTGGTAGCCGTCGTTGAAGCAGCGCTCGTTGTGGCGCGAATTGAGCAGCACCGTGGCGTTCCCCAGGCGATCGTGCGGATCATCCAGGTTCACGAAGGCGTGCTGGGCCCAGTTGCCTGCCATCAGGAAGAAGCGCGACAGCAGCCAGGGCAACAGCAGCACCACCGTGGCGGGCACGGGTGCCAGCACCAGCGCGACGCCCACGGCGCCCATGAAAGCGACCTCGGTGGCGGCCATGTGCCGCAGCATGCGCCAGCGCCGCCGCGCGGCCAGGTAGTGACCCGTGTGCAGCAGGCCGAAGCACAGGAAGCGCAGGTAGTAGCGCAGGAACTCGGCGGCCGAGTCGCGCACGTGGCACAGCGTGCAGGAGGCATCCGCCTCGCCGTTGCCCTCGGCGTGGTGCATGGCCACGTGGTGCGCCGGATAAGCTTGCGGCGCGATACCGTACAGCACCGGGATGCCCTGCAGGATCCAACGCTCCAGCCAACGGCCCTGGGCCGTGAACGCGCGCCGGTGTGTGACCGCGTGCACCAGCAGCAGCAACGGGCCGCCGAAGCGCAGGTAGAGCACGCCCAGGTAGGGCAGCGCCAGCACCGCGCACAGCCAGGCGGGCACCAGGAACAGGAGCACCGCCCAGACTGCCATCAAGGGCGCCGCGGTCAGGGACAGGCGCACGAAGGCCAGGTCGCGCGGGTCGCGCACCCAGCTCATCGCGTGCCGCTCCAGGGTGGTGACCGCAGCCTGGTGCGACGCCCGCCGATGGTCCGTTTCAAACAACCAGTCCCAGAACGCGATGGTGATGCCGAAGTTCACCCGAGGGTCCGCATGGTGCAGCCGGTGGAAGCGCACCAGCGGCATCATCCAGCGCGGCTGCGACGCGGCGTGCACCCAGCGGTGGACCATGCGAAACCAGGAGTAGGCGAGGCAGCCACCGGCCACGAGAGCGCAGGCCGCGGGGACGCCGGCGCCGAGCAGCCATGCCAGGGGCCAGGCGGAGAAGATGATGCAGATGGGACCGAACCACGACAGGGCGTCCAGTTGCTCGACCATCGGGTTGGCATGGTGGCGGGCGTGGGCACGGGCCACCGCGCCTGCGCCGTGCATGCCAAAGCGATGCAGGAGGTAGGCCACCAGCGAGAGCAGACACCAGCCGCCCAAGGTCCAGGCGAGCGCAGCCGCGCCTCCCTGGGGCAGGGCAACTGCCAGGAGCGCAGCGGCGCACACCACCATGGTGAGGTGGTGTAGCGGGCCCAATGCCCTCTTCAGGAGTCCTTCGTTCCCGTCGTGTTCCATACGTCCCAGGTATTCAGTGCCGAGACCGCGTGATGGTAACCCGCGTCCGCGAGGGCCTCCAGAGCGTGCCAGTGGGCCGGGTCGGCACCCGGCAGCGGCGGGGTGAGGTACAGGGACGCGATCGAGCGGGTGGCGGCCGCCTGACCGGCGCTCGCCAGCAACATGGATCGCGTGAGGATCGTGGCCAGCCCGGGCGCTGCCTGGCTGCCAAGCGCCCGCCAGCCGGAGGGCGCGGGGCCGTCGGGCAGGGCGGCCCTCAGAGCGGTCTCGCCGCTCACGTTCACCGCGATCACCGGCCCCGAATTGCGTTGGGCGGCCACATCCACCGGCACGTTGTCGAGCAGTCCGCCGTCCACGTACAAATCGCCGCCGATGACCACCGGCGGCACGATGCCAGGCACGGCGTTGCTGGCGCGCAGCCACAGGGCGAGGGGGCCGCGCGAAGGAACCTCCACCCCGCCACGGCTGAGATTGCAGGCCACGCAGGCGTAGGGCAACCACAGATCCTCGATGCTCTGGGTGCCGAAGACATGGTCCAGCGCGCGGGTGAGCCGCGCGCCCGACAGCAGCGAGGTGACGGGCAGGGTCACTCCCGAGAACGGCCGCTGCGCCACCATCTGGCGCATGGCATCGAGCACGGCGCGGTCGTCCAGCCCGCGGGCCACCAGTGCGCCGATCACCGCGCCCATGCTCGTGCCCGCCACCATGTCCACCGGTATGCCCGCCTCGCGCAAAGCGCGCAGCACCCCCAGTTGGGCGAAGGCGCGGGCGCCGCCGCCGCCCAAGGCAAGGCCGACACTGCGGCCCAGCAGGTGCCGGGCGAGCCGCGCCACGTGGCTGGCGTCGCCTTCGCGAAGATGATGGTGCCGGTTCACATCAAGGGTATCCAGCCATGCGCCGCACGCCAGGGGCGCTTGCGCTTGGCGCGGGTGCAACAGGACCAGTTCGTTATCGCGCAACCCCGCGGCGTCGCGTTCCGGCGTGGTTACCGTTTCGGGCGAATGGGAGGCTCGTGCCACCGCCAGCACCCGGTCGGCCTGTCGCAGCGCAAGGCGGGTCCAGCGCGAGCCTGGTCCGTCGCACACCATCAGCACGAGATCGTGCAACTGCTCCACGTCGTTGAGCCACCGCGCCAGTTCGTCGTCGCCAGCCCCCGCGGCGTCGCCGGGGAATGTCGCCTGCACCGCAGCCCAGTCGAGGCATACCACCTTGGCGTCTGCCGCGAGCGCGGGTGCAAGCGCACCCGCCAGCGTGGCGGCGGTGCCCGGGGCGCGGGCGTCGGTGAGCGCGAGCGTGGACAGGCGCTCGCGCCGGGTCGTCATGCGGCCCGTGGCGCGCTCCACCAGCACCCGCACGAAGGCCCGGGTGATGCCGTTGTGGCGTTGCATGAGGGCGAAGAAGCCGTCATGGGAGATGCGCAGCAACCGCGAATCGCGCAGCGCCGTGACCGTGGCCGTGCGCCGCGCACCCGTGAACAGGCTCATCTCCCCCACCAGCTCGCCCCGGCCGATTTCGCCCGCGCGCACCGTCTTGCCGTTGGCGTCGCGCCGGGTGGCGGTCAGCCGGCCGCTCACCAGCACGAACAATGCGTCCGAGGGCTCCCCCTCGCGCACCAGCGTCTCGCCGCCGCGGATCGCCACGGCCTCGAAGGCACCCGCCGAGGCCTCCATCTCCAAGGCATCCAGTCCGGGGTGGAGCGCCGCGAGTTCCTGCAGAAAGGGCGCGGTCACCTGTGGTTCACCCGTGATGCCGGCGAGGGTTTGTGAGGGCTAGAACCACGGTTGGGGCAGGCCCTCGGCCTCGAGGGCGGCGCGCACCGCCGGCCGCGCTGCCACGCGCTCCAGCAGGGGCGCCAGCACGGGCACCGCACGCGCCGGACGCTCCATGCCCAGTGTCCAGGAACACAGCATCAGGAGATAGGGATCGGCCACGGTGTACGCCTGGCCGCACAGCCACGGACCGGCGGCGCGGGCGATCTCGGCCGCCACATAGTCCAGGTCCTCGGCGATCCGTTGCTCCGCGGCAGCCTTGACTTCCGCGGCCGCGGCATCGGTGGCGCTGATGCGATGGGGGTAGTAGTAACACAGCATGTGTGCCTGGAGCGTGTTGGTGAGGTACATGAGCCAGCGGTAGAGCAGGGCGCGGTCCAGGGTGCCGGGGGGTGGAGCCAGTTGCGCAGCGGGGAACGCATCAGCGAGATGCAGGCAGATGGCGGGCGCCTCGTACAGGATCATGCCATTGGCTTCGAGCACGGGAATGCGCGCCAGCGGATTGAGCCGCCGGAAGGCTTCAGTCTGGTGTTCGCCCTTGGAGAGGTCCACGGGGACCAGTTCGAAGGGAGCGCCGGCCTCGCGCAGCACCATGTGCGGGGCCATGCTTCCGAAGCCGGGACTGTAATGCAGGCGAAACATGGGGTTCTCCTGGAGAGTGCGGCCACCGGGGGCCGGTGATTGCAACCCGTGATGGTGCCGGGTTGGCGGCGTGGCGTCCACGGTTCCATGTGCAGGCGGGACTCCCGCCGCGGGGATGCGCCCTGGCAAGGCTGCGTGGCCCATGCCCCGGCCGGTTGTTTCCCCTCGCGGGATGGAAACGCGCTGCCCGGACGTGCGCTCCGGGCGGCCGCGGGCATTGCGGAGGCCGGGAACCGTCCAACCGACCGACCTTAGATATCATGCGCTCCGGAACCGTAGTTCGTTTCCCGCACCCCCGCCCTGGCTGGTCCCGCTGCCCAGGGAACCCCGCGGGGCTGCGCAGCACGGGGCCCCGGAGAAACCGCGGACGCCCCGACTCACTCAATCAGGAGGAAGTCAGGCATGACCAACGAGACACGCCGCCGCTTACTGCTCGGCGGAACATCCCTGTTCGCGGTCGCGGCCACAAGCCACGCCACCCGCGCCCAGGCCGATTCCCAGGAAAAAGGAGCCCTGCCCATGAAGGATGTGAAAGCGCTGATCTACGACGTGTTCGGCACCATGGTGGACTGGCGCACGGGCGTGGCTCGAGAATCCAGGGACATCCTCGGTCCGCTGGGTTATTCGCTGGACTGGATCGCCTTCGCGGACGCCTGGCGTGCCGAGTACCAGCCCGCCATGGAGGAAGTCCGTGCCGGGCGCATTCCCTTCTCCAAGCTCGACGTCATCCACCGTCACATGCTGGAGCGTATCCGCCCGCGCTTCGGTCTGGAGAAGGTGCCCGAGCCCGTGCTGCAGAACCTCAATCTGGCCTGGCACCGCCTGGATGCCTGGCCCGATGTGCCAGCCTCGCAGATGCGCCTGCGCAAGCGCTTCCTGCTGGCGCCGTGCTCGAATGGCAACATCGCCCTCATGGCCGATCTCGCCCGGCGCAACGGCTTCCACTGGGACGCCATCCTCGGCGCCGAGATCGCCCGCGACTACAAGCCCAAGCCCATCGTCTACCTTGCCTCGGCCGAGGCCTTCAACCTGAAGCCCGAGGAGACCATGATGGTGGCGGCGCACAGCGGCGATCTCCAGGCTGCCCGTGCCGTCGGCCTTCGCACGGCCTTCGTGGCGCAACCGGACGAGTTCGGTCCCCGCACGGGCGAGACCCAGCCTGCGGGCCCCGTGGATCTCGCCGTCCCGTCCTTCACGGCCCTGGCCGAAGCCCTGGGCTGCTAGTGGTGGCGCGGGGCGGCGCCCTGCGCCGCCCCCGGTGCGACCGCGCCTTACCTGGAAACGAGGAAGCGACTCACTGCGTCCTCGTTCCACGCGATTCCCAGCCCCGGCCGGTCCGGAATCATCACTTGCCCGTTCTCCACGGCGAAGGGCGCTTCCAGGAAGGGATGCGCCCAGTCGCGCCATTCCAGCCAATGGGCGGTTTCGGCCACCCGCAGCACATGCGCGGAAGCCTCCGGGTAGAGGTGGCTCGACAGCGGGATACCGGCCGCGCCGGCGATGGCTGCGCAGCGCAGGAAGCCGGTGATGCCGCCGATGCGCATCATGTCGGGCATGTAGAGGTCGGCGGCGTTCTCCTGGATCGCGCGCAGGAAGGAGCGCGGCCCGTAGATGTTTTCGCCGATCTGCAGCGGCGTCTTCAGTTCGCGTGCGAGCTGGGCACAGCCCGCGAAGTTGTCGAACACCACCGGTTCCTCGAACCACTGCAGGCCCTCGGCGTCGAGCGCGTGCAGCCGTACCAGCGCCTCGCCCATGTCCAGCGCCTGGTTGAAGTCCACCATCAGGCGCACTTCGCTGCCCACCGCCGAGCGCACCGCATCCAGCGCCGCCACGTCGGCGCTGAGCCGTTCGCGTCCCATGCGCATCTTGATGGCCGAAAAGCCACCCTGCGCCACCAGCGCCACGGCTTCGTCACGCAACTGCTCCACGGGCAGAAGCCACAGCCCGTTGGTGTTATAGGCGCGCAGCCCGCCAATGCTGCCGCCGAGGTATTGCGCCAGGGGCAGCCCGGCCGCCTTGGCCACAGCGTCCCAGATGGCCATGTCCAGGCCCGACGCCGCCACCAGGCCCACGCCCTCGCGCCCGGACAGGTGCACGGCCTTGATGGCGCCGGCATACCAGTCCAGCGGCGCAAGCGGCTTGTCCTTCAGGGATGCTGCGATCGCCTCGATGGCTGGCAGGATGTAGGCCGCGGAGCCCGCCACGTAAGGCTCCAGGTAGCTGCGCCCCACCACGCCCTCGTTGGTCTGCAGGTCTATGAGGATGAAGGGCCAGTGGGTGTAGCGGCCCACGGTGGGATTGGAGACGATGGGCCGGGCCAGCGGCACCGACAGCAGCCGCAACCCGAGGCTGTGCAGGGTGAGGCGGGAGACCTGCTTCATGGCGCGGCTTTCGTCTCGTTCGGCGTGTACTTGAACTTCTGGCCGCCCAGTGACGCCTCGTACATCAGGCCGCCCTTCTCGCGGATGAACACTGCCGTGCCGTCCTGATCGTAGGCCGCCTTGGCGGCCGCGCCCAGGGTGATGGCCACGGCCGAGGCCTGGGCGGCAAACTCCAGCCGGTTCGCCTTGAACCGCTCGAAGGCCTTGGCATCACGGAAGAACAGCACTTCGCTGTAGGCCTGCCCGCCCCACTGGAAGCCCACGGACAGCTGGGTCATGCTGGCGCGGCCGACGAACTGCTCCTTCTCGAACACCATGCCGCGGCCATAGGCGCCACCGATACCCACGCCACCCTTGCCCACGGTAGGAAACACCACGTAGGCGTGGGCCTCGGCGAAAAACGACCCGATGCCGGGGTCGTCTTTCTTGAACGCCGCGATGGTGGCGGCTGCCGCGTCGAGGTCCTTCTTGTCCTTTTTCGGATCCCAGGCGGCCGCGGCGGGAAGGGCCACCAGGCCGGACAGGAGGACAACCATGGATCTGCGTCGTGTATCGATCATTTGAATTGCTCTGCGAGAGTGGTTGCAAGATGGGCGGCGCGCCCGGATGGCGACCGGGCCGGGAGCTTATCACCGGGCACGGTGCCCACCGGTCCCGGTTGTGCGGTGGCGCGGGGGGTACGGACCCCGAGCGTCCCTGCGGACTGCGTCGCAAAGGGCTGGCGCGCTCCCGCGAGGCGCCGCGCGCGTCGAGGCGCAGTGGCGCGCTTCAATCGCCATGGGGCTCCGCTGCCTCGTCCGGATCGTTCCAAAGGATGTGCGCCTCCACCAGCAGGCGGCGGCGGGACTCCTCGGCTTCCAGTTGCGCCAGGGTCGCCTGCAGGGCCGATTCCACCGCCGCGCGGCGGGCGATCACCACGTCGGAGAGGGAGGCTTCCTTGAGCTGCCAGGAGCGCGTCACCAGGTCGGCGTGTCGCTGCATGCCGGCGGCGGCGGCGCTGGCGCGCTGCCAGGCGGCGTAGGCGCCGCGCGCCTGGCCTTCCATCATGGCCACCTCGGCGCTCACCCGCTGCAGGACAGCGGCCTCCTGGCTGGTGGCGGAATCGGCGCGCGCCGCTTCCACGGCCGCGAAGGCGCGCCGCGCCTCACCCGGGATGGGGACGATGAAATACACGCCAGCGATGCGATCGGCGCTGCTGCGGTCCTGGGACAGGCGCGCGCCCAGGGCGGGGTCGGGCGCCTGGTCTGCATTGGCGCGCTCGGCAAGCAGCCGGGCGCGGCGGCTGAAGGCCCGCGCCACGCGCACTTCGTCGTTGTGGGCGCGCACCCGCTCGATGTACCAGTCGAGGGTGTGTTCCAGCGGGCGCGGCTCGCCGGGCATGGCAGCCGCGCCAGCCTCGATGCCTGCAAAGGTGCGCTCCAGCGCTGCGCGCGCGCCTTCCTCGCGGCCGCGCAGTCCGGCCACCACGGCCTCGGCCTGGGCCAGCGCGGATTCGGCGAGGATCACGTCGATGCGCGGGGCGTCGCCGACGCGGGCGCGCTTGGCCACCACCTCCTGTTGCTGGCGCAGGAAGCCCGCCTGTTTTTGCCATAGCTCCAGTTGCTGCCGCTCGCGCATCCAGCCGTACCAGAGCCTGAGCAGCAGGCGTGCGGCATCGCACCAGGCGCTGTAGGCGGCGCGCCGGGCGAACTCCACCCCCTGGGCGCCGAGGGCCGTGTCGAGGCGTGCCTTGCCCGGCAGGCGCAGGCCCCGTTCCACGCCCAGGTCCCATTCGGGATAACGGCCGTCGGGAATGTTGTGGCTCTGGTAGCCGCCGCGCACCGAGAGCTCGTAGGGGCCGGCCTCCAGGCGCCGGGCATTGGCCTGCTCGGCGCGCACCACGTCGCGGGCCACTTTCACGGGCGGATAGCCGGACAGGGCCCGTTCCACCGCGGGCAGCGGCGGCAGCCCGGTCTGGTCGTAGGCCGCAGCCGACTGGGCCTGCGCCGGCGCCGCCGCCGCCAGCAGCAGGGCGGCTGCACAGAGTCGCAGCGCTGCCCTCCTGGGCGGGCGGGTCATGGCGCCGCTCCCGCGAGCACGTCGGTGCTGCCGGCCGGCAGATCACCGAAGCGCTGGTAGAGCAGCGGCAGGATCAGCAGCGTGAGCGCGGTGGAGGTGACCAGCCCGCCGATCACCACGATGGCCAGCGGCCGCTGGATCTCGGAGCCCGGCCCCGTGGCCGCCAGCAGCGGCACCAGGCCCAGGGCGGCGATGGAGGCAGTCATGAGCACCGGGCGCAGGCGGCGCCGGGCGCCTTCGCGCACCACCTGGTCCACCGGCAGGCCGGCGGCGCGCAGCTGGTTGAAGGTGCTCATGAGCACCACGCCGTTCAACACGGCGATGCCCAGCAGCGCAATGAAGCCCACCGAGGCCGGCACCGACAGGTATTCGCCCGATGCCCACAGGGCCACGATGCCACCCACCATGGCGAAGGGGATGTTGGCGAACACCAGCAGCGCCTGACGCAGCGAGCCGAAGGTGGCGAACAGCAGCATGAAGATCAGCGCCAGCGCGATGGGGATCACCACCGCCAGCCGCGCGGCGGCGCGCTGCTGGTTTTCGAACTGCCCGCCCCAGGTGATGCTGTAGCCCTCGGGCAGCTTCACCTTTGCCGCAACGGCGGCCTGGGCGTCGTCCACGAAGCCCACCAGGTCGCGCCCCAGCACGCTTGCCTGCACCACGGCATAGCGCAGGGCGTTTTCCCGGTCCACCTTCACCGGCCCGTCCACGCGCGCCAGGCTTGCCACCGTGCCCAGCGGCACGTTCTTGCCGTCGGGCATGACCACGTTCTGGTTCTGGAACATCGAGGCCGATTCGCGCAGTTCGGCGCGGCCGCGCAGGATCAGCGGTGTGCGCCGCCCGGCCTCGATCACCGTGCCCACGCGCCGCCCCTCCAGCTGGGTGCGCAGGTCGGCCTCGATCTCGTCCACGGTGAGCTTCTGGTGTCCGGTGGCGAAACGGTTGATCTCGGCGCGCAGGTACTGCATGCCCTCGTTGGTGAGGGTGAACACGTCGCGGTTGCCGGGCACGGCCTTGAGCGCCGCTTCGATTTCGCGCGACAGGCGGTTGAGCACCGGCAGGTCGGGCCCGAAGATCTTCACCGCGAGGTCGCCGCGCACCCCGGTGAGCATCTCGGCCACGCGCATCTCGATGGGCTGGGTGAAGGTTACGTTCACGCCCGGAAACCCGGCCACCACCCGGCGCAGGGATTCCACGATGGCCTGCTTGTCCGGCGAGCGCCACTGCTCGCGGGGCTTGAGCACCAGGAAGGTGTCGGTCTGGTTGAGGCCCATGGGGTCGAGCCCCAGTTCGTCGGCGCCGGTGCGCGCCACCACGCCCGCCACCTCGGGCACCTGCTCCAGCACGGCCTTCTGCAGCCGCAGGTCGAGGTCGAGACTCGCATCCAGCGAGATGGAGGGCAGCTTCTCCAGTTGCATGATGATGTCGCCTTCGTCCATCACCGGCATGAAGGTCTTGCCCGTGGCCAGGTAGGCGCCCGCCGCCGCCGCCAGCATCGCGCCCGCCACCGCCGCCACCAGCCGCGGGTGCGCCAGCGCCGCTTCGAGCAGCGGCGCGTAGGCCGCCTGGGCCTTGCGCACCAGCCAGGGTTCGCGGTGCGCGCCAGCGCCCACCAGCACCGAGGCCAGCACCGGAATGACGCTCAGGGCCAGCACCAGCGAGGCGCTGAGGGCGAAGATGATGGACCAGGCCACCGGCTTGAACAGCTTGCCCTCCAGCCCCTCCAGGGTGAGCAGCGGCAGGAACACGATGACGATGATGACGATGCCCGAGGCCACCGGCACGGCCACCTCGCGCACCGCCTCGTACACCACCCGCAGCTTCGGGTTGCGGCCGGCGTCGTGGGCCAGGTGGCTCACCACGTTTTCCACCACCACCACAGAGGCGTCCACCAGCATGCCGATGGCGATGGCCAGCCCGCCCAGGCTCATGAGGTTGGCGCTCATGCCGGTGCGCTCCATCAGCACGAAGGTGGCCAGCGCCGCCAGCGGCAGGGTGGCGGCCACCACCACGGCGGCGCGCAGGTCGCCCAGCATCAGCAGCAGCATGATCACCACCAGCACGATGGCTTCGATGAGTGCTCGCGACACCGTGCCCACGGCGCGATCCACCAGCGCGCCGCGGTCGTAGAACACCTCGGTGCGCACCCCGGGCGGCAGCAGCGGGGCGATTTCCGCCAGCCGCCCGCGTACGCCCTCCACCACGGCGCGGGCGTTGGCGCCGCGCAGGCCCAGCACCAGGCCCTGCACCGCCTCGTCACGGCCGTTGCGGGTGACTGCGCCGTAACGGGTGAGGCTGCCCACGCGCACCTCCGCCACCTCGGCCACGCGCACCGGCACGGCGTTGCGCTCGCCCACCACGATGGCGCGCACGTCCTCCAGGGTGCGGATGCTGCCCTCGGCGCGCACCAGCAGCGCTTCCTCGCCGTCTTTCAGCCGCCCGGCGCCGTCGTTGCGGTTGTTGGCCGCCAGGGCGGCTTCCAGGGCCGGCAGGGTGATGCCGCGCGAGGCCAGAGCGGCGCTGTCGGGCACCACCTCGAAGGCGCGCACATGACCGCCCAGCGGGTTGACGTCGGCCACGCCCGGGACGGTGCGCAGCCGCGGCCGGATGGTCCAGTCGAGCAGCGTGCGGCGCTGCGCGAGCGACAGGTCGCCGCCTTCGATGGTGAACATGAACATCTCGCCCAGCGGTGTGGTGATGGGCGCCATGCCGCCGCTCACCCCGGCGGGCAGTTCGGGCAGCACGTTTGACAGGCGCTCGTTCACCTGCTGGCGCGCCCAGTAGATGTCGGTGCCTTCCTGGAAGTCGATGGTGACATCGGCAATGGCCACCTTGGACACGGAACGCAGCAGCCGCTGGCGGGGAATGCCCAGCATCTCCAGTTCCACCGGCTGCACGATGCGCGATTCCACTTCCTCGGGTGTCATGCCCGGCGCCTTGAGGATGATCTTCACCTGCGTGGACGAGACGTCGGGAAAGGCGTCGATGGGCAACTCCAGCAGCGCCTGCACGCCGAGGGCCGCCAGCACCAGCGTGAGCGCTGCCACCAGCAGGCGCTGGCGCAGACAGAAGGCCACCAGGCGGTTCAGCATGGCGGCGCGGCCCTCAGCCGCCGATGCCCAGCAGCCGTGCCTTGAGGGCGGCCACGCCCGCCACGGCGATGGCATCGCTGGCTTGCAGGGTGCCGGCCACCAGGCTGGACTGGGGGCCTTCCTGCACCAGTGTCACCGCCACGGCGCGGAAACCCTCGCGGGTGCGGGCGAACACCAGCAACCGGCTCTGGTGGCGCACCAGCGCCGCGTTGGGCACGCGCCACTGGCGGCCATCGCCGGTGGTGCTTGCCACCGCAGCCTCCACGTACTGTCCGGGCCGCAGCCGGCTGGCGTTGCGCACGATCAGCGCGCGCAGCATCAGCGTCTGGCTCTCGGGGGTGACCGCCTTGCCCACCGAGATGATCCGTCCGACGGCATCCACCGCGGGCACGCGCACCGCCGCGCCCTCGCGGATGCCCGCGGCGCGCGCCAGCGGCGCCTGGATCTCCAGCCACAGCGGATCGAGCTGGGCGATCTTGTAGATGGGCGTGTAGGCCTCCAGCCGCTGCCCGGCCTGGGCCATCTGCTCCACCACGGCGCCGCTGGCGGGCGCCAGGATGGCCACGCTCGAACTGATGGCGGTACCCGACTGCAGACGGGCGACATCGGCCTCGGACATGCCCGCCAGCCGCAGCACGTGATGCCGTTCGGCCAGCAGCGCGGTGGCCTCCACGTGGCTTGCGCGCGTGGACAGCAGGCGGCTCTCGGCGATCAGGCCCTCGGCGGCGAGCTTCTGGTCGCGGTCGAGGTTGGCCTCGGCGAGCTGCAACTGGGTGCGCGCCTGCAGGTATCCGCGCTGCGCCTCGGCCAGGGCCGAGCTTTGCAGGCGTGCCAGCAGCTGCCCCTTGCGCACCCGCTCGTTCACGGCCACGTGGATGGACTCCACCAGTCCGGGCAGGGGCGTGCTCACCACGTGCAACTGGTTGTTGGGCACCATCACCTCGGCGGCCAGGCCCACCACCTCGCCGCCCGATTCGGCCACCGGAGCCTGCACGGCAACGCCCAGGGCGAGCGCCTGCTCGCCAGACAGGGCAATGTCCTGGGCCGGGGCGCACGGCGCCAGCGCGAGCCCAGCCCAGGCAGCCAGCGGCAACAGAAGTGGCAGAGGGCGGCTGGCGGGGCGGGCGGCTCGAACCGGGCGGGTCATGTCCGGCATGGTACGCGGCGCGCCCCGGTCCGGCCCTTGACGGCGATCAAGGGCTACACTGGCCCCATGGACCCGGAAAGCGCGCAGCCGCGCGAACGCTTGTTGCCGGAGGAGTTGCCGCAGCGCATCCGCGCCTGGGGCCGGGCCCTCGGTTTCGATGCCGTGGGCATCGCGGGCGTGGACCTGTCGTACGCCGAACCCGGCTTGCGGGCCTGGCTGGAGGCGGGCTTTCACGGCAGCATGGACTGGATGCAGCGCCACGGCATGCGCCGTGCACGCCCCGCCGACCTGGTGCCGGGGACCGTGAGCGTGATTTCGGCACGCATGAATTATCTCGATGCCTCGGCCACGGACGCACACGACGTGCTGGCGCGGCCCGAGCTGGCCTACGTGTCGCGCTACGCCCTGGGGCGCGATTACCACAAGGTGCTGCGCCGGCGCCTGCAGCGCCTGGCCGAGCGCGTGGCGGCGGCGGTGGGGCCCTTCGGGTATCGCGTCTTCGCCGACAGCGCCCCGGTGCTGGAGGTGGAGCTGGCCACCCGCGCCGGTCTTGGCTGGCGCGGCAAGCACACGCTGCTGCTGGACCGGGAAGCCGGCTCGTTCTTCTTCCTGGGAGAGATCTACACCGACCTGCCCTTGCCGCCCGATGCGCCTTCGACTGCCCATTGCGGCAGCTGCACGAAGTGCATCGAGGTCTGCCCCACGCAGGCCATCGTGGCGCCCTACCGTCTGGACGCGCGCCGCTGCATTTCCTACCTCACCATCGAGCATCCCGGCGACATTCCCGAGGCGCTGCGCCCGCTGCTGGGCAACCGCGTGTACGGCTGCGACGACTGCCAGTTGTTCTGCCCGTGGAACCGTTATGCCCGCCCCGCGGACGTTCCCGATTTCCAGGCGCGCAACGGTCTGGACGCTGCCACCCTGGTGGCGCTTTTCGGCTGGAGCGAGGCGCAGTTCACCCAGCGCCTGGCGGGCAGCGCCATGGCGCGCATTGGCCACGAGCGCTGGTTGCGCAATCTGGCGGTGGGCCTGGGCAACGCCCCGCCCAGCGAGGCCGTGCGACGCGCGCTGGCGGCCCGCGCCGACCATCCCAGCGCCCTGGTGCGCCGCCACGTGGCCTGGGCGCTGGCGCAGCAGGCGCGGGCTGCGGCCGCGGGCTGAAGCCGCGGCCTGCGCGGCCTTCAGTGGTAGCGCAGCGCTTCGATGGGTTCCAGGCGGGCGGCCTTGCGGGCCGGATAGAAGCCGAAGAAGATGCCCACGCAGGCCGCCACGCCGAAGGCCAGGACAATGGAGGCGCTGGTCACCTCGGCGGTCATGCCGGTGAAGCGCGCTGCCACGCCGGCGCCGCCCACGCCCAGGGCCACCCCGATCAGGCAGCCCAGCACCGACACGAACACCGCCTCGGCGAGAAACTGCAGCAGGATGTCGCGGCGGCGTGCGCCGATGGCCATGCGGATGCCGATCTCGCGGGTGCGCTCGGTCACCGACACCAGCATGATGTTCATGATGCCGATGCCGCCCACCACCAGCGACACGGCGGCCACGGCACCCAGCAGCATGGACAGCACCCGGGTGGTCTGTGCCTGCACCTCCGCGGCGGCGGCGAGGTTGCGCACGGTGAAGTCGTTTTCAATGCCGTCGGCCAAGCGGTGGCGCTCGCGCAGCAGCGCGGTGATGTCGCCTTCCGCCTGGGCCATGGCGCGCTCCGACACCGCCTGCACCATGATCATGCGCACGCTGTTGGGCACCTGCGCACCGAACACCTTGCGCTGCGCCGTGGACAGCGGAATGAGCACCGTGTCGTCCTGGTCGCGGCCATCGAAGCTCTGGCCCTTGGCCGCCAGCACGCCCGCCACCACGAAGGGCACGTTGCGGATGCGCATGGAGCGGCCCACCGGATCGTCGTCGCCGAACAGGCGGTCGGCCACCGTCTGGCCCAGCACCGCCACGCGCGTGGCCAGCCGCACATCGGTATCGGTGATGGGGTCGCCCCAGGCGAGCTGCCAGTCGCGCACCCCGAAGTAGCTCGCCGTCACGCCGAACACCTGGGTGTTCCAGTTGGCCGCGCCAGCCACCAGCTGCGAAGTGCCCGGCTGCATGGGTGCCACATCGCCCACGCTGGGCAATTCGGCCAGCGCGGCGGCATCGGCCAGGGTGAGGGTGGGCGCGCTGCCTGCGCCGCCGCGCACCCCGCCTGCGCTGGAGAAGCTCGACACCACCATGAACAGGTTGGTGCCCAGGGTGGCGATGGACTGGCGCACGGCGCGCTGGGCACCCTGGCCCACCGCCAGCATGACCACCACCGCCGCCACGCCGATCATCATGCCCAGCATGGTGAGGAAGGTGCGCAGCTTGTTGGCCCCCATGGCAAGCCAGGCCTCGCGCAGCATGGCGAAGATCATGGCGCGCCCGCGGCGCTTTGCGCCGCCGCTGTGGCGGGCCGCCAGAGCCGGTCGGTCACCGGCGCATCCTCCACCACCCGGCCGTCGAGGAAAGCGATGCGCCGCGTGGCGAAGCGCGCCACGTCCGACTCGTGGGTCACCAGGACGATGGTGGTGCGGTCTTCGTGATTGAGGCGCGCGAACAACTCCATCACCTCGTGGCTGGTGGCCGTGTCCAGGTTGCCGGTGGGCTCGTCGGCCAGCAGCAACTGGGGCTGGTTGGCGAGCGCGCGGGCGATGGCCACGCGCTGCTGCTGGCCACCGGAGATCTGGCTGGGACGATGGTGGCCGCGCGCGCCCAGGCCCACCCGTTCGAGCAACTCGGCGGCGCGGCGCAGCCGCTCGCGGCGCGGCACGCCGGCGTAGATCATGGGCAGGGCCACGTTCTCCAGCACGCTGGCGCGCGGCAGCAGGTTGAAGCCCTGGAACACGAAGCCGATGAAGCGGTTGCGCACGCCAGCCAGCGCGTCGCCGCCCAACCGCGACACGTCGCGCCCGTCCAGCAGGTAACGCCCGCCCGTGGGCCGATCCAGGCCGCCGAGAATGTTCATGAAGGTGGACTTGCCCGAGCCCGAGGGGCCCATCACCGCGACGAACTCGCCCGCGGCGATGGCCAGGTTCACGTCATGCAGCACCGGTACCGGGCCGGCGGCGGTGTCGTAGTGCTTCTCCAGGTGCTCCACCGCCACCACGGGGTGGGGAGCGGGCGCGCCCATCAGAAGGAGCGCATGCGCTGGGCGGGTGCGCCCAGGGGGTTGGTTGCGCCAGGCGCATCGGGAAGGCGGTTCTGCACGGCTACCCGGTCGCCTTCCTTCAGCTCGCTGCCCACCACTTCCACCAGACGGCCGTTGGCGATGCCGGTTTCGATCCGCTGGGGCACCAGTTGCTGGCCGCGCAGCACGTACACCCGCCCGCCGGGGCCGCGCTTGTCGCCCTTGGTCTGGGGCTGCTTGGGCTCGGGCGGCACATCCTTGGGCCGGAAGCGCAGCGCCGCCGAGGGCAGCAGCAGCGCGTCGGCGCGGCGCTCCACCTCGGCGGTGATGTAGGCGGTCATGCCCGGCATGAGCACCTTGTCGTCGTTGGCCACGGCCACCACCACGTCGTAGCTCACCACGTTCTGCTGCACGATGGGATCGAGGCGGATCTGCGCCACCCGGCCCTCGAAGCGCCGGCCCGGAAAGGCGTCCACGGTGAAGCGCACCGGCATGCCGAGCTTCACGCGTCCGATATCGGCTTCGGCCACGTTGGTGTCGATCTGCATGCGCGTCAGATCCTGGGCGATGCGAAACAGCGTCGGCGTCTGGAAGCTGGCCGCCACGGTCTGGCCCACGTCCACCTGGCGCGACACCACCACCCCCGACACCGGCGAGCGGATGACCGCGAAGCCCAGGTTGGCCTGATCGCGGGCAAGCTGGCCGCGGGCGGTGCGCAACTGCGCCTCGGCCGCCTCGCGCGCCTGCACCGCCTGGTCGAGCTCCAGCCGCGACACGTACTCCTGCTCGAAGAGCTGGCGGTTGCGCGCCTCGTTGGCGCGCGCGAGGCGCAGCGCCGCTTCGGCCGTGGCCACGGCGCCGCTGCTTTGCTCCACCGCGGCGCGGAAAAGGGTGGGCTCCAGCTCCAGCAGCACCTGCCCGGCGGCCACGGTGCTGTTGAAGTCGGCGTGCAGCTTCTTCACCGTGCCCGACACCTGCGTGCCCACGTTCACCAGCACCACCGGATTGAGGGTGCCGCTGGCGGTGACCACCTGGATGATCTCGCCGCGGGTCACCTCCTGGAACTCGTAGCGTTCCTCCGGGCCGCGCACGGCGCCGGGCTGATAGTGATTCCACCCCCACCACCCGGCGGCGGCCAGGGCCGCCACCAGCGAAAGTCTGAGGAACCAGGACAACAGGCGCGATGGGGTCATGAGGGCCTTCATTTCGGCGCCGCCGGACTGGCCGGCAGCAGGGCGGCGTCCAGGTCGCCGATGGCGCGGGCCAGGCCCGCCTTGGCCGCATTCCAGCGGAAGCGGGCCTCGATGCGCTGCAGTTGGGCGCGCGACAGGGCGGTCTGGGCAACCAGCAGGTCGGTGACCGTGCCCACCCCGGCCCGGTAGCGGCCCAGCGCCACGGCGTGGGACTGCTCGGCGCTGGCCACCACGTCGCTGGTGGCTTCGAGGGAGGCGCGCTGGGTGCGGACCTCCTGAAAGTTGCGCCACACGTCCAGCGTCACGTCATTGCGCAGCACGTCCTGTTGGGCGGCCTGCTGCTCGGCCGTCTCGCGGGCGGCGCGAATGCGGTAGGTGTTCTGGTAGCCGGTGAACAGCGGGATGGACACCTGCACGCCCAGCGCCCCGGTGCGTGGATCGATACCCGGCTCATTCTGCGTGGCCGAGGCATTGGCGAAAAGAGATACGGTGGGCTTGCTGGCGGACTGCTGCACGCGCACCGCGGCATCGGCGGCCCGGCGGCGGGCTTCTCCCGCCAGCAGGTCGGGGCGCTGGGCGAGGGCTGTTTCCACCAGCCGGTCCACGTCAGCCGCCGCCAGGCGCTGCGCCGCCAGATCGTCGGGGGCCACGATGGCAAGCGGGCGGTTGGCGGGTTGGCCGATGCGGTTGGCCAGCGTGCCTCGCGCGGTGGCCGCCGCGCCTTCGGCCTGCACCCGGGCGAAGCGCGACTGCGAGTGGGCAGTCTGCGCTTGCAGGACGTCGGCCCGGGTGGCGCTGCCGGCGCGCTGGCGCGCCTCGGCTGCATCCAGACTCTGGCGCGCCGATTTCTCCGCCGCTGCGGTGGCCACGATAGCCTCCTCGGCAGCAAACAACTGGTAGAAGGCCTGCACCGTGTCCAGCAGCACTGCCTGCAGCACGTCGTTGTGGGACCAGTCCGCCGCCAGCAGCGACTGGCGCGCCTGCTCGATGCTGGCCGCGCGCCCGCCGAAGTCGAACAGCAGGTAGTTCACACTCAGGGTGCCCGTGGCCTGGGTGCGCTGACCGGCCAGGGTGGGCGTGGAGCGCTGGTCCAGGCGTTGCACCGTCCCGTTGGCGCTGACGCTGGGCAGCAAGGTGCCCCGCGCCACGCCCAGCTGGGCCGCTTGTGCCTTGGCCGCCGACCAGGACGCGCGGGTGCGCGGGTTGAAGCACAGCGCCAGGTCCACCGCGTCCACCAGGGCGAGCGGTTGGGGCGGCACTGGCTGATCGGGGCAGGGGCGCGGCGAGGTGCCTGACCAGCCTGCCGAGGGCGCGGGCGGATGCTGCTCGCGCACCCGGAAGGGGTCATCCTCGCCTGCCGCGTTGATTGACCCCCCCGCCAGCGAGAGGGTCAGCAGGCCCGCTGCCAGCGGCCTGCGCATCCGACCCTTCCGCGCGACGCGAGCACTCATGGAGCGATCCTAGCGGCGCAGTGTGAGCGCTCAGCGCGCGCCTGCCGGGGGGGCGGCCGCCGGCTCGGCGGGCGGGGGGCGTCGCTGGGCCAGGAACGCCTCCACATGGGCCAGGGCCTCGGGCTTGCGCGCTTCCACCGCCTCCACCACCCGGCGCAACACACCGTCGATGGTGACGACGAGCTCGCTCGATACCTTCTTGGCCACCAGGCGCACGTACTTCACGCCGGGGCAGTAGCGGCTCTCGGGGCTGCAGGCCACGAACTGGAATGCCTCGGGGTTGCGCTTGGAGAATTCCAGTTCGTTGTCCTTCCTGGGGATCTTGGGCACGGCGATGCGTTGCAGTTCCTTCTGCTCGGCCTCGGTGCCCGGCATGTCGTACTGGAACTGGTTGGTGTAAGTGTAGCGAAACAGCACCGTCTCGCTCAGGAACCAGTCCATGAGGGCAAGCTGCTCCTTGCCGGCGTCGGATTCGAAATGGCTGGCGATCACGTCGGCCTCTTCGCCATCCAGCCCGGTGACAGCCGCCTCCGTCCACACGTTGCGCAGGCGCAGGTCGTCCGCGAAGGCGGCGGCGATGAGCGGCGCGGCGTCTCGCACCAGAGCCGCCTCCGCGGCGTTCCAGTGGGCGTCGCCCAGTTTCCAGTCCGCGCCCAGGTTGCGCTCGCGGCCCAGGTTCCAGAGGTGCTCGCGGGCCGTGCGCAGGGCCGCCTGCCGCAGGACGAGCCGCGCGGTGGCGGTGATCAAGGTGAGATCGTGCGCTGCCGCTACGCGGTTCACGGCCGTGCGCTGTTGCTCCCGCCCTTCGGTCTCATCGTCGGGCGGCGCAGCGAAGGCCGCGGCGGCCCACAGCGCCCACAGCAGCATCGCAGCACCGGCGGCCGCTCGACCCAACCCCATCACTTCCCGTATCCCCGCAGTGGCGAGGTGCGATTCTAAACGCGGCCACGCGACCGGGCGCGGGCCGCTCCCCATCGGCTCAGCGCTTGGTGGTCTTGCGAATGTCCTTGGTGTCGCTCCACTCCTCGATGCCGGTCTGCACGTTGGTGAGCGACAGGAACAACTGGTAGTACACGTCCTTCACGTCCTTGGTTTCCTTGACGATGGAGCTGATCTCGCCCGACAGGCGGAAGCCGGCTCCCACCATCTGGCCGACCTGGGCCGATTGCTCCTGCTTGTAATACTCGGATTGCTGGCGCTGCAGCTCGGAGATCTGCTTCTTCATGTCCGCCTCGTCCACCGCGAAGCGCACCCGGCGGCTCTTCTGCAGCGTGGCGCGCATGCGGTTGGTGATGGTGCGGGTGTCGATGTATTCGCTGGTCTTGTTCTTCACTTCCTGGATGGTGACGATGGGCAGATTGCCGCTGCTGATCACCGGAGCCTCGGAAAGCATGGATTGGGACATCTGCTCGGCCAGCATCTGCAGGTCGGTGGAGCCGAACTGGTTGGTGACGGTTTCCACCGCGCCGGCGTCGCCGTAGCGGGTCTTGGGCTTGGCGCAGCCGCTCAGGGCAACGCATACGGCCAGGCTGGCCACCGCCAGCAGTCGAAGGGGGAGGTTGGTAGGCATGGCGTCAGTCCTGTCCCATGATGATGAACTTGAAGTCGCGCGCCTTGGGGTTGGGCGCCACGGTGGTGACGATCTGCCGGGAGTTGCCGTACATGAGCAGAGGCTTCCAGGACTCTTCTTCGGCGGCACGCATGCCCTCGGCGTCGATCCAGCGGAACTTGTACATGAGGCGCTCCACGTCGGACTCGTCGTTGTAGACCCCCACGTCGATCTTCAGCAGCTCGCCGGTGGTGGTGCAGCGCACTTCCTCCACTTCCACATCGGGGCTCTTGCCGCCTTCCCGGACGGTCTTGGCCTTTACCAGGTCGGACATGGAGGAAATCCTCTGGTCGCCGATGGGGCAGCCGAAGGCGAAACCGGGCTTCTCGAAGCCCTTCTTGGTGCCGCAGGCCGAGAGGGCCAGGGCGGCGAACAGCATCACGGTCACGGAAAGGATCTTCATCACTGCGTCCTCCTGGGAACAACGGGGGTGCTGCGGTCTGACTGCAGGATGCTCACGAAAACCGCCGCGCCAGGCGCGGGGTCGTTCGTGGCGGATTTCGATCCCGCCGGCGGCAGCGGCTCGCCGGGGGTCACGTAGGGCCGGCCACCGGCCACACGTACGGCTACCACGGCGTGGGAGGCGGACAGGTTGACATCGAAGCTCACGGCGCCGGAGGCGGTGTCCACCTGCACGGCGTGAACGCCGCGCGACAGCCGACCCCTGGCCACGGCCACGTGGCCAGGCAGGGAGCGCCAAGCGCGCTCATCGGCGGATTCGAGCACGATACCGCCGATTTGCAGGGCGAGCAGTCCCAGCGCCATGCCCAGGTTGTCCTCGCCGCGGTTGCGGCGGCGCGCCTCTTCCATCTGGCGCTGCATCTCGTACTGGGCCAGGGCCCGAGCGGCGGAGCGGGAGAAGGTTCGCAGCATGATACTTGGCATCTCGTCGGCGAGGGCACGCCTGGCCATGGCGTCCACATCCAGCACGTGGGCAGAGCCAAGCCCGAGGGAGCGATCCACCGTGACCGTTGGCGTCGAGTAGGCGGCCCGGTCCGACAACACCGGGAAGGACGCGCTCACGAAGATGACGTTCCCGTTGGGACCCAGGGGAATGGGCAGGTTGAAATCCCGCGAGGCGCGAACCGGCGCGAGGCCGGTTTCCACCACGAACAGCGCGTCGCACTTGCCGTCGTCGCCGAGGGCAAGGCGCTTGTCCAGCCCGCCCAGGGAGTCCTCCAGCAGCGCTTCGCCGGGGCGCAGTTCGATGGCGGTGCGATAGCCCGGGGCAGCCAGGCTGCCTTCACCGAGCGCCTCGTACACGAACCCGGCCAGGTAGTGGGAGAGCGCGTTCTGGTAGCCATTCTTCAGGGCGAGGGCTTCGGGCACCTCCAGGGTCTGCACGGGGTAGCCGCCGATCTCCTTGAAGCTCTGGCGAGCACCTTTGCGCAGGGCCTCCTCCTGCACATCCACGTACTGCCTGGCACGCACCTCCGCGATGAGCGCCTCGCGCTCATGGCTGCGCTTGATGTGGACGCGGGCGTTGTCCCAGTCTCCCATGGCCAGGTAGTCCATGGCCATGCGCGTGGTCACCATCACCTTTTCGTAGTCGATGCCTTCGTAGACACGCACCTTGTCGTTGACCAGAAAGCTGGCCACGGAACCGGAAAGCTTCGAAGGGTCGAGTTTCGCGGTCTGCTCCCAGGCCTGAATCACCGCGTCCGCCGCCCGGAAGGCCTCGAGGCTGCGCGGGTACGCGCCGTTGAGGCGGTGCAGTTCACCCAGTTCCAGGTGGAACAGCAGGTCGCGATCGTTGCCCTTGTTGTTTTTCTCCAGG